>JAGVQG010000054.1 GCA_020051845.1 archaeon | reverse complement strand
GATTGGAACATCAGCAAAAGCGGACGTTCCAAAGAGATTCATCGGAAGAAGAGTCTATGTAATCGTAGTCAAAGAATAGATAATTGTGCAACACAGCATAATCGTAGTCAAAGAATAGATAATTGTGCAACACAGCAATAGAAATGTATATTAACTTCAGTCGTCGGAATCCATGTCATGGGTCTGTTCAAGGGGATGTTGGGTGGTGGTGAGACGCTGTTCAAGAACGAGGACGCGCTCGATCTGGAGTACGTGCCCAAGCTTCTGCCCTTCCGCGACCAGCAGCAGCATTACATTGCGCGCTGCATAAAACCGCTTATCGAAGGCCGCAATGGCACCAATGTGTTCATCCATGGCGCTCCTGGCATCGGCAAGACAGCGGCGATAAAATGGGTTTTCCGCGATCTTGAGGAGACTACCGATGATGTCGATGTCGTCTACGTCAACTGTTGGCAGCGCAACACATCCTATCAGGTCCTGCTTGAGATATGCAATGAGCTTGGCTATGTCTTCACGCAGAACAAGCGTCAGGATGAATTGATGGATATTATCAAGGGCATCTGCAACAAGAAAGCGGCTGTCTTCTGCTTCGATGAGATAGATAAGGTGGACGATCTTGATTTCCTCTACAGCATACTGCAGGACATCTTCAAACGCAGCGTTATCCTGATCACCAACTACAAGGAGTGGCTTGGCGACATGGAACAGCGCGTCAAGAGCAGGCTGATGCCTGAGGTGGTGGAGTTCAAGCCTTACTCGAGGGATGAGACGAAGAAGATCCTCCAGGACCGCGTCGGCTTTGCCTTCGTGCCTGGCTGCTGGAACGCCGAGGCTTTCGATTTGATAGTCAACAAAGCGGCCGATGTACAGGACATACGGACCGGTCTTTTCTTGATGAGGCAGGCAGGGCTCGCTGCCGAGGCGCAGAGCAGCAAGAAGATACTTCCGGAGCACGCCAAGTCGGCGACGGAGAAGCTATCCGAGATGTCGGTCAGCAAGACCGATGATCTCGAGGAGGACACGAAGCTTGTCTTCGAGGTCATCAAGGCCGCTGGCGGCGGCAAGTCCGGCGACCTTTTCAAGCTCTACAAAGACAAGGGTGGCGAGGGCACTTACAAGACTTTCTCTAGGAAGATCGAGAAGCTCATCAAGGCCGGTCTCATAAAGGCCAACAAGGTCATGGGTGGCTCTGAAGGCACGACGACGCACATCACGCTGGCGTCTTCGAAGAATCTCGGGGATTTCTAGACTTTAGTGAACCTGTTCGCGTCCCGTCCGTACATCTTCACTTGCATCACTTTGTTGAATTCAGCGTAGAGGTCTAATTTGTGGATTTCTGCGAGAGCGATGGTTGTCGCGAGCATGGATGCGATCGAACCAGGAAGCGCGGATGTATTGTTCTGGATGATTATGCTCGCGATCTTCCCTTGCTGCTGTACGAGAAGCGTCATCAAGGAGTATGGTTCGCGATCGCCTGTCGTGGTGCCTGCTTCCATGTTGATCTCATGTATTCCGGCCATGCACGCGAGTGTGAACGTGACATCGGCAAGTTCTTCTCCGAGATGGTGGAGCGCTTCATCCGCTTTCTTCTTCTTGAAGCCGTGGATGTGGTTTATGTTGCGGGCGACTTCACCAACTTCTTCGGCAAGGCACGCGATTATCTGTGGGACAGGCCAGTATTGTGGTTTGTATTGCGATGTCCACTCGTGGACTTGCAGCTGCATATCGGCCACCTTTTGCTTCTCCATGTTGGTGTTCAGCGAGCTCTGTTCATTTCTGCGTCACGCAGCTGTTGTTGACGCATGCCACTATCTTGCCTAGGTGCGCGCAGTTCTCGCAGAGCAGGTCTTTCGGGCAGAGCGATTTACGCTCGTTCCAGGTCGAGACGAATGCGCTTCCGACGAGCGCCTGGCATCCGCAGCAGTCCACGACATAGCTGCAATCAGATGCCTGTTTGCAGGTGTTCATGGTCTGCGGGTCAGGCGTGGGGTTGCAGGCTGAGAGTGTCAGCAATATCAAGGCCAGGAATGCGTATCTCATTGATTTGATGCAGCAAGAAGTACTATTTATGTTGTGTGCTTCATAGGTAACGTCCACTTCCCACTGGACATAGTCTCGTGGCGTATAAAAACCATCAAGATATCTAATATGATTATCGCAAAGGACGAATCGTCCTTGCGCACGAAACCCGCGGGTTTCGTTGCGTCGGCGGCCCTCGCGGCCAATACCGGCGCTTCGTAAAAAGAGGTGTAACACAATGACCGCATTCAACGTATCGACCATCAGCGACCTGCTTTTCGAGCAGGCCAAGGCCTTGACTCTAGGCTACCATCTTTCAGCCGATAGGATCACGAGCTGGTCCGACATCATTAGCCCGCTTAGACTTAGGTGATGAGGTGACAAAATGAAGAAAGACTACTTGACTGTGAAGGAGATTGAGGAATTGGAAGAGCTCGAGGAGTTCGATGACGTTTACCATGCAACTGTCGATTTCCGTTTCGAGGAGATCCGTGACATGGATGACACGGGCATGACTGGCTCTGACCAGGGCTTCATGCTCGGCTATCTCAATGCTTAGCCACGTTTTCTACCCACCCTTGCCGTGCCTCCGGCAGGGTTTTTTGTTTTTTTAATTTGATCAAGATTATCTCTTTATGTCTTTCAGGAGTTTCACTATCTTGTCGGCAGTGTTTTCCCATCTGTAGAATCGTTCTATGGTCATCCGTGCCGCGACCCCGAGCTTCGAGCGTAATTCTGGTTTCTCTATGAGGTAGGTTATCTTCCTTGATAGGTCCTCTGTGTCGTGTCTTGCGAAGAACCAGCCGTTCTTTTCGTGCGATACGTAATCCGGTATGTTGCCCACTGGTGTGACTATCACGGGTAGCGCGCAGGCCATGGCTTCCATGGTCGAGAGGCTGCTCGTTTCAGTCAGGCTCGGCAGGACGAATATGTCCATCGCTTGCAGGTAAGGCACGACATTGTCGACCTTTCCGGTGATGATCACGTTGTCATCCTTGCGGAGTTCGTTGCGCAGCCCTTCTCCGACGATCAAAAGCAGTGTGTCAGGGTGTTCTTTGTGCACCGTGTCGAATGCGGCCTGGAGCGTTGGAAGGCTTTTCTCGCGCGCTATCCTGCCGCAGAACCCGATGACTGTCTTGGCAGGGTCTATCTTGAGTCGGCGCTTCGCCAGTTCTTTTGATTCCGCGGGGACGAAACTGTCGACGTCTACGCCGAGCGTCACCTTTGAGGTCCTTGTCTGCACGCCGTTGTTCTGCATGAGGACCGTGATGTCGTCGCCGGGTATCATCAGCAGCGAGCACTTGTTGTAAAGGCCGCGCGCCATGCGCTTGACGATCATCATGGATGCGCGTCTCAGGTACTTTATGCTCTTGGCCGCGAGCTCCCATTCGACGCTGTGGATGAAGCTCGTGACAGGCACGCCCTGCTTGCTGGCTTCCTTGATGGTCATCATTCCTACCGGCGCTATGCTCTGGTTGAACACGATGTCGGCTTCGCTCACCAGCTGTCGTACGATCTTCCGCTTGAATGACGCGAACTTTATGTCGCCGAAATTGAAGGGCAGAAGCGGAAGCCGCACCACGGTGATCCCCGGGAAATCGTCGATTTTACCTTCGAATCGCGGGCACAAGACTGTTATGTCGAAAGCGTGCTGCATTCGCGGTATGACTTCGCTGAGGAAACGCGACACGCCGTCACGTCTGGGCAAATATGAGTCCGTTGAGATGAGGAGTCGGGGTTTTTCCATGTCAGTTGATCCTGTAGAATACCTCTGCGTACTTGTATCCGTAGTCCCAGCCGCTGGTCATGGCGCGCAGGTAGATGTTCCACCCGAGGGTCCACACAGCCGCTTTCTGGCTTTTGTGCATCTCGAGGGCTTTTATCTTGGTCTGGAAGCTGTTGGTTATGTCTACGACCATCTTCGGTTGCTGGTGTCGCTTGACGCTCCAGATGTTCCACACGTCGAACGTGTATGTCGGCACGTGGAACGGCAGCTCTTCGACTATGTCCTTGATCAGGTTGTGGACCGCCCGGTGGTCCGGATGGGGGTCATCTACGCTGTGCGTGAAGACCATCACCGGCTTCTCCTTCTCTATGATCCACTTGATCTTTTCCTTGATGCGCTTCGACTTGAATTCTGGTGGGAATTTCCCTTCTTTGAGCCCCAGGTATGCGATTCCGCTGCCGCCCATGATGTTGTCGCTGCGCAGCGATTCCTCGACTCGCGTCTTGACGATGACGTCTTCCTTCAGGTGAGGGTGGCTGCTCCTGCCGAACGCGAAGATGATGGTCTTGAATGCCATCCCTTTCTTGACGTAGTTGATCAGCGTGCCGCCTGCGCCGATGATCTGGTCGTCGTTGTGCGCGCAGAAGATGAGCACTGTCTTTGTCATGCCCCTTCGTGGCCGTCGAGGGTTTAAAAATGTTGTTCAGAGGGGGTCCTGTTCAGCGTACATTCGACAGGTCCCCGTTTATCACTGTCACGCCCATGCCGAGAAGCTCGTCCTTGAAGATGTTCTCAGGTACTGGGTTGTAGAGGAATATCTTCTTCTCGAGCTCGAACGCCTTGGCGATCTCAAGGAAGGTGGCGCCGCCGATGTAGTTGGCTTGTCCTTTCTTCTCGAAGTTCAGGACGACCACGGCGTCATTGGCGCCTATGTTCTCGTGGTCTTTGCGCAGCATCGCGGATTTCCACGCCCGGTGCTCTTCAGCCCCTTTATTCTTCATCTCCTCTTCTTTCATCGGCGCGTCGAAGCTGTTCGGCAGCTTGACGGAATGTCCTAGGTTCTCGAGCCGCTCTTTTATCGGTAGGATTTTGTCGTAGAAATGTTTGCTGCACGCGATGAATATTTTCATATTTCACTACCCATCTGCATCGGCCGAGATTCGAACTCGGACAAACAGCTTGGAAGGCTGTTGTGCTACCATTACACTACCGATGCGTTTTTAGTGTTGGCCGTCGATATCGTTTATAAACCTAACTCCTTGTGGAGGTTTTCGAGAAACCTTGGGAAGTCCTCTTTCTTGACGGCCGCTCCGCAGGCGTTTTCGTGTCCGCCGCCGTAGCCTTCGATTCCGATAAGCGCTTTTTCGAGTGCGGGTTTGAGGTTTATGCCTGCCGGTGATCTGAGGCTGAATCTGACTTCGCCGTGGCGTTCGCGTCCTAGGATTATTATGTGGTCTGCGTATCGGTACAGAAGTTCGTTGGCGAGGTCCTTTGTGAGGCTGAGTTTGTCGTCGACGTAGGTGTAGACGAGCATCTTGTCCTTGCCATCTAGTTTGGAGAATGCCTTGTCGAGCATCTGTGTGTAGAGCTCGTTTATCTCCTCGTATTTCTTGTATATCAGCTTGCCTCGCGAGGTTTCCTGTCGTAATATCTCGTATGGTCCTTCGATGCGGGTCATTATCTTGATCGATTTGTTGACTTCGCTCGTCGGTCCTTTCAGTAAGAAGGAGAATGCCTTGATGAGTTTGGCGAGCGGGGTGTCGAAGAGCGCGGTCTCGATTTTATTCACGGTCGGTGGAAGTAGGTCAGGATACTGCGCGCTGAAATCTTTTGCGAATTCGGGCAGATACCAGTCGCTGATGCATCCGACTGTCGCGAGCCATATGTCTTTTTGTGTGACTTGGTATATCAGTGCGGATGCCGGAACGTTCACGTTGTGTCTGCGCGGGTTGAAGTACGCGACTTTGTCCCTGTCTTGCGGGTCGTGGTGGTCTACCCAGACCACTGGCACTGGGCAGCCGTCTATGAATTCCTGGTCGACCAGCGCGATGTCGAGGACGAAGACTTTGTCAGGGCAGATCTCCTGGACTTTGCTGAGGAACATGGTGGTGATGTGAGGTTGTGCCTTGACCACGATTCCGCGGCCGTCTGGCGTGAAGCGTTGGCACATCAGGTAGCTTGCCAGCCCGTCTGGGTCGTCGTGGAAGAAGAATAATGGGTGTTGGCTGCTTTCCAATTCCTCTCGCAGCCTGATTACTTCCTTCTCGGTTAACATTCTATTGGGTTTTGTTGGGTGCTTATTATAACTAGCAATTTTCAATATAGAAAATAATAATGATTATTAAGCACCCGCTTATATCAGCTAGATATGGCGACTGTATGCAATGACTGTCACGCTTTCAAGACCTTCGGCGAGAAGTGCTGGTTTTTCTGGTCTGAGAAGAAGTCCTGCAGTCAGCACAAGGAAGCTCCTGAGCAGGAGCCCAGGTTCAAGACAGTCCACGTGCCACTCACAAGGCTTCGCTGATTGTCTGTTCAAAGCACAACAATGTTTTTAGCATAGTCGTTGCTCCAACATCCGATGGTCCACCTTTCTGCCCAGCGGCCTTGCATCCATTGCAAGGGCGCCCATAGTGAGGAGAATTGTCCTCTATACCAGAAGGCCCTTTCGTTGTACAAAGTCCAGAAGTCGATCTCTTCGACCGAGTTCTCAGGCTCAAGCCCCGCTCCGTTCATCGGTCGTTTCGGTTACCCGCATGTGAATGTCGGTTTGCTCGCTCCGCCGGAACTTGGCGAACATGTTTCGGACTATGATGATCCCCGTGGCTGGGCAGCGAAGGAAACGAAGATTCCCGAGGTCGTCGGTTTCCGTTCGTCGCTCGTCAATTCACGCTCACAGCTTGATATCAAGGAGAAATCCAGCTTGCTCGAGCTTGCGCAGGAGGTCGCCTTGGCGTCCAAACCGGTCGATCTCGATTTTGAGCTGGTCAAGGTGCCGAACTTCAACCTGCAGCTTGACGGAACCATGGCTCCGATGGGGCCTACGGCGCAGCTCAAGCAGGTCGAGCTTGCGTCCAACCCCCACATACCAACAAGGGTCGAGCGCGTCTTTGGCGACACCGACCTCAAGGCAGCACAAGGTATGATCGACCTTTTCGAGCACGGCATCGACGAGAATCATCTGAGCAAGATGCTCAGCACAGCGACGCTTGGCGTTGGCGCGAACCGCAAGCTTGTGCCGACGCGATGGGCTATTACAGCCACCGATGACACGATCGCCAAGAAGATCATAGATGATGTGCGTGACTTCTCCTTGCGTCATGAATATGCCGCCTATTTCGACGGCTTCATGGGCAACTACTATCTTGTCCTCGTATTTCCCGAGATTTGGGGATATGAGCTCTTCGAGAGCTACATGCCGAGCATGAAGGAGGATGGTACGGTCCATTTCGCGACAGACAACGAACCGTTCGAGGGCAGGAAGGACTACGCCGAGAACACCGCGGGCGGTTATTACACAGCCCGCCTCGCCGTCGCCGAGCGATTGCGTAAGCTCAAGCGTCAGGCGTCGTCATTGGTGTTGCGGTTCGTTACGCAGGAATACACGGTGCCCTTGGGTGTCTGGGTCACAAGGGAGGCGTGCAGGAAATCGATGGCGTCAAAGCCGAGATTCTTCGCGTCGAAGGAGGAGCTGTTGTCTTTCGCAAGGTCGTTCGTCAAGGAGCGCTTCAATTATGATGTCGACCAGATACTCAAGGTATCCAGGATGCTTCGCGAGCAGAGGCAGCCGACCTTGCGTTCATTTTTCTGATTTTGATGATTTGAATATTGTCTGCTGATTCGACATCAATATATTCTGATTATGTTTACATGGTCGTATGGCTTTTGAACCCCTCAAGAAGGCGCTTGGTAACGTCAGGTTCAGCGTCGATAAGGCGCAGGCAGCCAATGTTCTGCTTGCCGACGCGAACAACAAGGCGCTTGATTTCCAGGCCAGCCGTCGCGCCCAGATCGCGAAGGAGGTCATCGCTTCTGTCGCCGCATTGGATAAAGAGGCCAAGGCATTGCAGCTTCTCGCTGACAAGGATTCTGAGAGCGAGATGAGAGTGATTGGAATGATCAAGGTCCTACGTGGCATGAAGGATGCCAAGGACATGATCGGCATAAGGGACGGCGCCCATCTTCTGCGAAATGAATTGAGCGATCTGGAAGCGCAGGCCAACGAAAAAATCAGCCCTATCCCGACGACAGTCCCGGTGTTGCCTCAGGAGATCCGTCTTGACATACAGAGCGACCTTGCCGAGATCCGCCGTTGTTTTGATGCTGAATGCTACAGAAGTGTCGTGATTCTCTGTGGTCGTGTTTTGGAGGTAGCTTTGCACAGGAAGTATTTCGACGCGACTGGCAATGACTTGATGGAGAAGGCGCCAGGCACTGGTCTGGGGAATCTGATCAAGAAACTCGCCGAGCACAGCGTCGTGGTCGATCCTGGCCTGACGAACCAAATCCATCTAATCAATCAGGTGCGCGTCAACAGCGTGCACGTCAAGAAGGATGCGTTCTCGCCGACGAAGGATCAGGCCCACGCGATGGCGTTGTACACGATCGATGCGATCAGAAAGTTATTTGAAAACAGAGGGTTTAATTCAAGACCTTGAACTTGCAGTTTTCAAATTCAAAAACCGAACATTCGGTTTTTGTTATTTTCTTGACCAGTCTGAGATGTCTTTCTTGAATCTCTGAAGCGTCTTGAGCACGTGGTCTGGTTGCGTCTGCAGGAAAGCGGCCGCTTTCTCGATCAGGTTGCCTTCGCTTATCTCGAGCGGCGAGGTCTCGGCGGCAGGTATGGGGCTTTTCTTCTCAGCGGCTTTCTTGGCTTTCTTCCAGTGGTCGAAGAGACGCTTCGCGGCCTCGGGTATCAGTGGCGCGTCGACGCCGAGCTCCTGCGCTATCTCGAGCAGCAGGTGCTTCTCTTTCTCGCGTTCCTTCCGTGCAGCGTCTCCTGCGACGAATGTTATCCTTATCACTCCGTCCTGCACTTTCGATGACTTCAGCAGTTTTATCTCGCCGACTTCGTGCGTGTTGTGGACGTGCGTGCCTGCGCACGCTTCGACATCTACCTCGGGTATCTGTACTATGCGCAGCACCTTGCCAGGAACGGCCCCTCCCTGGTAGATCGTCATTCCGAAGGCCTTCTCAGCCTGTGTTCGCGGTATCAAAGTTAGTTTGGTCGGTATGCCTTCCTTCACGATCCTGTTTGCTTCTTTCTCGATGGATTCGAGCTGCTGCTCGCTTAGATTGTCATAGTGCGTGATGTCGAGGTGCGCCTTGTCCAGCTCTTTCTTGGCGCTTGCCTGGTTGATATGGCTGCCGAGCACGCGTCGCGCCGCTGCGTTCACTATGTGTGTGGCAGAGTGGTGCTGCGCGAGCTGTCTGCGGCGTAGCATGTCGACGCTTCCTTTGACTTTGTCGCCTGTCTTCACATCGGGCGTTCCATCGACCACATGCACGATCAATCCGCCTTGCTTGAACACAGTGACGACGTTCTGGCTTCCGAGCTTGCCGATGTCGTGCAACTGTCCTCCTGATGTAGGATAGAAGGCTGTCTGGTCTAGCACGACGAACTTGTCCTTGACGTGGAGCACTGTGGCGTTGAACTCGAGTCGTTCCCAGTCGTCATAGTACAATATGTTCGTATCAGGCAGTGTTGGCAGGTCTATCTCCTCTTTCTTCGTCGCGGTGTCCTGGGCTGGTTGTTCATGCCTGGCAGCGACTAGTTGGTAGAAGTTGTCAGGTATCACGATCTTCTTTCCGAGCTTGCGCGCCTCGGTTTGGATGAGTTCAGGCGCGATTCCTTGCGTGTCGTAGAGTTCTACGAGCTTGTTTGTGTCGACGTCAGACGCCGCCGCTTTCGCAGCGACCGAGATTATCTTGTCCTTGCTTGCCCGGTATTTGGCTATCTCGACGTCCATCACTTTGCGCACGTCATCGAGGTGTTCGACAAGTTCAGGGTACAATGGCCGCAGGTAGTCTGCGTGCCATTCGCACAGCTGTTGCATGGTGACGTTCCAGCCGTAGTGGTCGATGAATCCCTGCGCGCGTCTCAATAGCACGCGCAGGTTATACATGCCTCCTACATTGCTTGGGATTGCGCCGTCCGCGAGCGCGATCAGGAGTGTCCTTGAGTGTTCTGCCACGCTATACAACGCGGATTGTGGAAGCACAGCCGCTTTCAGCTCTTCCTCATTGTGGCCTATCTTATGGGCGACCATCTGCCAGGCCTTGTCCATGTCCTCTGCTTCGTCGACATTCAGATAGCTGGCGTATGGTATGAACTTGCGCGTCAGTTCCTCGTCGACGCCCAATCCTGTGGAATGACGGAGGTTCTTGAGTACTGTCGGGAATGTGCTTTCGTAGGATGTCGCGCGTCCTTGCGTGAACCATGCGTTGCGTTCGTGGCCCATTCCCATGTCGAGGACTTTGAGCTTCAATTCCTTTGGTCCGGAAGGTGTCTGCTCGTAGAGCATGTACACCTGGTTTCCGAGCTCGAGCCCGCGCGAGAAGAATTCCATGCATGGCCCGAAGTTGCCTCCCCCGGCCCACGCGTCTTCGTGGTAGACGATCTCCTTGGTCGGCAGGCCAAGGCCTTTGGTGAGCCAGTTGTGGATGTCTCCGAAATAGCGTACTTGGTTCCAGTCTGCGGGTTTCATGAAGGCGTGCTGGCCGATCATGTCGAAACCGGTGTAGTGCGCTCCGGTTATGCCTACGTTGTCGATGTCGTTGAACCTGAGGCAGAACTGTGGGACGACAAGCGGGTTTGCTGGAGGTTCCACTTCGCCCGATACTACATATGGCTGGAAGTCGTAGATGCTTGCCTGTACGAAGTCAGTGTCCTTTCTCCAACGTGCGACGACAGGATAGCGTGCTATCGGCGTGTAGCCGCGTTCGGAGAAGATCGAGGCGAAGCGCTTCCACACCTGTATGTAGTCGAGCTTCTCGGTTGCTGGCGTGTTGCCTAGGAACCGGAAGCCGCCGGAGCAGGACGCGTCATCGCAGGTCTCCCTTCGCTCTACCGACCAGAAATTCTTTCCACAGGTCTTGCATTGTTGTCGTAGGAAGCCGTTTTCCTGCAGCACGCTGACTGCATAGTACTTCTCAGGGTTCTTGGACGCGACAGCCCTGAATTCCTTTTTGACCTCTTTGTCCGTAGGCATGGCCTTCGAAGGGCTATTGCTGGCTTAAAAATGTTATCGAAGAGAACGGGAAAATAAGAGAATAAAAAGAAAAAATTAAGCTATTTAGACAGCTTCTGTCTCGTCGTCGCGGCCCATCCTGGACAATCCAAGGACGATGCCGATCACGACAAGCAGGCCGATGAGCACGAGGAGTATGACCTCGAGTGCTGTCTTGACGCCGGAGTTGTCAGATGCAGTGTCTGCCACTGGTTCGGAAGTGACAGGCTGTACTGGCTGTTGCACGACGACCACTGCTTGGGTGGGCTGTGCGGGCGCTGGCTTGCAGCTGTCGTCTTCGACTATCTCGAAGGGGACGCTGCTCTTGACTGTCTCATGGCCGCGGCTGTAGCTGACTTCGGCGTTGAGGTTGTAGACACCTGGCTTTGCGCACTTGGGCACGCGGATGTACATCTCTTCGGTGTCCTTCTGCTTGTCCTGCTTGATGGTGTCAAGGTAGTCTGTTGCAGAGAGGCCGAGTTCAGGCACCGATACGGTGACCTTCACGTCGGATTCAGAGTATTGGCCCTGGTTCTCGACGCGGACGGTCGAGAGGAGCGCTGCTCCGCTCTTGATCCTGCTTTCAGAGAGGCCGACGTTCATTATCTTGATGACGTGGCGCATGCTGTCGATTTTGAGGTTGTAGTTCTCGATGTATTCCCAGCCGTTGCGGTCGGTCGCGATGACGCGCAGCTTGTAGCTGTCGGTCTGCACATCGTCAGGCAACTTGAATGTGAGCTTCTTCACGTACTCGGTGTTTGCCGTGACGTCGAAGACGCCGGTCGTCGCGCTGAGGTGCGTGCTGTCGCCATATTCGTAGCCGGAGATGAATGCTTCGATCTCCAGGTTAGTGTCGTCTTCGTATGCTACGAAGTCGAGCTTTACGTTGAGCGTGTTGTCGCGCTCAAGGGAAAGGCTGTTGGTGTCGTCGGCATAGATTTCTGTGCCGTCGACTTCTGTCGGATAGAAGTATATCGGCACTGCAAGCGCGGTGTTCGCGACTGCAATGACGGTGATAGCCAACATGGCTATGATTCCGAACCATTTCACTGCGTTATTCATGTTAGTATCCCCCAAATCGCCAAGTATGGCGTTTGCTGTTACTACTCGCTGAGAATAACTGATATATAAAGGTTTCGTATTATTAGCACTGGAAAGTGGTAATGAATCGTAGGCACTATTATCGGAACCGAGTCTTTAAATAATGCCTATTCTGGCCTCTTGGTATGCTCCGCCAGCCTATCCTCGCGATGATGGGTCACGTCGACCACGGCAAGACCAGCCTGCTGGACAGCCTGCGCGGCACCTGTGTCGCTGCAAAGGAGGCGGGTGGGATCACTCAGGCGATCGGTGCGAGTATCATTCCAATCGGCACTCTTACTACTTGCATAGGTCCGCTTTTGGGCGCTATGAAGCAGGAGCTCAAGATTCCCGGTCTTCTATTCATAGATACTCCGGGTCATGCCGCTTTCACCAATCTTCGTAAGCGCGGTGGCAACTTGGCCGATATCGCGGTGCTCGTCATTGACGTCATGCAGGGTGTGCAGCCTCAGACGAAGGAGTGCATCGATATACTGCGTCTCTATAAGACTCCGTTCGTTATCGCTCTCAATAAGATCGACTTGTTGCAGGGTTGGAGGGAAGGCACTGGGTTGATGCAGAGCATAAACAGCCAGTCTCCTTCTACGCAGGCG
>JAGVQG010000047.1 GCA_020051845.1 archaeon | reverse complement strand
CGTGCCGCCACAGCAGTCGCACAAAGAGCAGAACTAAACATGCGACTCATCGCCTACAACATAGGCGCGGCTCTCAATCACGACTTTCTACTAAGCCGTCAGAGCGATAAAGCGAATAACTGGTGTCGTTGTCTGGCTCTTCGTACTATTCGTTGTGATCATGGGCATTGTATGGGCCGCACCACGAATCTGGCAATGGGCATTAGGTTAGGTCAAATGACAAATTTAGTAATCATTAAACGAAATAATCGAAGCAAGCTCTGATTATCATATGAAAATAAGCATAAAAAGGATAGGGCGGACTGTGTCTATTGTAATGGGTTTGTTGCTGGCATTTTTCGCCGAAAAATGGTTTGAAACTGCTTACTTACAACCGTCGTATGTTGGTAAAATTATCTTGCTAGCTGCAAGTTTGATTATTTTGACAATCATTGTATATTTAAATCTTGACGACGAGGGTAAGTTATAATTGTGGAGATGATGTCTTAAGAATGTTGTATTCGCGCGCTGATTGTTCCAGCCTAGTTTTGTCGAGCTTTGCACTGGTCGATAAAACGCCGCGACCGGGAAACACAAATTTATCAATTAATATGATGTATGTCTAGATCAGTGCAGTGAGTAGTGAAGGCGCTAAAGAGAGAAATTGTTGAGAATTTATTTCTCTGTCCATTATTGCAAGATTATCATCGCATCGTTTTAGCGCGTTCTGACTCCAATTGTTAATCTCTGTTCGTCTACTTGGAGTTAGCGCATAGTCGTTCGCCTTTGTCCATGCAACTGATATCTCTATGTCTTTCCTCATTTCAGTACATGACACAAAATATTCATTTCTTATATGTTCTGCTTGAGTGGCCTGTTCACTTCCTCTACGGCCAAGATTGAGATTCCATTCATCAGTGAGTTGGTTCTGATATGGTATGTGGCTCTGAATTTTTAGCAACTGATTATTGAACTTTTGGTCGGGTGAGTTTGAAGAGGATAATATTCCGAAGAAGATCAATAGCAAGAATCCAACAGCAATACCAATTAGTATGCTAAGAGCATAGTTTGTTTTCTTTTTGGTTTTTGCCACGAGGACCTCTTTTTTCATGGTCATTAATGTGGACTGCTATTTAAAGAATTCTACGAAGAACGAAATCCGCCACAGCCGGGATTTGAACCCGGGTCGTACCCGTGCTGTGGATTTCTCCTTGACAGGGGTGCATCCTAGACCACTAGACTACTGCGGCTTTGACGAAAGCGAGCGTTATGGGCTTTCTTGAGCTCTCGTGGGTAATGGTATTATCCAGTACTTGTCTCCTTCGCCCTGCTGTTTGATATTTAAAGTTTTGCTTGGTGTTTTGCTTGTTTGCAAGGTATTTTGCCTTTATCAGGTCCACCATCAGTCCATTAGCTTTAAGAAGGGGGTCATGGGGCGCTATTTTATGGCAAGAATCGCGCTTGTGGGGTATGAACCGATCCTGGACTTCATCGCTGAGGTCCTTCCTGTCGCTGGTCACGAGGTTGTCTCAAAGGAGATTGTTACTGAACGGGATGTGCCTTTGGAGGTCGCTGTTGAGCGGATGCTGAAAAGCGGTCCTCATGTCATGCACTACGTTGGTTTCAAGGACTCTGATCAGCCCAAACGCACTGTTGATAGGGACTACATCTCCGCCGTGTTGAAGGTGCGTTCTGATCTGCAGATAATCCTTTCGAGTTGCACCTCGGACGCGAGAGAGTACGCTCTGCAGGAAGGCATATACTACATCGACATCCAGACAGGTAAATTAACGCCTTACTTCGCACTCGTCAATACGCTCATCGAGGGATGAACTTTTCTTTGACCTGTGGGTCTTGCGTTGTGTTTCGCGCGTCGCTCTTTGTCTGGCTTTAGGCCGGCTTGCACACCCCCTGCAAAGCGAGGTGTGCAACAAAGACCGTGTGGTTTTTGTGCACACGAAACGCTGCGCGTTTCGTTGTGTGTAAGCCGGCGAATGAAGCGAATAACGGAGCCAAAGAGTGTGTTTCAGGATATGCCTTAACCGACTTCCTTTATATATTTTCGGCTCTACATTCAACTTCCAGAAGGAAGAATCTCGATACATTTATATATTATCAGGTCTAGATTAAACTTCATGAGGGTTCCAGACCTGTTCAGGAAGCTCGAAGGCGCTCAGACGATCAAGTCAGTCATGGCGCTGCTGGGCGTTGACAGGAAGAAGGCGATTTATTTCATCCACAGGCTCAGGGTGAACGGCTATGTGAGGTCCAATAGGGGCAGCGACCAGGCGCGTGTCTATTACATCTCTTTCACGAACAGGTTGGAGGGCGTCAGTTATTATGATGTCATCAACGAGAATTCTCCTGTCAAGATCGCGCCGATAGACGTCCAGAACGTCTATGGAAAAAGACCTTCGTTCGAGGAGGTTCTGGTCTTCGCCATCAAGACCCGGAGTTTGAGGATCATATTGGCGTCTTTGGGTCTGTTCAGAAAGATCGAGGACTGGCAGGCATTGTATAGATTAAGCAAAAAGAACGGTGTCGAGCGGCAGGTCGGCGCGCTCTATGACCTGTCAAGGAGGGTTTTGCGGAAGGTAAGGCGCATGCCTGATAGGTTCAGGCGTTTCGCATTGCCTAAGAAGGATTATCCTTTCGCATACGCTGTCGAAGGGTTGCGCTCAAGTGATTTCAAAGACATAGAAAAAGCGTGGCGTGTCTTCCTTCCTTTCAACAAGGCTGACCTGGAGGCATATCATGATTTCCGTTGAAAGGCAGCAGCTTTTGTTGCTGAACATCTCGAAGATGCTCAAGAAGCCTGTAACAGCTTATGCTGTGGGTGGCACTGCCATGATGTTCCTTGGTCTTAAAGAGGCGACTTTGGACATCGACCTGGTATTCTCGGACAAGAAGAGCAAGGACGCGTTAATGAAAGCCGCAATTGAGTTGGGTTACAGGAAAATGGATGCTATCAGAGTATATGGCGCCAAGCGCAACATTCCAGATATGCTCACGCGCGGCGATGAGCGCTTTGATTTGTTCGTGATAGACGTCATCGACTTCACGTTCTCGGATGAGATGATGAAAAGGGCGTCTGACACACATCAATTCGGTGACAAGCTCACTCTGAAGATAGCTGACCCGCACGACATCATCCTGATGAAGTGCGCCACTGATAGGCTGAAGGACAAGGACGACGTCAAGGCCATCCTTCTAAACAAGATCATCAATTGGGACGTCATAACAGGTGAGGCCCAGAACCAGGTCGTTCTTGGCCGCACAGACGCCATATTCAACCTTGGTGAGTTCCTGGAGAGTCTGAAGAAAGACGCGGGAGTCAAGATCCCCGCGGCGGTCTTGGACCATCTTTGGTCGCTTGTCGAGAAGCAGGCAGAGGAGAGATCCAGGCGGCCTAAGAGATGATGCCTGGATGTTCTAAGGCTTGAACACTTCTTCCACGTTCTTGCGTTTCAGTGCCTTGGTCAAGGCATACGCTAGTTCTAATGAGGAAGTGTACTTTCCCTGCTCAAGTGAGATGATCGTCTGCCTTGTTACATCTACCTTCTTCGCGAGGTCCTCCTGGGTCATCTTGAGCGCTTTACGGTATTCTTCGATGTGGTTCTTCATGTGTGGTTCAACTGAACTTCTCAAGATATATGTTCGTTCCTGCTTTGGCGACCAGCCCTGCCGCAAGTACGACTATGAGCAATGGGTCGATGTAAGGTGCTTGGTTGTTGTTGATGTTGATCATGAGTTGGAAGAATATGCCGAAAGCGACGACAAAGACCATGGTCCAGGTCGCGTTGCGTTCTGCTATGGCTTCTATCTTCCGCTCGCGCTCGTCCATCTTGAGTCTTGCCATGACTTGGGTCAGATCTGCGAATAGGAACAGCATGAACACTCCAGTGATGATGAGTCGTGTCATAGGGCTCCACCAGGGTAGTGCTTGGAATATGGCGAAAGGTATCAAAAACGCGAATATGTATGCCCATCCCTGCCAGCTCTTGGGCGTGACGCCCCATCCCGTGTATTTCCTGCGTCCGAACCACTCTGGTCTTGCTATCATTTTCATCGCCTCGTTGTTTGAAGATGCAAAGCATCGTCCTGAATGATGTAAGGTATACATTACATTTAAACCTTTCGAAAATGTAAGGTGTTTTTTACACAACGAAAACGCGGATCAGCGTTTTCGTGTGCAAAAACCCGTGTTTTTTGCATTTATCCTTGGTTGAAGGAGAAACGGTGTTATCTTGTCGATTTCCAGATCAATATGGCTGTCGCGACAAGAAGGGACAAGACGATGATCATCAAAACAGTCCTGTTCGCGGGTTGCTTCTCGGTTTTGGGTTCATCCACGTATCGCGGAGAGCCTGTCGATGAAGTGCCGTCATAGAGTTGTGGTTCGTTGCTTGCCATGTTGTTATCATCAAGGCAATGATCCGGACTATAAAATATCGACGCTAGTTGGAGATATGATGTCTAGTGATCGTCTCACATTATCGGCCCTAGCGCGTCCTTTATCGTTTCAGGTAAAGTGTGTAATATCCCTTTGTAGACCTTCAGATCAGTCGAGACCTTGTCGACAGGGACATTGTCCTTGAAGTACTGCCCGACGACCTCGTCGCCATCAACCTGCAGTACATATGCGTCCTCATTCGGCCCGATGATCTGCACTGTCTGGACGTCTTTAGACACAGACGCGATGATGGTCTTTCCTCCGAAGAAGCAGACAGCCATCGTGTATTCCTTGTTCTGGAAGATGTTCCAGTGCTGCTTCACGCCGAACATGAGATCGTCAGTGTCTTCAGCCATCTATTGGTTGAAGTATGGTTGATGTTATAGGCTTTGTCCGTATTCTGAACAAACCGGGTATGTTGTACAGTACATCAGAAACAGTCATTTTAATCTATTATGATGTACTGTACAACCGAAATCTTTATCAAGTCTATTTGGATTGTATAGTACATCATGGATGAGCATGAACGGATACTTCTGGATAATTTCAAGGAGTACTGGGATTCGGCAGAAGATGCGTTCAGAAAAGGGAGTTTCAATAGCGCGACCACTCTGTACTTCAAGACAATCGTTGCGCTTTGCGACCTGTTCGTGCTAAGGAAAGATGGTTTTGTCCCTTCCTCGCACACTCATCGATTCAGGGTGCTGGAGGAGAAGCACAAGTCGCTGTACATAATAGCGGATAGGGACTTCCCATTCTATCAGGATAGTTATACCAAGAAAATGGACAAGGAGGCGGCACAGCTGCTCAAAGATGATGCTGAAACAATTAGAAAAATGCTTGGCGTCTGAGAAGGACGAGAACATCGTGGATATCGTGCTCTACGGTTCTGCCGCGCGGCAGGATGATGCGAGGGATGTCGACATATTGGTTATTCTCAAGGATGGTTCCTTAAGGGAACGCCTGGAACACCTTACTAGGATTAAGGCAAAAGTGAAGGCTGTGTTGACAGGACGCATGCTTGACATCAAGCAGATCGCGTTGCCCGAATTTTTCTCGCCTGCTTTCATGGCGCGACAGGGTGTTCTGCTGGATGGCGTCAGCCTGCGTGATGGTGTGCCTTTCTGTGAACGGCTTGGATTCAAATCATTCGCGCTTTTCTCCTACAGCTTGAAAGGATTGAGTCATGCGCAAAAGGTCAAGTTCAATTATGTTCTTGCGGGTAGGGGTGGTGTAGGGATGCTTGAGCGGGTCGTTGGGCAGCGTCTGGCCGCTGGTGCGGCTAAGGTTCCGAGGCAAGCCGCGGCGGTATTTGAGGAGATTTTGATGCGAAACAAGGTTGTTTACACACGTTCCGATATTCTGGAGGTCAAATAGAAAATGTCCCGCTGCCGGGCCGCGCCCCGTGATTCAATTCAGCGATTATATACTATCTAATCACAATGAGCCACGGCTCTTCCATGATTCCTTTCCGTTTATTCCTTCTCCATTTCTCTGTAGCTGGAAAAGATTGCAAAGCGGAAACAAAACATCAGCAAACGTATATGTTATTATACTTAAATAGGATATAATAT
>JAGVQG010000064.1 GCA_020051845.1 archaeon | reverse complement strand
TATATATCAGATATATATTAAATATAAATGCATTTCGCTACTCCAGACCATACATTCGTAATACGAATCAGAACAAGCACAAATCAGCTAAACAAATACGTTTTTTTGAATTATTTCATCTCTCAGAACAGCACCTTGTCGACCTCTCTTTTCACGTCCTCGAAAATCTCCTGCGGCGTACGGTCACCGTCGAGCACCACGATGTTGTGATCAGGAAGCCATTCCTTCATCCTCGCATAGTTTCCGCGCACCTCTGCCATGAAGTCGTGCGACTTCTCGAATACTTCCTCATAAGGCCTGTCACGCTCGGCTGCCTTGCGCTTGATCATCTGTTCGACAGAAGGAAGGATGAGTATGGTCAGGTGAGGAATGATGAACGATCTTTGCTCCTCAAGAAGATACCGGAGGTCGATCCCCTGCGCTTGCTGGTAGGCGATGGTGGAATACATGAAACGGTCGCACACCACGTGCGCATGTTTCAGGCCAGGCAGTATCATGTTGTCGATGTGCCATCTCCTGTCCTGGAAGAACAATTGCGTGATGGTCTCTGCCTCGGATTTCGGGTCCTTGAGGGACGCGAAAAGCTCCCTAATGCGGCGGCCGAAAGGGGATCCGGTCGGCTCACGGGTAGCGACGACAGAGAACGATTTCTGTCCACGGTCCTTCGGATGGTCAAGAAGATAATTCACAAGAAGACGCGACTGCGTGCCCTTGCCGCAATAGTCAGGGCCTTCTATGACGATGAACTTTCCTACACCAGAGGGAAGGCCTCGCATAACTGTTTCACCTCTTTTTTAACGTCTTCAAGAACGGCTTGATCCTTGCTGTTACGCAATGCGGACAGGATAAGCTGACCTATCCTCTCCATCTCCTCCTCTTTCATGCCACGCGTCGTGATGGCGGGAGTGCCCAACCTCACACCGCTTCCAACCATAGGAGGTCGCGGATCGAACGGGATGGTGTTCTTGTTCACGGTGATGCCCGCGAGACTCAAAGCTTTCTCGCCTTCCTTTCCTGTGATGTCCAGGCTGTTGAGGTCGACGAGCATCAAGTGATTGTCAGTGCCGCCTGTGACGAGACGCAAGCCGCCATCAGTGAGCACGTTCGCAAGAACCTTCGCATTGCGCACGATCTGGCGCTGGTACATCTTGAAGTCAGGACGCAATGCCTCTGCGAAACATACGGCCTTCGCAGCGATGATATGCATCAGAGGACCGCCCTGCAATCCGGGCATCACTGTCTTGTCGATCTGCTGGCCGAACTCCTTCTTGCACATGATCATGCCTGCCCTAGGACCGCGCAAGGTCTTGTGCGTCGTGGTCGTCACAATATGGGCATGCTTTATCGGAGAAGGATGCTCGTCCGCGATAACAAGTCCTGCGATGTGGGCGATGTCGGCCATGAGCAGAGCACCAACCTCGTCGGCTATGCCGCGGAAACGCGCGAAATCGATTATACGAGGATAGGCCGAAGCGCCGCAGATGATCATCTTGGGTTTGTGTTCGTGCGCAAGCTGAGCCAATACATCGTAATCGATGCGCTCGGTCTCCTTGTTCACGCCGTAGGGCACGCTCTTGTAGAGCTTGCCTGAGAAACTGACCTTGAATCCGTGCGTCAGGTGGCCGCCATGAGGCAAATCCATGCCCATTATGGTGTCGCCGGTCTGTAACAACGCCATGTAAACAGCCATGTTCGCGCTCGAACCGCAGTGCGGCTGCACATTGACATGCTCGGCTCCGAAAAGCTGCTTAGCCCGTTCGATTGCAAGGGTCTCGACGACATCCACGTATTCGCAGCCGCCGTAATAGCGCGCGCCAGGATAGCCCTCGGCATACTTGTTGGTCAAGGCGCTGCCGGCAGCCTCGCGGACGGCTGGCGAGACATAGTTCTCGCTAGGTATCAGCTCGAGGCCGTCTTCCTGTCGTTTCCACTCGTTCGCTATCGCGATGGCGGTAGCCGGATCCGTCTCTGCAAGGTTCATAGTTGAGTCTTCCCCAGCGTTTTCTGCATCTTCTCTTTCTCCATCTCGGCAGCAAGCCGCGCAAAAGTGTAATCATTCATGTCGACGAAGCGCATGGCCTCGGCAAGCGAAGGATGCACTGCCCGGACCTTCGTGTACATCGTCTGCGCCACGCGCCTGTAGTTTATGTGGCCCTGCCTGCCGCTGCGCAACTCAGCCATCCATGCGAGGCCGCGCAGATTGATGTGGTTATACCAGCGGATCTTGTAAGCGAAAGGCACGACGTACTGCGCCTGCTTGGGATAGTTGCGCGCGATAATCGTGTAGCTCTCCTTTGCCGCTTCCATGGCCTCTTTGTAGAACCGGTCAAGGCCAGCGTCCACGATATCCTTCGGCAGGTCATAGCCGTGCAGACAGGTGAGATCCTGGCGCTCCTGCGTGAGTATCCTGTGGCGTTGGAGGTCACGATAGATGCCGAAATCACCCAAGATATCGAACTTGTAATACGTGTTCTCGAACGCGCGGAAAGGCTTGTGGCGGCGGTTGGTGCGCCTGCTCAATGATTCTTTTAGCACGGCAAGACGCTGCTCCTGAGTCATGCCCTTAGCAATCTTCATGAGCTGGCTCATGGGGTGATGTGCATACTGGTACAACAAAGACGCGACAATCTTCACCTCTCCATCATTGTCGTACTCCACAAGCTCGACCTCATCGGCCTTGCCTATCGCGACGTTGTTGGTGTGGTCCTTGGTGACCTGCTGCAAAGCCTTGGTCGTCTCCACCATGAACTCCTTGTACGGCTGGAAGAACATGTGGTTAGGCTCTGCCCGTCTCACAAACGATGGAATGACCTTGTTCATCTCGATCTGGATGTTCTGTGCGATGGCCTGCATCTCAGACATCTCGTTGCACCGCATCTTGCCGATAAGCCCCTCGAAGAAACGGCCATTTCCGAAGACACCCATGTTGGTCAAGGTGGCAGCAGGCAAAAGACCACGCAAGGCATCGCACGCCTTCGCGCGGACGCTCGCCTTGTACGCTGTCTCTGTGACGCCCGCTTCCTTCGGCATGCCTTCCTCGATGTACTTGACCATCGGGTCGACCATGCTTGAATAAACGTCGAACAGGAAGTTCAGGGTGTCGATGTAGCGCTGGCTGAACTGTGAATCCATTATCACAGGGTCTTTGTAGTACAGGTATTCGCCGTTCACCTTCCTGTTGAACCAGACATAGCGCGATGACTTCTCGAGAGGAGAGCCGCCGATGCGGCTGTCCTCTATCACTTTGGTTGCAATGTTCGAGATGTTCTCGATCGCCAAATGCGCGCCGCCAAGTTCACCGATGGAGTCGTCGCCGAAACCGTCGAGGATCCTGTCATAGAATGCCTGCGCCTTCTGGATGGCGAGCTGTTCTGTCATGCCGCTCTGCTGGCCGTAGTTCACGGCTTCCTTGAAACCGACTTCAGGATTGAGGATGAATTCCTTGACAAGAAGCTTCCGAAGGCCGATGGGCGAGCGGCTGTATTTCGAGAACAGCGCGCCCTTTATGACCTCTGGAAGATTGCGCAAGGCGAAGATGGAGCTCTTCGTGTTCGTGACAAAAGGCTCCAGTATCTTCTCTTCTTCCGCAGTGAGTTCATCAACGTTCTCTGTCGCCACCAAAAGCCCCCCTTTGATGACTTTTTCGTGTGAAAGCGGGCTATAAATGTTTATTGATGCTGGAATAGAGGGCTTTTAATGGAATATCGCTCTTTATATAGAGCGTTCACAATGATTTTATAGACCGCTGCTACATCAGGTGTATGTTTGTGGGACTGTGTGGGTTCGCGGGTAGCGGCAAGGGCACTGTCGCAGAGTTTCTACGCTCGAAGGGATGCAGCCATTATTCCATAAAGGAGATCATCGCCGAAGAGTTGCGCAATCGTGGCATGGAAGTGAACCGTGAGAACCTGATAATGATGGCCAACTCATTGCGTTCGCAGCACGGTCCTGATGTGTTGGTGCAGCGCGTCATAAAACAGTTGCCGCAGGACGGCAATGCCGTGATAGAAAGCCTTCGAAATCCAGAGGAAGTCTCGGCATTACGTGCAAATGGGAATTTCATACTCATCGCTGTGGACGCGCCGATACAATCGCGGTTGCAACGTCTTGTGGGCAGGTCGCGACCAGGAGACCCTTTGACACTCGACGATCTTCGCCGTCTCGATGGTCAGGAAGAGGCCGATTCCAGCAGGAGCGGCATTAGAATAAAGGAATGCATCTCGATGGCGGATTTCATCATAGTGAACGACGGCAACCTTGCGCGGTTGCAGACGCGCATTGATGAGATACTCAGCAGGTCACACTAATACTTTTATAGAGGCATAATCGTGGCGGAAAGATGCAGCTTGAGGATTACGCAGTCCTGATCAACGACGCCCTGAACAGGCAAGAGACGATAGTGTTCGGTTGCCATTGCACCATACGATATTCTGGCCGGGCGGAAAGCAGGTTATCTCACGGCGATAGGCTGTTCATAATCAAGCGCGACAAGGCATTGCTCATACACCAACCCCATGGAAGCATGCCCATAAATTACATGAAAGCAGGAAGCACGCACAGCGTCGTATTCTTGGATGGCGAGCTCCGATTCAAGGCAGTGAATGGAGCGGCGAAAGAATCGATCGAAGCGACGATATCACGTGTCCACTTCTTCAACAGCGCATCGCTTCAGGACGGCGAAGTGATCGAGCTCGTCGGAAGCGAACGCGACATGAGCGATATGTTATATTCCAATCCTGAGATGATTGAGGAAGGATTCACGGCCGCTTCCAGGGAGGAGCAGACAAAGTACGGATTCATAGACGTCTTCGGGACAGACAAGAACGGGGTGCTGACGGTCGTCGAATGCAAAAGATACGGCGCTGATCTGTCCGCAGTGACCCAATTGAGGCGTTATGTCGAGAAAGTCATGGTCTCGAAAGGCATCACCAAAGTTCGCGGCATACTCGCTGCGCCCAAGATAACCGAGAACGCCAAGAAGATGCTCGAGGACTGGGGATTCACATTCATCTCGGTCAAGCCGCCGAAATACCTCGAAGACGAGAACAAACGACAGGCTAGACTGGATGGGTTCTAGACGAGCTCGACGACCTTCTCCCTCGATGTCCGCCCTCTGACAAGCTTCGCCGTCTTCTTGAAATGGCGTTTGAGGAACTTGAGAAGCTCGAGATTCGCCTTGTTCTTGTCGGCAGGAGCGGCGATGTCGACGAGCAGGGTATCGCCGTCTTTGCCTGTGATTTTTGTCGCCTTGGAATTAGGCTTGACTTTTACGCTGAGCCTCACTTGTACTCACGCCAGGTGTGCTTGCACTTCTCGCACGCATAGAAACGCGTCTCCGGCTCGTCCGCAGAGCGTGTCTGCAGCGTCCAGTGGCGCGATTGCGGGTGCTTGCATTTCGGGCAAGGATGGTCGACAAGAGGACGGACGTCGGTCTCTGTCTCGATGACAGTCACTTCCTTGACTTTTGTGCCGCTTGACGTGAAAGACATCTCGCCCACCTGCAGGAATCCGCAGTTTGCGCACTTCAGGACACGCTTGCCGGCCTGCACAGACGGCATCATTATCGATTTGCACTTGGGACAGAACATCATATCGCAACCCCCTACTTCTGCGACCTCTTCAAGCTTTTCCATACGACACAGTCCTGCGTCGCGCTGTTGATCGCGCACTTTGTGCCCATGACTATCTCGACGAAACCTATCTTTATCCAGCCAAGCAACGGCACGCGCAGTATGGCTTTGCCAAGCACGCGGTCCTTGCCGATGTTCCTCTCGAATGGGCTCTGGCCGCAGTTAGCGTCGCCCTTTGTGACGAAGACATCATTGCCGTAGATTATCCTGTGGATTATCGGATCAGAGAACCCTGGCGCGGTATAAACGAGAACGTCACCAACCTTCGCATCATTCGCGCTGTACAATATCATGAGGTCGCCCTTGTTGAAGCCGTTTTTGAAACTGTAATCCTCGAACTGCGTGCGTGTGATGTTCATGCGCTCATAGATACGGCCCTGAGTGGCCGCGCTGCCATCTGAATATTTGCACTGCCTGTCCCACCAATCGCCGAAAGTGCCGTCGTGCTGCATGCTTCCAGAGACGACAGCCACAATAGGGTATCCTGTGCCGAGCATCCAGCCAAGGACAGGGTAGACGATGAACTTGATGACGACGAAAGCCACGATGATGTTGGCGATCCAACTGGCGAGACTGTCCTCGACCCAGAGGAAGTGCCAGACCTTGCCAGATATGCGCTTGAACTTCTGCCAGCCGGTCTCATCTTCCGGATTCTTCTGGTTCTGTTCGGCGTGCTTGTCGCTTTTATCCTCTGGCATGGCTCAATGCTGATTCGGCCGCCATAAAAATGTTCCGTTTAAATGCGGAGTATAGAATGCTTTTTAAGGGGACGGTCATCGAAGACGTCCATGGTCACGACATTAGATGGCAGGCGCAAGGATTACTATGAAGCCACACTGCAGATGCGCGACGTCAGCCCTGAGTTCGTAGATGCGGTGATCTCGGAGATAGAGGAATCAGGGAAGTGCGCGATATCGAAGATCAAGCCGTTTGAGAATGGGGTTGACCTGTTCATGTCGGACCAGCACTACACCCAGTCGCTTGGCAAGCTCCTTAAGGCACGGCACGGCGGAGAGATCACCTTGACCAAGAAGCTCTTCGGCAGATGGTCGAAGACAGGCCACATAGTCTATCGTGTCACAGTCCTTTACCGCAAGCTTCCGTTCAAGATAGGGGATGTCATAGAGACAGACGATGGTCCTGTGAAGGTATTGTCCATGAAGAAGACCGTGCAAGTGCAGAACCTGAATTCCAGAAAGAAAGAATACGTGCGGCCAGAACAGCTCGAACGTTTCTGCAGATGATCAGCGTTGCTTGAGAATCACGATATTCGATCTTCCGCGCTTGATCTTCGTGATCCTGCCGTTGTGCTCGAGTTCTGTCAGCATCAAAGATATCTTCGCCTCTGAATAAGGCATATCCTTGCGAAGCTCCTTCTGAGTCGTGCGTCCGCCCTGCTTCTTTATGGCAGCGACAAGGTCGTCGAGCACGTCCTTCTCAGAGGGTTGTTCCTTTCTCTGCTTTGGATGATCCTGTTTCTCCGCCTTTCGGGCGAGCCAAAACCAGAGTGACAGGCCCGCGATAAGGACGCCGCCGATAATCGCTATCGTTGTCCAGGGTATCGCTGTCGTATCGGTCGGTTCTGTGATGTCAGTGCCTGTGAAATCCACATCCGCGTCGATGGTCTCATCGCCGGTGAAAACAGGGAAAAGTATCAGGTCAAGGGTGTAGGTTCCGTTTCTATCGACTATTATGCTTTCGTTGATTTGTGACTGCACTTTTCCCTTCATCTTCTTCGAAGCAGTCAAAGTATAGCTGCCTTCGGGCACGTTGATGCTGTAGGAACTGTTGATGGCAACGACTTGCTGTTGTGGGGTGGTGTCGATCTTGACAACCGCACCATTTGTCGGCGTAAGGTCGAAATCATAGACGTTTCCCTCGATTGTCGCCGCATAGGCGCAAGGCAACAGGAGCACCAGCAGTATGCCAAATATGACTTTCATACATTGAAACTGCGAAAAGCACTATATGAATCTTGCGTCGTTCCGGCTTCTCAGATTCAAAAGAAGCAAAAACCTGCTTTCTCCCAACAAAGAAGTATTATCTGCACGATTTAAAGTTTCAAAGCGGGATATAAACCTTTATTTCCATAGCGGGAAAAGCGTCTTAATAAGCAAAGCCGCATAATCAGATGTCAAGAGCCGCCCAAAAGGTCGGCCATGGAGGGATAACATGAAAGCAAACAAAATAGCATTGGTGCTCATCGCCATGTTCATCGTAAGCATACCTGCGGCATTCGCCGAGGACAATGGCACGGACATCAATGTGAACGTAGGAGACACGGTCAAAGTGAATGTAGGCACAGGCCAAGTCCTCAAGGGAGCGCGTGCCGAAATCAGCACGAGCTTGAAGAATCTACGCGAGAAAGTAGCAGAGCTCAGGACAGTACGGGCAGAAGTCCGTTCAGAGATCGCGCAATCACGCGTGACGCTCGCAACAGCGCGCGAGAATCTCCTTAAGAACAAGGACAAGCTCAAGGACTGCAAGAACACAAACACCACCGAATGCGACGACCTGCGCGTGGAGATAAAGCTCAATGCACAGGAGACACTGCTCAGCACTGCTGATCACATACTCGACGTCCTCGCCAAGTTGAAGGAACAGGTCCAGGCGAATGAACAGATCAGCGCGGAAGACAAAGACAAGATGGTGTCTGACATCGACGCGAAGATGAAGGAAGTCCAGGATGCCCGCGACAAGATAGCGGCGCTTGACGAGAACAGCGACAAGTCCGACATACAGGACGCCACGCAGGCCATCAGGGAAGCATGGAAGGACTCGCGCGCATCGATAAAGGCACGCGCAGCCCAACTCGCCTGGGGCGAGATGAAGGCAGTGACCGACGCTGTCATGCGCATGTCAGAGAAGCTCGACACGACGATCGCCAACTACAAGGCAAAGGGTGTCGATGTGTCATCGACCGAGACGCTGAAGACCACGTTCGACAGCCAGCTTGAAGCGGCCAACACCCATCTCACAGCGGCGAAGGACGCGTACCTTGGAATAACGGTCGACAACGTCGACGCAAAGGCAAAGACAGTCCGCGACGAACTGCAGGCAGCCCGCACATCCCTGAAGGAAGCGCATGTGACGCTCAAGGAGATAACAAAGAACCTCCGCGACGCCAGCAAGGCAGCGAAGCAGGAGAAGGTCGCGGCCAAGAATGCTGTGAAGGAACAGAATTCGAAGGAATCCAAGAACGAGACCGGATCCGAGACGCCAACGAACGAGACCGCAGATTGAGAGCTGAAAAATGAGAACAGCACTCGTAGTATTGGTTTGTGCATTGCTGCTATTGGCGGCATGCGGACAGAAGGCGGCGACTGTCAAGGATACGGGCGTCCAGGCAACGGCATCCGCTGACGGAACTACGGCAAGCGCCGAAGTCACCGAAGCGGACGTGACTGCATTGACCACGAACATCGACAGCGCAGGATCGCAGTCAGTGGACACGACAGGATTAGACTCTGTCGACAGCGACCTCGGCGTCATCGATTCGCTCGACATCTAGGATTTTTTCTTTTTTCTTTTCTATTGATTTCTTGATTATAACATCAAATTACGGAATTCTTATATTGAGACCGCTCGATCAAAGGCAGCATGATAACAATCGACGGTTCTGTCGGCGAAGGCGGAGGCCAGATGCTGCGCACCGCAGTTGGCCTGAGCGCGTTGATCGGCAAGAGCGTCGAGATAACCAACATCCGCGCCAAGAGGCCGAATCCAGGCCTTGCCGCGCAACACCTCGCGGCAGTGAGATGCGTGGCCAGGCTATGCAACGCAGAGGTGGAGGGAGCTAATCCAGGATCGACCACCTTACGGTTCTCGCCAGGGCAGATATCCGGCGGCAAGTTCGAGATAGACATCGGCACAGCAGGAAGCCTGACGCTGGTGTTGCAAGCGGCATTGCTGCCTGCAGCGTTCGCGGCCAAACCGGTCGTGCTGAAGTTGACAGGCGGCACTGACGTGTCCTGGTCACCTCCGATGGACTATCTTAAGGAGGTCTTCCTGCCCGCCATCCGGCAATTCTGCCCTCAGATCACGGTCAATGTCATGCGCAGGGGTTACTATCCTGCGGGTGGAGGAGAGATAGACGTCAGGATAACACCTGCGTTGCCGCGTTCAACAGAACCGGACTGGGCCAGATTCGCCCCGATAGTGGCAGCCAAAGTCCCGAACATCGATCTCATGCGTCGCGGCCGTCTTGTATGCATCAAAGGCGTCGCGCACGCGAGCACATCACTCGCGCCGAAGAAAGTCGCCGAATCCATCGCTGAATCCGCGCGACTGGCGCTTTCACGATCGCAGACACAGGTGGACATCGCCGCACAATACTCGCCTGCGCAGAACGCTGGAGCAGGCATCACGCTGTGGGCGATATTCTCGGACTCAGGAGAGATAAACGATGATTCGATCCGCATCGGCTCAAGCTCTCTGCTCGGCAAGATGACGACTCCTGAAGGAGTCGGTGAAGACGCGGCGACCCAATTGATGCAGCACATGAATAGCGATCGCGCCATCGATCCGTATCTGGCGGACCAGCTCATACCTTGGTTGGCGCTGGCAGGCAGCGGATCCATATCATCGACGATGACGGATCATGTCAAGACCAACATCCAGGTGGTGGAACAGATGCTGGGCAAGAAATTCCTAATGGAGAACGGAATCGTCAGGAGAGTGTGACAAGCCGCAGGCTTGTCCTCAAGTCCCAGATGTCATAGGATATGTCGCGCTTCTCGTCTCCCTTCTTCATGCGGCTCGCGAGCTTGTCCGCTTTCGACAGCAGTTGAGTGGCTTCCTTGTACTGACCTGCCTCGAACGCCACGCGGGCCTGGTTGAGCATTATGCGTGGGTCATGGATGACCTCATGCTTCTCCTTCTGCGGCATCGGACTCATCGGGCCGGCAGGTTTCGGAATCGAGACAGCGGCCTTCTCCGCGGCTTTTTGATGCGCCTTGACCTCAAGCGGCATCTTGTGTCCCATCACGATCAGCTTCTTGGAGAGCTTATCGATTGAGTCCTGAAGCTCGAGCTCCTTGCTCTCGAGCAAGTTGATGTTCTGGCGCAACTCCTTCGCGCGCTTGATGCGGTCATAGGAATGATCCAGTTTCGCTTTCGCCTCCTCCATATCCCTCATGCCGCGGGTGACCAGGTCTTCGCGCTCGCGCAAGTCCTTCTCGCGCTGCTCGAAATCGTCTATCTTCCTGTCGAATATCTTCTTGGTCCGGTCGAACTCGGCCTCGGATTTCTCCAGCTCGTGGATGCGACGTGTTATGGCGTCCTCCTGCTTCTGGAGCTTCGTCGAGTCCTTGTCGACCTCTTTGAGAGACTGAGTGATCCTCTTCTCCTTGTCGGTTATGGCCACCATGTCCTTGGTGATGATCGATTCCGCCTTGTTGCGCTCGCCTCGGATATCCTTGACCATTGATTGCAATGCCGTGAAGCCTGCCTGCCATTCCTTCTGCAGATCAGACAGCTCGGCCTTTTTGCCATCAGTGATCTGCTTCAGTTCCTGGCGCTCCTGGCCAAGTTGGTCACGCAAGCCCTTCATCTCGTCGACGTGCTTAATCACGGAGACTTCCTGCTGAGCCATGGCCTTCTCGCGGCGATCAAGATCCTTCTTCTTCGCATCCAGCTCCTTCAAACCAACGGCAAGCGCCTCTTCGCGCTTTTCCAAGGTAAGTTCATTCTCCTCAAGTGCCTGCTGGGCATCCGCCAATTCCTTGTGCACTGTCTCCTGCAACTTCATCTGCTTGGAGATGGACGATTGTGATTCCTTGATACGATCAAGCTGCTTGTCGGCCTGGGCCTGCGTATCCTGCAGCTCCCTGCGCTTCTCGGCGATGATAGACTCGTACTTCTTGACCTGCTCCTGCTTGGTCTTCTCCCAGTCTGCCGTGCGGGCCTTGGACGCATCCTCCATATCATCGAGCATGCGCGCCTTCGCCTCCTTGAGGGTCTTCAACTCGGCGGCTATCTCCTCCTCGACAGAAGCCAGCTCCTTCTTCTTCGCGGCGACAGCAGCGGCTTTCTCTTCCTTCAAGCGAGCGAGCTCTGCGTCTATGCCCTTCTGTACGGCGGCGAGCTCCTTCCTCTTGTCGGTGATGACAGAATCATACTTCATCGAGATCTCGCGCTTCTTCTCCTCAAAATCAGAATTGCGCTGAGCCGCGGCATCGTCGAGCTGCTTTGACAATTCAGCTTTCTCCTGCCTGAACTCTTTCAGGCGGCTGTCGATGTCCGATTGGGTCTGGGCCAACTCCTTGCGTTTCGCCTCGATCAGAGGACCGAAGCGCTTGATCGCTGCCTGCTTACCCTTATCATATTCGGCAGTGCGCTGCTTTGCAGCCTCATCAAGCTGTTTGGATAGCTCGGCTTTCTCTTCACGCAATCTAAGGATCTGTCTCTCAATATCACGCTGTACGCCCGCCAACGCCTTCTTCTTGTCAGCGACATCATCATCCAGCTCCTTCAGCTCATCTTGGCGCTTCTTGCGTTCTTCTTGGGCCTTCTGCTTGGCTTTCTCGGCATCCTGTTCAAGCTGTTCGCGCTGCTTGAGGACGGCAAGCGAAACCTTCTGGATCTCGCGCTCAAGCTCATCACGTTCATTGATGATCCTGGCCTTCTCGGCCTCGGATTCCTTGACGCGCGCCTCCCTGTCCATCAACGACCTTTGTTGCTGACTGGCATCCTGCTCTTGAGCCTCGAGTTTCTTGGCGTATTGCTTAAGTTCGTGCTCGCGACGGGTTATCTTGGCATCAAGTGCGTTAAGGACCTTCTCATGTTCGGAAAGGGTGCGTTCCTTCCTGTCAAGAAGCACGGTCGTCTTCTTTATGTCTGCCAGGACAGCCTTCTCATTAGAGGAAGAGAATATGCTGAATAGCCCACCCCTTTTCGACCCCCGAGGTGGCTCGGGCGGCCGAATCTCAACTGCCATGGCTAGCCGTTCTAATACAATATTTAAATACTTTTGTCATTCCATGTGAGTGGGAAAGGTGAAAGGTTCGGGTGAATGATCGATGTTTCAACATCCCCTTTCCACAAAGTTTTTAAACCGCCCCTTTGCCTTCCGAATATATGAAACTGACATACACACGCGCGAAGGGCTCGAACGAGCCGCTGCCGCAACTGCCTCAGGGAACAGTCAACTTCCTATGTCCTCAGTGCGGGCAAATGGAGATAATCCGCACACTACGGGCAAGGAAAATGGCGACCAAGTACACCTGTCCAAGCTGCAACTTCACGGGGCCTAACTAGATGGGCAAAGTGATCATCACATTGCAGATAATGCCTGAAAGCCCGACAGTCGACTTGATGAAGCTGAAAGAATGTGTGGACCTCGAGATCACGGACTACTGCGGTCACGGATCAGACAAGCACGAGATACAACCGGTCGCCTTTGGCATCAAGGCGCTCCGACTCATTTTCATAGCAGACGAGAACCTCGGCGGCACTGAGAACCTCGAGAAGGCGATATCCAAGTTGGCAGGCGTGAATTCTGTGGAAGTAGTCGGTCTTGACAGGACGTTCTAGTCATCGATGATCTTTCTAAGAGTAGTGATATCAGCGTCAGTCTTCAATCCAGTCTGCAGGAAATGGGAACGCGCTGCCTGATGGCCTTGCTTTCTCAGCGCCTTGATGATGCTCTCGAACGAAGGGCAGTCGACCTTCAGCCCGCTTGCCAAGCCGTGAAGGTCATAGAAGCCGATGATCGGGATTTTGGCCTCTTCCGCGATCATTGAAGTCAGTCTTGCGGTCTCGTCTCTTTGAGGCAGTTTCGCGATCTTCTTGGCAAGGTCAGCGTCCCAAAGCGGACCGGTCCATAGAGGGCCGGCCAGGATATCATGTTCCTCCTGCGTTTCATTGTCGCGTATACCGAACTCGGCCGTCCGAGTATTATATACGACATTCCGGTGCAGGTCAAGGACGCCGCTCACGGCCTCTTTTGATTTCAAGGCAACCATGTAAAGACGGCTGTAGTGCAGGGTCGCGTGACAATAGATCGGAATCAATGCCTTGTCGTACTGCGCAGCGACAAGCTGTGCTTTCCTCGCAAGTATGCGCATCCCAATCTCGTGCATGAGATGGTTTCGCATGGGCTCTGCCCAGTATTTCCTGCGGCAAGCATCGCGGGCAGTGCCTGCCAAGGCGGCCGTGTCTGTCGCGGTAAGGGCGAGAATGCCATCACGATTGAGATGTCTCACGGCAGCGTCGATGAAAGGAGCAGGAGAGCCGAAAGGGTCGATGTCGATGTAGTCGAAGCCGCCGGCGCCATGCATCAAGACATTCGCATCCTCTGTCGTGACGATGAGCTTCTTCGACGGACAGTCGCTTAGCCTGAGGTTCTTCGTCATGACGCTCTTGAATTTCGGGTTGGAATCGTTGACGTGGATATGTTCGACAATAGACGCAGGCAATTCCTTGAGCATCCTTATGGCGCGCACGCCGCTGCCTGCCAGAATGTCAGCGACGCGCATGTCCTTCCTTCCCAAAGCACGCAACAGAAGGATTGAGATGTCCCTGTTCATCGTCATCGCAGGATTGTAGAACACGGGAAGCTTCTTGCTGACGGCATCCACCAACGGCACGCTTATCGTGGCCTTGCCTTCCTTGATGATGGAGAATTTCATGGTTTTGTTTTGCAGCGCTTCTAATGCGTTCATTTATCGTGCCAATTATATTCTTTGCGGCAAGATTATTATTGATTGGTCATATTTGCCATATTATGGCACAGATAACCTGGAAAGATTTCGAGAAAGTCGAGATGCGAGTTGGCACGATCGTCAAGGTGGAAGACTACCCCGAGGCCAAGAAGCCTGCGTACAAGCTGCTCATAGACTTGGGTGAACTTGGAATCAAGAAAAGCAGCGCTCAGATAATAAAGTTGTATTCAAAACAAGAACTTCTGGGAAAACAAGTGCTGTGCGTCACGAACTTCCCACCAAAACAGATCGGCAACTTTGTCTCTGAAGTGCTGACGACAGGATTCGTGCAGGAGAACGGCGAGGTCATTCTGGCTGTGCCTGAAAGAAAAACGCCGAACGGCTCCAAGCTCGCTTGATCAGCTGAAGAATCTCTCGATCAACGGAACAGGGTCGAGCGTCACTTTCATCGTCCAGTCGGAAGGGAAGCAGCGTTTGTAGTTGGGCCAGAGATAGCGTTCGTCGAGGAAAATCAGGACGCCTCTGTCGGTCTCGCTGCGGATGCACCTGCCGGCGTTCTGCATCGTGCGCATAAGGGCGGGAAGTGTGTATCCGTAGTCCCAGCCCTTGCCGAAGAGCCTGTCGTAATACTTGATGAGTTCCTGCGTCTCCAGATTCGGGCGGTCAAGAGGTATGCCGACGACAACGACCGCCTTCAGGATGCCCGGCAGGTCGATGCCCTCGCCGAAGCTTCCTGAAGCGACGCCCAGAAGCACCGCTCCGCTGACACCATAACCCTTGAAGCGCTCGAGAAGCGCAGCCCGCTCCTCCTTGATCATCGAAGGATCCTCGCGGAAGATCGTCTTCTTGCAGAGCGGCTCGAAATGCCTGTTCACGAAATCGAGGATCGCGTAGCTCGGGAAGAATATGGCGCTGCAGCCAGGTATGGTGTTGGCAATCGTCGCGCACTCCTTCGCGATCTTCTGGTACTGGTTGTCATCCCTCTTCGCATACTTCGTCGTGATGGTCGGCTGGATCAGGCAGAGCTTGTTAGAATCAGGGAAAGGACTGCCGAACTCCTTCTCAATGGTGTTGTCCGGGAATCCGAGCTGCTGCGCGAACATCGTGGTCGGCACAAGCGTGCCAGACATCATTATGGTGCAGTGCGTCCGCTTGATGAATTCAGAGGTGGCTATCGAAGGGTCGAGGCAACGCAGCGAAAGCACCCATCCTTGGTTCTGCTGGGCGATGGAAAGTATGCGGGCGAACGAGTCCTGCGTGCTCTGGCGCCAGGCGACGAGGAACTTGTGGACGCGCGCGATGCTGCTGAATTTCTTGTTGCTCTCGTTGACGATCCGTGTAGCCTCTGAGAACGCGGGTTCGCGCATCTCGACAGGCATGGCCTTGGCGATGGCGGCTTCCCATTCATCATAGGTCACAAGCCGCTCGTCGCCATCCATCGAACGACCGAGTTTGGTCAGGGTCGCGTCCATCTCCTGCAACACGGGCATTATGGAATCAAGGTGGAAGTCCTTGGCTTCCTGGATCGCGCGCCGGACAGCCGTGATCGAGAGCCTGTGCGTCAGCGATTCACGCACGCGGCCCGGAAGGTTGTGTCCTTCATCGACGATCACGATGAGTTGTTCCGGTTTCCGGTTGATCCTGGCGAGGAACTTGTCGCGTATCTCGGACTTGAACAGATAGTGGTAATCCGTGACGATTAGTTTGGCGCGCTCGCAGGCATGCAAGGCGAGTTCGTAGGGGCAGAGGGTCTTCTCGATGCCGACCTGCACGAAACGCTCGGCAGCGAGAGGCGACAATGGCTCTATTTCCTTGATCGCGGCTTTCACCATCATCGAGAAGTTAGTGCCTGAGCGCGAATTGATGTATTGAAGACAGTGGCCGCCCTCGCGCATGCCTTTGCAGTAGGCGGAGAAGTCATCACTGGGCATTATCGCAGTGCCCTGGTGCGCGCACATCTGCCGCTTGCCGATTATCGAGAGAGCGCTGAAGGAAAGCTTGTGCTTGTCCTTCATCTCACGCGCAGTCCGCAAGGCGATCAGGTGCTGGGTGTGGCGTGGAGTGACGAAAACGACCGCCATGTCCTTGTCGAGAGCGTAGCTTATGGCTGGAGCAAGCGCTGCCGCGGTTTTTCCGAGCCCTGTGGGCGCGTGGGCTATAAGGTGCGTCTTGTTCTTGACGCAATGGTCGACCACATTCACGAACTCCTGCTGGATCGGCCTTATCGTGTCATGTGGAAAATGCGAATCACCCGCCATAATCCCTGTTGCTGTCGAAAACTTTAAATAAGTTCGGAAGCTTCGGATGATATAGGGGAGTAGAATGGTGGTTGTGGACTTTTTCGTCGGGAAAATCGCCTTCAACGAAACCTTTAAATATATATTGCAATAGTTATCTTACATTACATAAGTTGATTGGGTGGTGTCAAAAGTGTCTAACAAGGAAATATTCAAAGTGTTCTTCCGCGAGAAGCCGGCCATGATGCTGGTCGATCTCAAAAACGCGAAATCTGAAGTGTACGCATCAAGCCTGGCGAAGCACATCGACTGCACATACTCGCACGTCGTCAAGATATTGCAGGAAATGGAGCGCGAAGGCCTAGTCAACTTCGACAAGCAAGGCCGCTTGAAGCTGCTGACCTTGACCAAGAAAGGCTCGGACGTCGCGAATTACATCGACAACATAAGGACTCTTTTGTGAGTCCTTGATCAGTCAATCAGTCATTGCCATAAGATTTCTCGATATCCGTCTATTATGTCAGAATGCGGCAGAATATCCCATAAAACAAGATAAAAAACAAAATAAAAAAGAGAGATCCAGTATCACTCTGTCGTCAGCGATACCTTCGCAGGATCGTACTTCCAGGTCACCGGCAGCTTCTTGATGCGCTTGTAATACTTAGCGAGGCGCTTGATCTTGCTGTCGATGAGCAGAAGGCCGCGCTTTGCCGCTTCGTCCTGTTTGTTCAGCTCGAGGTGCTTTCTTAGAAGCACGCTCTTCCTGATAAGCGAAGTCATGTCCTCTGGAAGCTTGGGCGTGAGGTTCTTCTCAGCCAACAGCTCGAGGATGCGCTTGTCGATGACGCTGCGCACATCAGGGATGCCATAGCTGTCACGAAGGAGCAATCCGATCTTCGAAGAGGTATGCCCTTCTTTCGCGAGCTTGACTATCAACAGCTCGAGCTCCTTCTTCTTCAACGGCACCCAGGTGGGCGTCGTCTTTGTGAGCGGCTTGTTCGGTCCACTCTTGCCGCGTGCGCGGCTGTGCATCTTTGCCATATCGATTCACCTTACTGTTCGTTCGAATCTCGAGGAAAAGACGGAAAAATCCATCTCCAGCATAGGCGAGCAAGGCGCGAGCCGAACCAACCTATCTCTCGATACAATGGAAATCAAAGCGACCGTTTATAAAACTTACGGGTCAGAAGTACTTCTGGATATCGACGTCGGTGACATCCTGGCAGTAGGACTTCCATTCATTCGAACCGAGTTTGTGCAGTGTGTCTATCAGGAATCCGCCCAAGCGACTTCGCAGCATCTCGTTCTTAGACATCAGTCCCAAAGCCTCGCCAAGGTTCCCTGGAAGTTCACGCACACCCTCGTTGTCGTGGTAGAAATCCCGCTTGTCAGGCTCGGGCAGGGTGTGCTTGTTCTGGATGCCATCAAGGCCTGCTGCCAGCATCGCCGCGAAAGCGAGATATGGATTGCACAGCGGGTCAGGAGCCCTATACTCGACACGCACTTTGTGCGTGCCCTGTGAATGGCCGCGGCAAAGCGCCGTCCTGTTCTGCCAATCCCATGCGATGTACGTAGGAGCCTCGCAGCCAGGCACGAGGCGCTTGTAGGAGACAGGACGCGGATTGGTGATCGCAGTGATCGCCTGTGCGTGCTCGAGCAAGCCCGCGATGTAACCGCGGCCGATATCAGAAAGAGCGTCAGGCTTGGTCTGGTCGAAGAAGAGGTTGAAATCCTTCTCGTCACCCTCCAGGGTGGCTGCCAGGTTCTGATGAACATGCATCCCGCTGCCATTCACGCCCTTGCGGAACTTAGGTATGAACGATGCGCGAAGTCCGTGCCGCTCACCGATCTTCGAGATGATGATCTTCGTTGTCATGGTGGCGTCTGCCATCGAAAGTATGTTGCCATGGCCGACTCCCACTTCGCATTGGTAGGTGGTCACTTCTGTGTGATACTTCTCCTTCTTGAGCTTGCAAGAACCGAGATGATGGAGGATTTCCTGCAAAGCATCATCGACAGCCTCTTCAGGAGGGACGAAATAGTTGTTGTTCTGCAACCGCTGGTCAAGATGTATTCTGGAATGATTGTAATCCTTCGGAACGAAAATGAATTCAAGTTCAGGCGCGAAATGCGCGTGGAACTTCTTGATCTGCCTGCCGGGGAACGCAGCTTCCACAGGGAGAGTGAGCACATCAGCTATCGATCGCTCGACCTTCGCCAATATACCGCGCGGATCGCCCTCGAACGGTGTCGCAGGTTCATTTTCGGCTTTTGGTGGGTAGAACACATTGCAGATGACACGCGCAACGCCCTTCTTCCATGGAAGTGCCTGCAGAGTCTCGACATCAGGAACCAGCAGCATGTCGCTTTCAGTGGGCGGGATTATCTTGCCGAAGACAGATGAGCCATCGACAGAAGTCGTGCCCGCGCTCGAGATATCGCCCTTGGTCAGAGTGACCTCACGAATGTTGCCTTGAATGTCGGTGAACTGGTATTTCACGAACTCAACATCGTTGAGCTGCTTGAGCATGTCATTGAGGGAGTCTGCCATGAATCGGCGTGAATAGAGGGGGTATATAGGAATTGTGGGGTTAGCATGAAATATAAGGTAAATCTTCTGATTGAAAGCATCTGTCGTCCGCAAGGTATTTATCCAGGACGGAAGCGGCTGTATGCATGGCAACGATAAACCAACAAGCACCTGACTTCGAAGCAGAAGCATACCACAACGAAGAGATAACCAAGATCAAGATGTCCAAGATGCGCGGCAAATGGGTCGTGCTTTTCTTCTATCCCGCGGATTTTACATTCATCTGTCCTACAGAACTCAAGGAACTCGCGGACAACTACGACACGTTCAAGAAACTCGGAGTCGAGATACTAAGCGTCAGCAGGGACACCGCGTTCGTCCACAAGGCATGGCATGATGCCAGCGAGACGATAAAAGCGATAAAGTTCCCGATGCTCGCCGACCCGACAGGAAGCATCTGCAGGAACTATGGTACTTACATAGAACAGGAAGGTCTGTCATTGCGTGCGACTTTCATAATCAATCCTGAAGGCGTGATAAAAGCCATAGAGATGCACGACAACAGCATCGGAAGAAGCGCGGCTGAATTACTTCGCAAGATACAAGCGGCACAATTCGTCTCCAAACACAAAGGCATGGTCTGCCCGGCGTCATGGCAGCCAGGATCAGGCACGCTAAAGCCAGGATTGGACCTTGTCGGAAAGATATAGGCTTGTTCTAGTTCTTTTCTTTGAATATCATTGAACGAACTCAACACCAGGCAAATCCTTGAATTGACGGTCTCCTGTCAAGAAGAGAACATCATTCTTTCGAGCGAAGACATAACCAATCGCATCAGCATATGAAATGTCGCGCTTCTTGAACTTTTGTCGGAAGACCATGGCTTCACTGATCACTTCATCGGATATATCTTGGGTGCAAAGTGATCGTAACAATATATCCGCCAAAGCCTTGTCATGTTTAGTCAAAGCCCACCAATAAACTTCGATCTTGTTCAAAGTCGTGGTGATCATAGGATACTCGCCATACTTCTTGAAGTTAGGATTATGCTCAAGGAGCTCTATGATTGCGTACGTGTCAAAGAAATAGTTCACCATCCTTTCCTCAGTTCGTCCTTAATCTGTTGAGTAGTCTGCTTTCTTTGAATCGGTCCGATATCCCAGATACTTTTCGCGTCAGGAATTTTAGTCACAGTAATCCGGATTCTTTCGTTAGGGATTATGTGCTCTTTCTTTACGATATCATTAGGTATTATGATGCCTATTGAGCTACCCCATTTCTTTGTCAAACAGTCGATATCTGGCATGATATGCTAGTTATATCTTAGTCATATATAAATATAACTATGATATGCACCATAGACCGCAAATAATCTCTAGATGGAATGTGACGAAAATGCACTTAAGAATAATAGACCCGGTCGCACGACAAACTGTTGTTTGTGGGTGCCCTTGTCTATCTCACTTCGTTCGATAGCCCCGGGCGGACACGAGAAACTGCTGTTTCTGGGCCCGCCCGTTGCTAGTATTCGTTCCACTCAGTCTAGCCCCGGGCGGATTCGAACCACCGTCAACTGGGCCAGAGCCAGCTATCCTTGACCGCTAGACTACGGGGCTGTTACTCTCTCGCTCTTCGCTGCCTCTTAAAAAGCTTACGACTCGATGGCTATCATCCAGCTACCAGCGCGATATCCTTGACTTGTATATCTTGTACGCAAGGATGACGGCCATGACTGAGACTACGAGCCAAATGAGCAATGGCTGTAGCCGAGTGAAGACAAGATCCTGGCCGAAAAGCTGCACTTGCTTGAGCAATGAGCTGGCTGTTATGAGCGGGTTGTACTGCACGAACCTTGACACACTCACGGGCATCAGTTCGATGGCAGTCATCACGTCGCTGAAAAGAAGCACGATGAGGGCGCTGAACGTCGCTACGAGTATCGAGGATTGCTGCTTGCGCAGGCGCAGGGCGATGGCCATGCCCAGATTGATGAAAATCAGCGCAAGAAGCGTGCCGACAATGGCGAACGCGGCAAGCGAGGATTTGACATCGACGGATAACAACGTGTCAGCCACGACGAGAAGCACACCCGCCTGTATCCAGACGACGATGAGACTTGTGACACACAGCGCAATCATCGTCCAGCCCTCGCCTGTCGGCGTCAGGGTGTTGCGCAGCACAGCGCGGCTGTTTATCTCTATGAGCGTCACGATAGCTCCGAAGAGCATGCTGATGAAGACGACCACGATGCAGAACAACTGGGAGAAACCCGTCTGTATCGGCAAAAGATCGGTGAAAAGCGTCTTGACATCCTGGACTATGGGTGTGTCGATGCGTTTGCCCAGCGTCGGGTCCATGCTGCTGAGCTTCTCTATGTCTGCGTCGAGCTGCACGAGAAGCGCGTCGATGGTCGTCACGCCAGTATCGATCTTCGACTCGTACTCCCTTGACGCGTTGATGTCGCCATCGATCTGTACATCGATGTCCTCAAGGCCCGAGAGAAGAACCTCGATCGACGCGCTTGTCGAAGCCGAATCGTTGCGCGAGCTGTTGAGGTCGTTTGAGATCAATGTGAGCTGTTGTCGTAGCGGCGAGAGGTCGATGACAGGCATGGACAGGTTGAATCCTGAGATGTTCAGCGTCGCGTTCGGCAACTGGGAAGCCGCTGAATCAATGGCGTCAAGTGAGGAGGACGCTGCAGCGATCACGCCGCCAAGATCGGCTTGCGATGATCGAAGGGAAACATCGACGCCACGCAGTCCGTCGCGCACAGGATAATATGCGGCGCGATACACTTGTTGCTGCTCCTCAAGACGTACGCGGCGGGCGGTGACGTCTGACTTGAGCGACAGCGCCTCCTGCCGCACCTTGACGAGATCCGTGCGCTTCTCTGACATGAAAGATGCGATGTTACCGAACTGGTCGAGCAGGCCTTTGACAGCCTCGACGCGGATCTTGCTGCTCTCTACGCCGAGCTGCTTGCTCACCTCTTCAAGGACCAGGGAGCTGATGCGCTGCCTACTCTCATCGACGTGCAAAGTCACCGTCCCTTGAGGGATGCCGCTGCTCGTGTAGAACTTGCCGAACTCGATGCATAAATGAATCTGTTGGTCTCGGAGAGCGGCTAGACAGCCATCGAGCGTCGAGAATGAATCGACGGTCGCGTTGAGGTTGACTGTGCCCGCGCCAGGACCTGTCACGCCGATACGTATCCCGTTCGGTTCTGTGCCGCTCAGCGTGATGCCGGTAAGTAACAGCAGAAGCAGAGGACCAATGACAAGGGTCACGAGCGCGGCAGGGCTTCTGACTAGCGAGAGCGCGTTCTTCTTCAGTTCCTGGAGGATCCTCACGAGAGCCTCCTGAACTCTTCCGCGAGGTCTTTCATGTCCTCGAGGATGCCGCTGACCTTGCCGTCCTTCAGTATCACCGCGCGCGTGCAGTGCGCTTTGACATCCTCAAGATGGTGAGTCACGACTATCACTGTTTTGCCCTTTGTTCGCATTTCATCGACAAGGTGCCAGAAAGATTCCACCAACAAGGGATCAAGGCCCGTGGTCGGCTCGTCGAGTATGAGGATCATCGGGTCGTGGATGAGGGAAAGAGCGAAGTCAAGGCGGCGCTTCATGCCGCCTGAAAGCTGGCCTGCGAGAGTTCCCATGGCGTGCTCGAGCCGCACGGACGCGGCAAGTTCGTGCGCGCGTCTATCATCGATCGAAGCCAGTTGCCTGGCCGCGTAATAGAAAATGTTCTCCTTGACAGTCAGGGTATCGTAGAACGAGTTCTCCTGCGAAGCGTAGCCGGTGAGAAGACGCAAAGCCTTGTTGTCTATGGGCTCGTTCTCGAAAGTTATCGTGCCGCTGTCAGCCCTGTACAAACCAAGCAGGATCTTGAGTAGCGTGCTCTTGCCGCATCCGCTCCTGCCGAGCAGGGCGATGCACTCCCCTTTCTGCACGGAGAAGGTGATGTTCTTCAGGACGACCTTGTCACCGAACCTCTTCGAGACGTGCTTGAAGGAGATGAGGGCCATTGTCATGATTATTGTATTGAACTATAAAAATAGACCGCTATCGGAATCATGCCTTGTCCGCACGTCGGAGTGGTTGTAGCTCCCTGCGCAAACCTTATATCTGTCGTTCATTGGGAATGGGACATGACCTGCACTGTCTGCAAGACACCATACCATTCCTGGAAGACGGGGAATCTGGCACGCGGCTGCCGGCTCTGCGTCACCGGCGAGAAGCTCGTCCTTTTCATCACTGGCATCTGCGCGCAACGCTGCATATACTGTCCTGTCGCAGAGCACAAGTTCGGCAAGGACGTAGTCTATGCGAATGAGTGGAAGGTGAAGGACCCTGAGCACCCGAAAGAGATGCTTGAGGAGATAAAACTCACACGCGCGCACGGCGCTGGCATCACAGGCGGTGATCCGCTCGTGAACATGCGACGCACGACAGGATATATCCGGTTACTGAAGAAGAGATTCGGAAAACCATTCCATATACATCTCTATACTCCGCTGAAGCTGGTGACACCCGATAACCTGAAGAGATTATCAGACGCGGGATTGGACGAGATCAGGTTCCATCCGAATCTCGAAGATAACTCTCTGTGGCCGAGGATAGAACTCGCCCGGAGATTCAAGTGGGACATCGGCGTCGAGATACCTGCGGTGCCGGGTTATGCTTCGCAGACAAAAGCGCTCATCGACTACATATTCGACAAGGTCAAGTTCATCAACCTCAACGAACTTGAGTTGAGCGACACATCTGCCCCGCACTACAGGCTCAATGAGATGTTCAAGGCGAAGGATGAGATAAGCTATGGCGTCAAGGGGAGCGAGAAGCTCGGACGCGCGATGCTGAAATACGCCTGCAAGAAAGGACTGTCGGCACATTACTGCACGGCACGTCTCAAGGACAGGGTTCAGGTCGGCAACAGGCTTATCCGACGCGCGAAATCGATTGCGCTGCAGACAGACAAGGTGACGAGCGAAGGCACGCTTCTCAGGGGTTGCGTCTATCTGGTCGAAGCAGCGCCAGGATTCCATTATCGCAAGCGGCTCGAGGAAGCGAATCACGACCAGCTTCTAAGTAAACTCAAGGCCTGCCGTTCCAGACTGCCCAAGACGTTGGCCGCGAAAGTCAGCATCGACGACCAGAAGTACCGGTTGTTGACAAGCAAAGCCCTTGTCCTGAAGAACAAGGCGTTGTTCAAGAAGATGAAGCTCATCCCCACAGTGGTCGAGGAATACCCGACATCTGACGGGCTTGAAGTCGACCTGCGATTGGTCTAGTTCAATCTGATACATAATCATAATATATGCACTCGGACAATAGGTTGTCAGTGAGGTATAAAATGAAAACAGTAACACTACTAATCGTGATTGCACTGCTCGCGCTAGCGGCATGCGCAACAACGCCCAATGCGCCAGTGACTGCGCCTGCGGCGGCTCCTGCCAACACGCAAGCGCAAACAGCGCCATCCGCGGCAGCGCTCGTACAAGGCGAGACCGTCAACGTCCGCATCAAGGACTTCAAGTTCATCCCTGACACGCTGAACGTGAAGACAGGGACGACAGTGATATGGACCAATGAGGATTCGGCAAGACACACCGTGACGTCCGACTCTGGAACCGAGCTGGATTCGGAGCTTCTTGCTCTGGGTGGAAGCTATTCGCACACATTCAACGAAGCCGGCGATTTCGCGTATCATTGCACGCCGCACCCGTCCATGCGCGCCAAAGTGATAATCGAATGAGCAAGGTCAAGGCTTATTTGTTGTTGTTCTTCATCTCTATTCTCATAGTATCGGTATTCACCGCTATGGACTACTACGTCCATTCTTGGAGTGATGAATACGCCGTGCCTTCCTATTATTTCACTAACAAATTGATGTTCGGCACCTTGTTGATGTTCCTTGCATTGACGTTCACTCAGAAGATGAAGCTACATTGGCGGGCGTTGACCACGTCCTTGGTCGTGAGCGCTCTATTGCAGACACGTTATTTCTTTGAAGGTTATCCAACGGAATTCGTTCTCGAGTTCCTCTTGTACCATTTTCTCATGCTTGTCCCAACATCGTTCTTACTGCTTTGGTTGTCAAGGAACCTGCTGAAATCGTCACGATGATTTAAAAAGGATAACTCAATCTCACGTCATAGAAAGAAAAAGAGGGGATATGGGCAAATCACAAGGCTGTCCTGAATATGGTTACACCCGCGACAGGCTCCTCGCTGTCCTACACACCAACCGCTACGGTCTTTCTGAGAAAGAGGCCGCCAGACGGTTGCGCGTCTATGGCTATAATCAGCCTGCTGTGATGACCAGGATCACGGTCCTCGGTCATCTTGTCAAGCAATTCATCAATCCGCTAGTCATCATACTCTTCGTCATAGCGTTGTTGTCATGGTTCCTCGGCCAGCGCATAAGCGCAATATTCGTAGGAACGATGATCTTCATGAGCGTCCTGCTGTCATTCGTCCAGGAATACCGGTCGAACAAGGCCGCAGAGAAACTGCGAGAGCTGGTGAAGACCACGGCCACGGTCTACCGCGACGGCCAGAAGAAAGAGGTCGACATCAGGTCATTGGTGCCGGGCGATGTGGTCGTGCTCAACGCAGGCGACATAATACCCGCTGATCTGAGGTTGTTGCACACCAAGGAACTGTTCGTCAATGAATCATCGTTGACAGGCGAATCATTGCCTGTGGAGAAATTCGCGCAAGCACAGCATCACCGGAAAGCATCGGAGTCGGACATCGTGGCATTGATGGGATCGAGCGTCGTGAGCGGCTCGGGAATGGGAGTCATAGTCAAGACGGGCATCGAGACCCAGTTCGGCAAGATATCGCACGAACTCGCGAGCGCCAGCACCGAGTCCAGCTTCGAAAAGGGCATCAAATCATTCACCTGGATGATGATACGCGTCATAGTGGTGCTTGCGGGCGTCATCTTCCTACTGAACCTGTTCACGAAAAACGACATCGTGCAGTCGATACTTTTCGCGCTCGCAGTGGCCGTCGGGCTCGCGCCTGAGATGTTGCCTATGCTAGTCACCGTGAACCTTTCCAAGGGAGCCATAATGATGGCGCGCAAGAAAGTGATAGTGAAGAAATTGAACTCCATCCAGAACTTCGGCGCGATGGATGTCCTTTGCACAGACAAGACAGGAACTTTGACCGAGAACAGGATCATACTTGAGAAGTACTGCGATATCGACGGCCACGATGACGACCGTGTGCTGAGGTTGGCGTACATCAACAGCAGCCACCAGACTGGTGTGCAGAACCTGCTGGATAAGGCCATACTCGCGCACAAAGAAGTCGGGCGACTGCCATACGCCAAGGTGGACGAGATACCGTTCGACTTCCAACGAAGGATAATGTCGGTCGTCATAGAGCACGATTCCGAGCACAGGTTGGTCGCCAAGGGAGCGCCAGAGGAGATATTCAAGCGATGCACCCATTATGAGCTGCATGGCAAGAGGCACGCGATCCATGGAAAGATACTTGCCCAACTCCGCAAGGAATTCGATGTGCTGAGCGCGGATGGATTGATGGTGCTCGCAGTGGCCTACCGCGATTTCGAGACGCCGAAACACGCCTACGGCAAAGATGACGAGAAAGGCATCACGCTTCGCGGCTATGTGGCATTCCTCGACCCGCCAAAGGCATCCGCCACAAAGACGCTCAAGTCATTGAGCGATCTCGGAATAGAGACCAAAGTCATAACCGGCGACAATGAACTAGTGACGCAGAAGATCTGCAAAGAAGTGGGATTGGTATCGAAGGGCACGGTGATCGGTGAACAGATCGCCAAGCTAAACGACGCGCAATTACGCAGGATCGTAGAAAAGACGACCATATTCGCGCGTCTGAACCCGCTGCAGAAAGAAAGGGTGATAGTCGCGTTGCGCCAGAACGGCCATACCGTCGGTTACCTTGGTGATGGCATCAACGACGCTCCTGCGCTGAAGGTCAGCGACGTCGGTATATCCGTGAACAACGCCGTCGATATCGCGAAAGAGAGCGCGGACATAATCCTGCTCGAGAAAGACCTGTCCGTGCTCAAGGAAGGAGTCCTCGAAGGACGCAAGGTCTTCGGCAACATCACCAAGTACATACGGATGGGTGCGTCGTCGAACTTCGGCAACATGTTCAGCATGACCGGCGGCAGTCTGTTGCCATTCCTGCCCATGGCGCCAGTGCAGATCCTGCTCAACAACTTCTTGTATGACTTCTCACAGCTCGCTTTGCCGACTGATGATGTCGACAAGGACTACCTGCGCAAACCACGGCCCTGGGATGTGGCAGCCATACGACGGTTCATGTTCTTCCTAGGACCGCTAAGTTCGGTCTTCGACTTCATAACTTTTGGAGTCTTGTGGTTCATCTTCCATGCGCAAGCGCCGCTCTTCCAGACAGGATGGTTCCTCGAGTCGTTGTGCACGCAGACATTGATCGTGCATGTCATAAGGACCAACAAGATACCATTCATCGAAAGCATGCCGAGCAGGTTCCTGTTGATCATGACGATATTGACGGTCGGGATAGGGATATACCTGCCATACTCGCCACTGGCGATCTATCTCGGTCTGGTGAGGCCTCCACCGGCGTACTTCATCGCGCTCGCCGTGATAGTATCCAGCTACCTCTACATGGTCTGGAAAGTCAAGGGATGGCTGATTAAGAAGTACCAGTTAGAGTAAAAGAGTTATATTCAATTAGAGTATCAAACAGAAGAGGCTTGCCATGAATATGAACGCAGTGTGCATTATCATCACGATATCAATACTCGTGATCGGCTGCACGCCAGGAACGGGCACGATAGGCAAGCCTGTCAATGACAACGTCATAACCGTTTCTGTCGACGAAGAGCCCCACAATCCCCATAATCTGAAAAGGATTAAGATCGCCAGCATCGAGGTGAGCCCAACCGGCGAGCTCAAGCTCACTGTTCTCAATGAAAACCCTGCGCTCGACCGTCTCAGGACAGCGCTTGTGGAGATACCTGCCAAGGGAGACCTCCAACTCACTGCAGAGAATATGGAAGGGGGCAATCTCGTGATGTACGCGTTCAACGTCTCGCCCACGAATGAACTCTATCCCAACGCGGTCAGGGACGCGCTGGTGTACTACGGATTCAGCGCGGAACTGAGATAGATGACGTTCTGAATAGCCCCGACCGGATTCGAGAAACTGTGGTTTCTGGATTCGTCCGTGTCTAGCTCACTGCGTTCGCTAGCCCCGGCCGGATTCGAAGTACTTCGCTTTGCTCGTACTTGATCCTGCCGTGGCTAGTCCTCGCTCTGCTCGGCCTAGCCCCGGCCGGATTCGAACCAGCGTCCACGGCTCCAAAGGCCGCTATCCTTAACCACTAGACGACGGGGCTATCTAGTATTGACCGTGTTGTTGTTGTCTTCAGTCTCCTTTAAAAACATTTGTGAGAGCGTGCAATTGCCTTATGAAAGCCGAAATCTATTTATAGTCATCACTCTGGAGTAGGTTCTATGAAGGGGATATGGATTTTGGGTGTTGTGGCGATGTTCTTGCTCGCGGCATGCGTCTCTGAGCAGAAAGCAGTGCCTTTCGCGGATGAGCCTGGCACGAACGCGACGATCGCACCGATTGGTTCGACAGCCGCGAACGCAGGCCAACCGACTCAGCCAGCCCAAGCACCTGCGCAGAACACGGCGAACAACGCCACGCCTGCGGCAGCACAACCGGCAACGAACACAACGACCACTGCCACGACAGCGACCACGACTGCGGCAACGACAACAACAGCGTCGACGACAACTGCATCAACCACGCCTGTCAACACCACTCAAACGATCACAACACCGACAAATACGACGTCAACAACAACCACGCAGACAAATGCGTCAATGACGCCATCCTGCCTTGATACTGATGGCGGCGATTTCAAGAATGTGAAGGGAACAGTCCAGTTGGTGGCGGGCAACAAGCAGTACCTGAAGACTGATTTCTGTGTCAGCACATCACTGATCGAGTGGTATTGCGACCTCTCAGAACTCAAGCAGACAGAATATAGCTGCCAGAATGGTTGCAACGACGGCGCCTGCACACAATAAATCAGGTTCTTCCTAGCGCGACATCCCGAAAGAACTAAGTGCCTCTTCTTCTGTGAAGTGCAAAGGTCCGGGCACTATCAAACAATGCGGTGGAGGTCCGAAATTGTGGGCGAACAGCTTCTTCGCAGGACCGCAGGCGATGTGGGCGGTGGGCGTTCCAAGCCGTGCGCAGCCGACGACGAGGGTGTCTTCGTCAAAGCCCTTCTTCTTGCGCCTTGCAGAGATGCCCATCAGTTGCACAAGGGCATCATTGACTGTCATGAATTTGCCGATATCGGGTCTGAGATCAAGAAGCATCAACGTGTGCGCTCCGATGGACTTGTTGTCGAGCATGACATCATAGTAAGTCTCGGGCTGGAAATTAGGTGCGGGATAGGGGATGCTCGTCGTCTTTCCGAACTTGTACAACGAGAGACCGGTGTCGGCGATGACAGTCATTATCGAAGTGTTATGCACGACAGTCACAGGGATGCCGTGCGCCTGGGCGCGGCCGATGATGTCGAGATGAGTGGTGGCGCTCGTCACGTCGCCTGGCACAAGGACGACGACGTTCTTGGCCATGGCTGGCGCGATTATCATGCCCTCGGCGGCGTTCTCGATCAAGTCTCTTGTCGCGGGCTGTACCTGCTTCCCATAGAAAGCAGCGAGGCGTTCTGTCGGCACCTGCATTATGCTGGTGTATGACTCCAGGAAGACAAGGTCTGCCTGCTTGACAAGCTCAAGACCGCGGACAGTGATGTCCTTCTCGTCGTTGAGTCCGATGCCGATGATGAATAGGGCCATAATGCGTGTTTTACGTCAATAGGTATAAGAAATTTCGCCTTCGACGGAGGATTTCCGCGGAAAACACGGTCGACGCTATTAAGGTCGGAAATCTTATACTTGTATGGCTGTTTATGTCGATACCTGCGTGTACCTGAACTTGTGGAAACGGGAGCGAGGTTACTTTGGCAGGCCACATTGGAGGATAGCCAAAGAATTCTTTGACCACATGTATGCTTCAGGAAATGTTGTTGTGTACTCAGGTATGGTTCTAAAGGAGCTTAAACACAAAGCGCCTCAATTATATGAACAAAAGAGAGAAACATTCAATGATCCATCGCACTTCAATAGGATAATAGTGATGGATTCTCATTATGAACGAGCAAGGTTACTCGAATCGGAAAGCAGGTTCTCGATAAGTTTCTTTGATTGCATGCACATAGTTCTGGCAAAAGCATCAGATGCAGTACTCGTAACTCGTGATCGGAAACTTTTGGCATTTGCCAAGGGTCGTTGCGTCGCTGTACGACCTGAGGAATTACTACAATGAATTGATCTCTTCAAGATCCGCGGATGTGAACTTCTTAGAGAGTTCTTTACGAATACGTCGAATCTCCGTAACAGAGTTGCCGGTGTTATGAATGGTACCCACTTGGTTGTCCCAGAATGATTTCCGAACAGCTCCTCTCACAGCATCAGAACGGCTGTTGTAAATCCCTCTTTTGACGAGACCATCAAGGAAGTCAACAAGGCCTTTACTCAATCTTATCTGCAAAGTCTGCATCACCATCGTAATTGAATCGTAATGCGTCTGCTTTCTTAAACTTTTTCGTTATGATGCCGGAAATCTTCCAGAAATGTCAAGAACCGCGGGCTAAAGCAATAAAACGTGTGGCGTTTTATGCTCACGAAATCTTTGATTTCGTTGAGCCTGCTGTTCTTGAGCATGCTCAGAAAACGCCCTTTTACTCCGAGCTAAAGCGTGGAGATTGCAAGTGGCGGTTTCTGACACTTCAGAACCAGTAAGGAACGGCAGCCATCAACACCATCGCGGCAAGCGCTATGACAACACCGATGATCGCGCCAGCAATGACATCGATGGGGTGGTGCCGTTTCCTGTGGACCCGTGCCCAGCAGACAGCGATTGTGATTATGATCGAGGCGGCGATGACGATCGGCGAGAACCTTAACATTATGACGACAACCGTCGAAAGGAAGGATGCGCGCATGGCATGCATGCTCGGGAAGGAGCCTGCGTCGATGCGTTCATACCAATTGCCGTGTGACTGTGGTTGCGGCCTTGTCCTGAACCAGAACCAACGTATGACTGCGGTCACGCCGAAGCAGGTGGCAAGGCCAAGAATGAACATCAATGTGAGCTCGAATTGGTTAGGTGCAGGAAGGAACGAGACAAGAAGAGCGGATATCACGACGAAAGCAGGCAGTCCTCCAAGCGAGGATAGGTCGTGGATTGTCTCTTCGATGGGCATTATGACTTCGAGAAGAAGCCAGTATAAAATGTTTGGGAAATAAAAAAAGAAAAAAAGCCCCCCGAAGGGGGCAATTAGGTGTCTGCCGGACGCGGTCTAGTTGGGGGTGGTACACGCGACGGCAAGAAAACACACACCTAAGACCAAAGGGGTAGTGTGAATTACCGTAGCACTTCAATGCCCAGCTGGTCCGACATCTGCGCGGCCGCGACCCTCGCGGACTGCCTGAGGTCGGATGAACCTGTGATGTACGGGCTCTTGACGCCGGTGATGATCGTCATCACCATTATCCTTCCCTTCATCGCTTCGTCCACACGCGCGCCCCAGATGACGTTTGCGTCCTCATCGAGTGCCGAGGTGGCAAGTTCGCCGACCTTGTTGATGTCGTCCAGTGTCATGTCAGGACCGCCTGTGACGTGCACAAGCGCGCCAGTGGCTCCCTCATAGCTGATCTGCAACAGCGGGTTCTCGAGAGCGCCCTTGACGGCTTCCTCGACGCGGTTGTTGGTGTCAGAGCTGCCCACTCCGATGACGGCCAAGCCGCCATTCGTCATGATTGCCTTGACGTCAGCGAAATCCAGGTTGACCAGTGAGGGGATCGCGATAGTCTCGACGATTCCCTTGATCATGGTCGACACTAGCTCGTTGGCTACCGCGAACGCCTGCTGGACCGGCAGGTTGCCGGCGATCTGCACGAGGCGGTTGTTGTCGATCACGATGACCGTGTCGGATGCCTTGCGTAGCTGCGCCAGGCCCCATTCTGCCTTGTCGCATCTTGCGCGTTCGATCTTGAACGGCATTGTGACAGTGCCGATCACGATGGCGCCCATGTCCTTTGCGACCTGCGCGACGACAGCGGCGCTACCGGTGCCTGTTCCGCCGCCCATTCCTGCGCAGACGAATACCATGTCCGAGCCCTTGAGCGATTCCTTGATCTCTGAAAGCGATTCCTGTGCAGCTTCCTGTCCCTTCTGGGGGAATCCGCCGCAGCCAAGGCCGCGAGTGAGGTCCTTTCCTATGAGGAACTTCTTGTCAGCCTCGCTTATCTTGAGGTGCTGTTGGTCGGTGTTGCACGCGATGATCTCCGCGCCCTTGACACCTCTCTTATAGAGCCAGGAGACCATGTTGTTACCTGCTCCACCTGCGCCTATGACTTTGATGTTGGCCTGGCCCACTTCAAGGCCGCCGTCGAATTTCTGCTGCTGGTTTGCCCGTTCTACCAAAAAGTCCATCATTTGTTTCTCCCCCTTTGTGGTCTACCCATTTTTTGAATATGGCTCTCGCTACCGAAAGCTTTTTATTGGAGTGCGATATTACTCCCTTTTAGAACCCGTAGTTGTCTGGGACGCCAATCCCGGATCACGTCGATGACGAACGCCAATTCGTTGTCGGAAAGATTCATTTCGTCGCCAAACGATTTGAACCTGAACCAACTCATGTATCAAAATTTACCACAATTTTGATTCGTAACCCAAACTTATTGTTCTTGTTATTTATGTGGTATTTAAACATTACTTATAATCAATATAAATGATGCAGTAGCCATGTCAGTACTCTCAAGTGAAATTCTAGCGTGAAAAAACTCAATTTCTCCGTCGAGAACTGGGTAATAATCTGTCAACTATATCGGTCAGATAGAAAGAGACGCAGACGCTCGGAACCAACACGACAATGCCTGTCGCGATGTCTGCGGGGATGATCATCGCAAGAGATTCCAAATTATACTTTTTGCACAGATAATGCGCACCTGCGACCGATGCTCCGTCGATGATTGCCGCACCTGCTACCGCGACAGGCATAAGGTATCCGTTGTAGAATCGATCACTCATATTTTCATGCGAAGAGCGTCGTTTCAAATAGGTTGTGAATCAGCACAAGAAAAGGATCCAACTACACTCTCTGCAGATGCTTCTTCGCCTTCTCGATGATGTCCTTGCCCTTCTTGAGCGCGTTCTCTGAAAGGTCCGAGAACTCGCCGGTGAGGTCGCGCATGTTGGTGTACCTGTTGCCCCAGTTACCGAGGTAGACTATGGTCTCGATGCCGAACTTCACAGGCTCCCGAGGCTTCTCGTCGGCATAACCGAGCGGGATCACGCAGTGCGCTTGAACGTCTTCTGCCATGCCACACGCGCGCTTGAGCATGTGGTCCTCGAAAGCGCCGACCCAGCAGGTTGCGAGACCAAGCGCTTCGGCGGCGAGTATCATCGACATCGCGGCAGCCCCTGCGTCGTGCGCGGTGTATAATTCCTTGCCGCGCTTGCCATAGAACTGCTCTATCTTCTGAGGCTCCACTCCGACGATTATGTGGGCAGGCGCCTTGGCCATCCAGTACTGCTGGTAGCAGGCCTCTGCGATCTTGTTTCGTGTGTCAGGATCAAGAACGACAAGGATGCGGACATCCTGGACATTTCCTGCTGTGGGGGCGAGGCGTCCTGCTTCGAGCACCTCGCCGACATCCTGCCAGTCAAGCGGAGCTTCCAAGAACTTGCGGACGCTCCTGCGCTTCTGCATCACCTCGAATAGGTCCATGGGATATTCGTGTCATGGTTTGTATATAAAGATTGCCCGACAAAGTAATATACTGCTCCGGGTGTCGATATACCATGGATTACTCTGATTTGGTGCGGGTCTATGTCGCTTTGTCTTCCACGACAAAGCGCCTTGAGAAGACGCACATAGTGAGCGGCTTTTTGCGTGACATCCCTGTCGTTGAGATGGAGCACGTCATCCGACTATTGCAGGGCAAGGTCTTCCCTAACTGGGACAGCAGGACGCTTGGATTCTCATCACAGCTCGCTTTGAAAGCGCTTGCAAGGGCGAGTGGAGCAAGCGACGAAGAGATAATGCGCGCGTGGAAAGAGCTGGGTGACTTGGGAAAAGTCGCTGCCAAGCTGGTCGTGAATAAGAGACAGGCGACGCTTTTCTCGGAGAAGTTGACCACGCAGAAAGTCTACAACAACCTGCGCAAGCTCGCGGGATTAGAAGGGCAAGGGGTCGTGAACACGAAAGTGTCGCTCGTGTCTGAACTTCTGTCCAGCGCTTCGCCCGATGAGGCGATATTCATCCTTCGCACGACACTCGAGGATTTGCGAATCGGACTTGGAGAAGGGACTCTTCGTGACGCTATTGTCTGGGCGTTCGAGAACGAACACATCGGAATAAAGTATGACTCCGAGAAGAACGACATCGTGCTGCCTGACGACGACAGGAAAATATACGATGAGACCGTCGAGAAATACCAGGAAGCTTATGATTTGTCTAACGATTTCTCCCGCGTCGCGATCATCGCGAAGACCGAGGGCATTGCGGGCTTGGCAAATATCACACTAATGCCAGGCACGCCTGTGAAGGTCATGCTTTTCCAGAAAGCTCCGACGATGAAAGAAGCGCTCGAGACCGTCACCGTTCCTGCCGCGATCGAGTACAAGTATGATGGCTTCAGGATGCAAATCCACAAGAATTCTGACGGGATCAAGATATTCACCAGGCGTCTTGAGAACGTGACTGAACAATTCCCAGACGTCGTCAAGATTGTTTCGGAGCATGTCAAAGGCTCATCATTCATCCTTGACGGCGAAGCAGTCGGTATCGACGTGAAGACTGGGAAGTACATCGCGTTCCAGAACATCGGCCAGAGAATAAGGCGCAAGTATGACATCGAGGAATTGGGTAAACGTTTCCCTGTCGAACTAGACATATTCGACGTTCTGTTCTATGAGGGTGAGAATCTGGTGCATCAACCGTTCTCTAGACGTCGCGAAGTGCTGATGAAGTCTCTGCCGAAGAATGCGGCCGGTGTCGTGAGTCTTGCCACGCAGGAGATCGTAGACACAGAGGAGAAAGCACAGGCGTTCTATGAACGGTCGCTTGCCGCAGGCAACGAAGGAGTCATGGTCAAGAATCTGAACTCGGTATACAAGCCAGGTTCTCGTGTGGGCTTCGGAATGAAGGTCAAACCAGTGCTGGAAACGCTTGAAGTGGTTATTGTGGGTGCCGAGTACGGCGAAGGAAAGCGCAGTGAATGGCTCGCCACATTCGTCATCGCAGTACGCGACCCTGACACGGATAATTTGCTCGAGATCGGTCGCGTCGGCACAGGCTTCAAGGAAAAAGACGAGGAAGGCGTGAGCTTCAACCAGATGACGATCGCGCTCAAACAGTTGGTCGTACGTGAAGAGGACAGGTTCGTCCACGTCAAGCCCGACATCATAATCGAAGTCCACTACGAAGAGATACAGAAAAGCCCAACATACTCAAGCGGCTACGCATTGCGCTTCCCGAGGTTCGTCCGACTGCGCGAGGACCGGAGCGTGGAGGACATCAGCACCATAGAAGATGTCGAGAGATTCTACAAAGTACAAAGAGGAAGACAGACGAGCTGAACAGAATCAATGAACATTCTCGCTCTCATGATAGTTATGAATTGACACTTCTCGCGATTTCAGTCCAATAGGTGGATTTGATCAATGTTATCGTATCATAAAGAGTGCAGACGAAATTGGTGCCGCCGTCCAGGACCGCATTTGCCCTAGTGATGGTAGTTTGTGCGTCGCCACAATAAATCGTGATAATTTGTCCATTAATGCCGTCATCGAAATTAGTTATCGTTGTAGGTCCGCTATTTGAGGTCGTGAAAATATTATTCCCGGACACCGAAGGAGTCGTGTCTCCGTTCGCGAATGTCGACCAACCGTTGTTTGCTATCACTCCATTGACTTGGAGTGCTGTATCTGGATTCGTCAACCCGATTCCGACTTTGCCGCCTGCGGCAATGGTCATCTTGACATCATTGTTCGCCGCGAACTGCAAAGCGTTGTTAGATGCCGCGCCAATGCAGGTCGCTCCCGTTAACGCTCCTGTGAACGGAAGTGACACGCCGCCATATACTGACAATAGACCATAATGTGATAAATCGCTATTACCAATGTAAAGAATAGGTGTTCCTGTTGTGCTGGTGTGCCTGATAATCATCGCGTTGTTGTTGCTTGAATTGATGACGAAGGTCATTGTAGGATTTGCCGTCCCTATGCCTACGTTGCCACCGGCGGGATTAATCAATAAGGACTGGACCGAATTATCATCAATCGCGCGGGTTTGTAAAGAAATAACACCGTTCGTGTCATTTATCAAAAGAACCCTATTGAGATTGGTTCCCGAGAATCCGACCCTGAACGCACCGTCGACAATACCTACACCATTATCTTTGTAGACTTCAAATTGAGTCGCAGGACTCGTCGTCCCGATGCCGACGTTGCCAGTCACGCTGACATTCTGCGGGAAGACGTAATTGCCTGTCGCGAACTGTCCTGGTCTTATCGCAGGCGCGTCATGGCCGACGACAGCGAGAGCTACAGGGATGAATAATAGAACCACGCCCACAATGAGCGCTGACAACAACACAACCTCTTTGCTCATAATCAGGTTGAAAGTGGCGTCGCTGGTATATAAAGATTGGCCGCGCTTCAGGCATCACGCCGGCCGCAAGCTTTTTAAGGAGATGCTGTGTCTGATGACTTGGAAAAAGGGGGTAGTGTAATGTTCATAGTGATTTGCATACTGTCCACATTCTTTGATTACTGTTCGGTCTGGTTAGTGCATGCAAAGGGGTGTGCGCTTGCAAGTTAGACACGCTTTCAATAAGAGGATAAAGAAGGCTCTCTCTTCGATGAAGAAAAGGGTGAAGTTGGTCGAGCGCAAGGAAAGCAAGCGCATCAAGAAAGAGACGAGAAGGTCAAAGGCACGAATCAAGAAGGTAAGACGTGAACTCAATAAGAAGCCGGTTCTAGCATCCACAAAGAAGTCAACAGCCAAGCTCACCAAGACGCAGAAGGCAGCGCTGAAGAAAGCGGACAAGGCGGCAAGGCAAGCAGAGAAAGCCGCGCGATTGAAGGCTGTGAAGGAAGCAAAAGCAGTGAAGCTCAATGCCAAGAAAGAGGCAAAAGCAGCCAAGCGCCAAGCGAAGAAAGACGCCAAGGACGCGAAGACAGCCAAACAAAAAGCCTTCAAAGAAGAAAGGGAAGCCAAGCTCAAGGCAAAGCAAGAAGCGAAGAACACCAAGGAAATCCAGCTCCGAGCTGCCAGGGAAGCGAAGGCAGCTGAGAAAGCCAGCCGCATAAAGGCGGCGAAGGAAGCGAAGGCAGCCAAGCTCAAGGCCAAGAAAGAGGCAAAGGCAGCCAAGCGCCAGGCGAAGAAAGACGCCAAGGCCAAGAAGTCAGCGGAGAAAGCAGAATCACAATCACCGCGGGGAGGGATGGAGTTCATCAGGACAGAGATAGACGACATCTATTCCCTTGTCGAGAACAACAGGAAAATCACGCTCGCAGACATCAGTGCGAAACTGAAGATCCCTGCAGACAAAATCGAGATGTGGTGCGACAAGATGCAGGAGAACGGTCTTCTTGTGCTGAATTATCCTGTGGTAGGAAGGGCGTTCGTCACGCTGCCGCGTCAAAAGGCCGGAGAGGCCAAAACCGAGGACAAAGGAACGGTCAAATCCGAGAAGAAGAATGAGAAGAAACCGGACAGGAGCATCAAGAAGATAGTCCTGCTGCTACTCATACTCATGGTGTTGGGATTGTCCGCGTTCATACTCTTGCAGACAATAAGGGGTGGCTAGATGACGAAGCAGACGATCGACAAATACAAGGTCGTGGCCGACAGCATCCCCGCGATAATCGTCATCACGAAGATCGAGGGAGAAAGCGTGCCGCTCTATGAGGTCACGATGCCTTCGGTCGGCAAGGCCACAGAGGCGCTAATGACGGAATTCATGGACGACCTCGCCGACAAGGTGCCTGTGGATGTCGAGTCGATAAACGATCCGAACAAGATCGAGGAGATGCGCCGTAACTTCTACCGGGACACGCATGACTACCTTGAGAAGAAGTTCACCAGGATAAGCAAGGAGCAGCTCGACGCGCTCGCAGGAGTGCTTGTGCATAAGATGTACGGCCTTGATTTCCTCGAGGTCATCATGGCCGACGATTTCCTTGAGGAAGTCGCTGTCAATGGTGCGCAGCAGAGCATCGCGGTCTACCACAAGAAGCACGGCTGGTGCAAGACCACGATACAGCCAGGCAGCGAGGAGGAGATCTACAACTTCTCGGCCCAGGTCGGCAGGCGCAGCGGCAGGGAGATCAACTCCCTAAACCCGATAATGGACTCGCATCTCATATCCGGCGACCGTGTCGCGTCGACCCTGTTCCCGATATCGACGGCAGGAAACACGATAACAATAAGGCGTTTCTCGCGCAATCCCTGGACCCCGACGAACCTGATCAAGGCAGGAGCGATGAATGTGGAAATCGCCGCGTTCATCTGGCAGGCGATGCAGTATGAACTCAACATCATAGTCGCGGGCGGAACAGCCTCGGGAAAGACCAGCGCGCTCAATGCCCTATGCTCATTCATCCCATCATCGCAGCGAGTCATCTCGATAGAAGACACGCGCGAGATAGACCTGCCAAAACAGCTTGAATGGAACTGGGTTCCGCTCACATCGCGCAACAAGAACCCTGAGGGACAGGGCGAGGTCACGATGCTCGACCTCATGATCGCTTCGCTGCGTATGCGTCCTGACAGGATAGTCGTCGGCGAAGTACGACAGCGGCAGCAGGCAGAGACGATGTTCGAGGCGATGCACACAGGACACAGCGTCGTCGCGACAATGCACGCGGACACGACAGAACAGCTAAAGCGTCGTATACTGGAACCTCCGATATCGATACCAAAGACAGAAGCAGAGGCGCTGCACCTGGTATTCATCCAATATCGCGACCGTCGCAAGGGAACGCGAAGGATGTTGGAACTCGCCGAGATACTCACGGGCGGAAAGGACGACCTTGACGTGCATTACCTCTACCGTTACAGACCTCGCGCCGACACATGGGAGAACGTGTATGAGAGCGTCCGTGTGAAAGAGGAGCTGAACCTGCACACGGGAATGACCGACGAGGAGATAGCGGACGACCGCAAGGAGAAAGCGTCGGTCCTGAAATGGCTGATGGATAACGACGTGACAGACATCAACCAGTTCGGTGAAGTGATGCACAAGTATTACACTGACAAGCCCGCGCTTCTGCGGTTGATCAAATCCAACGACCTCAAGTCGGTACTAAGATGAGCCAACGCGTACCCCTTGCCCTGCTGGGAGTCGGAACCTGCCGCATCATCGGCAGGCCGCTGCGTCCGATAGTCGACGCCCTTGAGCGAGCGCTGCCTGACCTGCCGGTGGACCTGAAAAAAACAGACCTGGGCACGAAACCGCACGACTACCTCACGGTCGCCATGGTAAACACGATCATCTTCTTCCTTATATTCTACGGACTCTTCGCAGCGTTGCTGATCCGTGTCTCCGAGACCCAGATGGCACAGGCGCTCACGGTCTCGATAGCCTACGCAGCCGGAGTCGCATTGCTCGTGCTGCTACTCTTCCTGCGTTATCCGAAGATAATTGCAGGAAAGAAATCCGAGAGCATCGACACATACCTCATCTTCGCGCTCAAGGAGATGCTGCTTCAGATCAGCAGCGGCATCTCACTCTACAACGCGATCGTCAACCTGAGCAAACAGAACTACGGCTCGGTCTCCAAAGAATTCGGACTGGTCGCTCGCGATGTCAACGCGGGAATGCCTCTTTTCAAGGCGCTCGAGCAGCTAGCCGACAGAAACGCATCAATAATATTGCGACGCACGGTCTGGCAGTTGAACAACGCCCAGCGCGCGGGTTCGTCGCTACAGGGCGCGATGCGCGCGATAATCGACGACGCGACAGCAGACAAGCGAACGCGCATCCATGACTTCTCGCAGGAACTCAACCTCTGGGGACTGCTCTATATGACGTTCGCGGTCGCAGTGCCATCCATCGGCCTGACGATGATGATAATCCTGTCGACCTTCGGCAGCTCAGGCATCGGAAAGACGTTCTTCATAGTCTTCATCGCTGGATGCTTCGTGATGCAGATGGCGCTCATAGGTTTCATACAGACGCGGCGGCCGGTGGTGAGCGTATGAGATTCCAGGACAGGATATACCTGAATGTCGCCAAGTTGCTGCCGCCAAGCTACCGCGACCATATCAAGAAACAGCTCGCCTACGCAGGAGTCAAGGACCAGGATGAAGATATCCTGCTCGGCGCGAACACGCTGCTCGCAGTATTGATCCCTGTGATCTCATTGTTGGTCCCTCTGGCGTTCGGCATCATCGTTCAATGGTGGTATCTCGCGATAGGCGTCGGTGTCGCTGTGATGGTCGAAGTGATATTCTACATGCTCATCTTCTTCAAGGCGACGGATAGGGCGAAACGCGCAGAAGAAGCACTGCCTGATTTCCTGCACCTGGTCTCATCCAACCTGCGCGCAGGCATGACTCCATACAACGCGCTCAAATCCAGCAGGCGCAAGGAGTTCGGGCCGCTCTCGGACGAGATTGCGCACGCCACACAGCGCGCATTCGGTTCAGAATCATTCTCGGACATACTTCTGAAGATAAGCAAACGCCTTAATTCCGGCACTCTTGAAAGGACTCTTCGCTTGTTCACCACTTCTCTGCGCTCAGGAGGCCATTCCGCGAAGCTGCTCGAGGACCTCGCGAAGGATATCACGGAATCAAGGCAGTTGAAGAACGACTTCGTCTCAGCGACAAAGACGTATTCAATGTTCATCTCGTTCACGGTGGCTGTCGGCGCCCCTTTCCTGTTGACAATCGCGATGCAGTTCGTGAAGATGATAACGGGCATAGCGGGCAAGGCCAGTTTCAGCGGAAGCTCGGCACTCGGCGGTCTTAGCATGTTCGCCGGACAGATGCCTGTTTCGGTCGATTTCCTTTTCGCACTATCGATCTCTATGCTTGTTGGCACAGGCACCCTCGCAAGCGTGCTTATGGGTGTCATCAAAGAAGGCAAGCTTCTCGAAGGGCTACGCTTCGCGCCGATAATGATAGCAGCGTCAATAGTGGTCTTTTTTGTCGCCCAGAGAATTATCGGCGGTATGTTCTGAGATCCAAAGGTCCACTATATAAACTCAGGCAAAGATTTATATATCAATATACAGAATGCCACACTACTGTAAGTGATATTGAACAAATAAATCAAAGAGGTGCATGCATGAACAAGAAAGGACAAGCCGCTACGGAATACCTCATTGTCTTGGCAGTGGTCGTAATCATTGCTTTGATAGTGGTAGCAATCACAGGAGGCATTCCTGGTATCGGCAAGGGTGCAGCAGGACGTACAAGTGCGGCCTACTGGGCGACACAAGATGTCGCAATAACCAGCTTCGCAATATCCGCGGCTGGAGATGACATAGTGACTGTGAAGAACAACGCGCGTGAAGCCATCACTATCACAGCTTTGACTGTGAACAGTATTGCGCTCGAACCAGCCACGTCGATTCTGGGCCTCGGCGGCACCAAGTCGTACACTGGCGCAGTCGCTGCTTGCACGGCAGGCCAGGGCTACAGCTACCCTGTAGTCATAACCTACACGAACTCCAAGACTGGCGCGTCGACCACACTTTCGGGCGACGGTGCTATGCTTGAAGGCACGTGCGCCGCATAAGCTAAGCAAAAATATTTTTTTCTTTTTTTCTAATTCTTCAGGATTCCTTCGAATGTCATTCAGCTAGTAAACAACCAGGATTCTGGTGCATAATCCACCACCGCAAGTTTTATAGACTCTCTATGCTGGCTTATATACAATGGTCAGTAGAAAGAGGGGTAGAGTAGCTAAATCGTTCGCTAGGAGAAAAGCCAGTAGTGGGACAAGAGCTAAGAAGGCGGCAGGCCATCCTGTTGTCGTACACAATCTTGCCACAGGAAGAATCCACGCAATGCTCCCTATCAAGCCAAAGCCAGAGGAGCCAAGACACAGGGCAGTAGATGAAAGGGTACCAACCGGAATACCTGGTCTTGACAAGTATATGGATGGTGGATTCCGAAGTGGAACCATCAATCTGATAGGTGGAGGCGCGGGTTCTGGAAAATCCATATTCTGCATGCAATTCCTGATAGAAGGCATCGAGAAGTTCGGAGAGAACGGAATCTACATATCATTCGAAGAGGACCAGGAGAAGATACTCGATGATTTCAAGCCATTCGGTTGGGACCTTGAGAAGAAGATCAAGGACAAGAAACTGGTCATACTCTACTACACCCCTCAGCAGGTCGAGAAGGTCGTGGAAGCAGGAGGAGGCATAGTGCGCGACACCATCGAAAGCATAAACGCCAAACGTCTTGTGGTGGATTCGCTCACGGCATTCACGCTCCTGCACGAGACAGAGCTGGCCCGAAGAAGAGCCATGCTCGGCCTGTTCGACAACGCGCGCAAATGGGGCGTCACGGCATTGATGACGAGCCAGCAGGAACAGGACCCGACAACACACCTCAGCAGCGTCCTCGAGTTCGAGACCGACGCGGTGATACTGCTATACAACATACGTTCAGGATCGAGCAGGCAACGCAGCATCGAGATATTCAAGATGCGGGGTTCTGCGCACGCATTGAGCATATTCCCACTCGACATAAATGGCCATCGCATGTCTGTCGCGGGCAAGGCAGTCAAACTCAAGTCGCGCCCACGCAGATGAAGCGGGCACAGGCATCGACCGAGGCCTTGATAATCGTGGCAGCCGTGCTCGTGTCGCTGTTGATACTCATCGTGATGCTGCTCAACATAGGGATGACATCGCAGAACATCTACGATGACGGGATCGTGCGCACAGCGACCAATGATCTGGCTGACAACGCGCTGATAGTGTGGCACCAGGGAGAGGGTGCGCGGCAAAGAGTGTACCTTCAATTGCCCGACGGGGTAACGAACATATCCACACAGGGAGAACACATAACGCTCACACGCGGGATCGCTGGCAATGAAAAACAGTATACAAGGGCTTTGAGCTTCAATGTGACGGGTAATCTCAGCATCACGCGCAGCGGCTATTGGGTAATAGTCGAACGAAGCGGAGGGCTCGTCGTCATAAGGGCATCGGATTGATGGAAAAAGGGGTTTGGAGAAAGGCACAGATCGCCACAGAGGCGTTGATAGTCATAGGGATAGTCCTTGCCATACTCGCTTATTCATTCCCGATACAGAACAGGATAGCCGAGTCGATACGCTGCCAGAGCTCGGTCTCTGCGGCACAGGCTGCTGTCAACACTATCGGGGATGAGGCGCAGCTCGTGCACTCACAATCAGTCGGTTCAAGAACGGACATGTTCGCGACGCTTCCCCAAGGAGTGGCGGTTGTGCAGATAACCAACAAGACCCTGCGGATGAGAGTCGACTGCGGAGGAGGCCAGCATGACGTGACGCGCAATTTCGCCTTCAACGTGACGGGCGGCTTGATGAACTCAGAAGGCGTGCAGCAGGTGTTCATCGAATCGCTGCCAGGCTATGTATTGATAACAAACAACCCCTCGACAGCCGTCCTTGGAGAGCCTTTCTGCGGCAACGGCTACCGAGAACTCGGAGAGCGATGCGACCTGCGTTCAACCGGCAACAAGACCTGCGTGGATGTAGGGTATCGTGGCGGTGTCCTGCAATGTTCGATAGAGTGCCAATATGACCTATCGACATGCCTTGTGGACAATCCTCCGGTGGTCAGCATAGATTATCCTCAGAGCAACACCACGATCACGAACCTCACACAGACCAACATGAACGTGACATTGAGCTGTTCTGCAACGGATGATTTCAGTCTCATCGACCTGCAGATATGGTCGAATAGCACGGGAGTGTGGATACCTGAGCGCGACTGTTCGGGCTTGACCGAAAAAACCGCCAGTTGCGATGTCAACATAGTCGCCCAGAAGGGATGGACCAAGTGGAATTGCAGGGCGACCGATGACTTCGGACATGTCAGCTGGGGTCCGAACTCCACGTTCCTCGTGACAAACGTCACTCCGACGATAATCAAGATGATACCCTTGGACGGATGGAGCACATATTCATCAAGGGGAGTGGAGATAACCACATTGATGACCGTCAAGGAAATATACCCTCAATGGCAGGCAGAGGCGCTTGTCGGAAGCATGATCAATTGGCTGCTGACCTTGGCAGGAGAGTGCCAATGCGGTTCTGACATAGGTGCGTGCCAGCACAGTGTCCAGATGTGCACGGGCGGCAGCTGGGGCATATGCGAGGGAACACCGCCCATCAACGAAGTATGCAACGGAATAGATGATGATTGCAACCTGATTGTGGATGAGAACATCAACTGCAGCTGCATGAACGGAGCCGTGGAGCAGTGCGGAAGCGATGTGGGTGAATGTGTGATAGGCACAAGGACATGCGCGAACAGCACATGGGGGAATTGCACAGGAGGAGTCGCGGTGCAGAGCGAGGTTTGCGACAACCTTGACAATGACTGCGATGGAAACATCGACAACATAGCTCCACAGACTTGTGGAGTCTCGAACATCGGGATGTGCGAACTCGGAACGCGTCATTGTGCCGCGGGCCTTTGGAGTTCTTGTCAGGGAGCGGTGATGCCAGGGATAGAGGTATGTGACGCTTTGGACAACGATTGTGACAACCTTGTCGATGAGGTGAACTGCGTCTGCAGTCCAACAGGAGCGACACGTTCTTGCCCGACGCAATGTGGAGCAGGAGTGCAGAGCTGCGAGAACGGATTCTGGGGAAGGTGCTCGGAATTGAACGGCCCACAACCCGAGGCGTGCAATGGCGTGGATGACAATTGCGATGGCAATATAGATGAAGGGCTGCAGCGTGCCTGCGGCTGCGACTGCGCCAAGAACAAGATACTCGTGGTGCTAGACGACTACCACCACAACGAGGACATAGATGATGTCAACTACACGCTAGGCGTGTTCCAGCGCCAGGAAATAAACTACACTTTCATCAACGAGCCCGCGGGTGGACTGCGAATCAACGACACGGCAGGATACAGCCTGCTGTGGTTCGTATGCCCTGGATGGCCCATGAACCACCGCACGACAGTACAGACACTTATAGCGATGAACCAGCAAGGGGTTCCAGTGGTCCTGCATGGCGATGATATGACCTGGGGGACAGTCGAGCTAGCGCAGACAGACCTTGAGCCGCTGACAGGCCTGCGCAACGTGAACAATGGACTAGACACGAATTATAGCGTGACTTTCGCCGACCAAGACCATCCTTTGCTCACTTATCTGAGAGGAAGGAATTTCACGTACCTTGAGGATGACATCGACACGAGCATTCCGGTGAGCAGTGATGTGTTGACGCTTGCCACAGGCTACGCGAAAAGCAATCCTTCGTACGGTGGACCCGCCCTGACGGTGCGTGACACATTCGACGTCATAAACATCACGCTCACCTGTGTCGCCAACTCATCATATCCACTGACATCGATAGAGATATGGACCAACGTCACAGGTAATTTCAACGAGCTTGGAAGTTGCGGCGTGACAGGAGGAGAGGCGAATTGTTCCATGGACGTGCAATTGGGCTATGAGGGGATAGTCTGGAACTGCGCAGCAGTGGACACGCAAGGCGCGAAATCATGGGGTATAAGCAACTACACGCTCTATCGCTCAGCAAACGATCAATCATTATTCGCATTCATCTTCGGCAATCAGGATGGCGCTAGCGGAAGCCTTGTCTCGGTGATGGTAAAGAACGGTTCTCAGATCTGGAGCTATAACACGAGCGCATACGCGGACAGTCTGGGTCTTGGTGACTTCAATGGTGACAGCCTGACCGAGGCATATTTCGGAAAGATGAACTCCACAACGCTCAACTCGGTCGGACCGAATGGATCAGTGTCATGGACACGAACCATAATAAATGACTCGATAGGGACGGCGGAGATGTTGACTTATGGCAACAACTTGTTCTGGGGATCCAGGAAAGGCAGGATATACAGGACAAGCTTGAGCACAGGCAATGACACCTGGATGTCAATAGGAATCTCGCCAAATATGAACAGCTCGATGCGCTCCATCGCGTTCGGGGACGCTGAAAATGATGGGGTGCTTGATATCTATATGACGGATGTCAACACGACAGTGTCATACGTGCGTGCCATCAACGGCAGCAATGGCAAGGTCATTTGGACGACCAATCTCGCGCTCACACAGCGCTTTTCGGCCAACAGACTATTCATGTTCGACACGAACTTGGATGGATACCAGGACGTGATATATGGGGCTGCCAATGGACGAGTGTACTCATACAACGGCCGTACGGGTGCGCAACTGTGGCAGAGCTCGTCAGCGATAGGCTCGAACGTGAGCTATGTCGCGCTTGGCAACTTCACGGCAGACGGCAGTTCTGATGTCGTGGTCATGGGCGAAAGGAAGTCGAACATCTATGTATTCAACGGACTGACCGGCGCGCTTGTGCAGACACACCCGGTAGGGTCAGACAACACTAACTTCCTCAAGACCGCGGACTTCGACCGAGATGGATACTCGGCAGTCATCTATGGAAATTACAGCGCAAAGACCACGTCGGTGTATGATGGAAGGACGAATCAAGCTTTATGGACTGCGCCGTCGGTCCTAGCCCAGGAGGTGCGCGCCTTGATATGGGACGTGAACCAGGACGGATTCGAGGATGTGGTGACGGTGGAAGCATCAGGCAATCTGAGGGCGATAAACGGAAGGAACGGAACGATAATGTGGACGTCGGCGCAAACAGCGTCTTTGACGTCAGACATATCCATAGGGAGGGTTAGCAGATGAGACTATCAGTCGTATTGTTGTTTTTGGTATGTGTGCCGCTAGTGATGGCGGTCACGGTCAGTGTAGCGCCGGAACACACTTTGCCGACAGAAGCGGCACGCGTGAGCGATATTGAATTGGTCGTACCAGACACGTTCATGGACTCGGTCAGTTTCTACGACGAAGGCAAGGATGTCAGGATGGTCTCGCCTCTTTTCCTGGTGGCAGGCGCTAATTGCGAGTGGGTGGAGGGTCAAAGGTCTTTGCCTGCGAAGGTCGGTGACTATTGCCTTGGCACGGACCAGGTCACCTACCGTTTCAAGCTTGCGCGCGTGGACAAGACATCCGTCGATGTCGAGTCCATAGACGTGATAGCGGAGACGCCTGATGTGACAAAGGTGACGTATGAGGAAAAGGCTTTTGTGAAATACGAGGCCAAGCAGAAACAGTCAGTGGCGACGCCAGTTGTCCCAGGAACAGTGAAAAAAACAACTTCAGACACCGAAGTCACAGTGATCATCGGCATAACCATGTTCATAGCACTTGTGGCCGCGATCTGGGTGATAAGGAGCTGGTGGCATCCTTGATGCGTGAATGGGATATTGGCGGGTATCAGGGTCGATAGGTAAAACATGAGCGGGTGCAATCAAATGAGGATAGTTCAGATAGTGTTGCTGGTGCTGTTTTGTGCCTGTGTCAACGCCGTGAGCATAAACGTGGCAGGAGAGGGGGCATTGGCCACAGAAGCGCTGAGGCTCTCGGATATGACCGTCGTGCGACCGGGACAGCATCCTGACACCATAAGTTTCTATCTCTCTGACGGAAAAGTGATGATGGTCTCTCAATTGTATCCTATCGCTGAAAAAGGCTGTGATTGGACGAAAATGACAAGAACGCTTGAAGCGCGCGAAGGTGAATATTGTCTTGGACTTGATGAGTCCACATACACGTTCAAATTGGATAGGATCGCGAATGGGACAGTGGATATAGGAAGCGTACAAGATACGGAACTTCCGTCGCCTTTCACAGGGATGGCCGTGGCAGAGCATGAAAAAACCGCTGTCAGCAACGTCCAGGAAATACCCGTGGTCGACAAGGCAAACGAAGAGCATTCTGTGATAGGATTGGATGTGGGTCTTGGGATCACCATGATACTTGCATTGTTGGCCGCGGCATGGGTGATAAGGAGCTGGTGGCATCCCTGATGCGTAAAGGACAGATGAGTGCGGAGTTCATGCTGTCTTTAGGCATAATGCTCCTGGTGTTCCTTCTATTGGCGGGAGTCGCGTCAGAGCGCTACACGCAAGCGCAATCAGAACACATAGATGGCGGCGCAAGGTCGATACTTGAAACCTTTGTCATGCACGTGAATGCTGTGCACGTATCGGGTGACGGTGCGAAAGCGGTGCTTGAACTGTCTCAAAGCATAGATACCCCTGGAGACTACAATATCAGCATATATCCCGGTTCCAATCTTGCCATGATAATCTACGACAGTCCGACAGGAAGCAAATATTACATGACGCCAATGACGACAGCGGCCATCTCCGGAAAGATCAGCGATATCATCGGCACTGTGACGATAACCAACGAAAAAGAGGTGATTGTCCTTGGGTAGAAGAAAGGCGCAGCTATTCACCACGGATCTGTCCATATCGTTCAGCGTCGTCGTCATAGTCATCATCCTGACAACGCTCCTTTGGATATATTCGCTTGAGCGTAAAGCAATCTACAGATCACAGAGTGAGTTGCAGCAGATATCGCGTGACGTCGCGTATACGCTCGTCGATACTCCGGGTTATCCTGAATCGTGGACCGATGTGAGTACCGCCAGCGCCATCGGCCTTTCTTCAGGCAATCATGAGATTGATCCTGTGAAGCTCGCGGCATTGTCAAGCGCGTCATATGATGATTCTTTGGATGCGCTAGGGATAATAGGGTCAGGATACGGATTCCATATCGATGTCGATGTCTATGGTGGCTCTGCTTTCACCCCAACATATTCTTTCGGCGGCAACAGCAGCGCGGCTAATGTCGTGGTCGTGCATCAAAGATACGCCCTACTGAACCATTCTTGGACAAGGCTGACGCTTAAGGTGTGGCAATGAAACGGGGGATTTTCTACGCGCTCGATGCCATAATCGCGATAGCCCTTTTCGTGATAATGGTCAGCGCAGGATTCGTGGTGCTTGGTGGTTGGGGCGCGTATTCATACGACAACTCCGCGCTCGCAGTCACAGGCCATGACATGCTCACCGTGCTTGACGTGAACGGCACGCTAAGCGACGCGGTGGTGAACGACAATGTGGACACGATCAAGAATTTCATAGATCTGCTACCATCCTATATGTGCAACAGCATCCTCATATACAGCGTCGGAGAACCACCCGTGTACAACCTCACGCGCATTGGAGGGGTCGTGAGCGAGGGATGCAGTAATGTGACTGCCCAGGGAGTCGCAATAGCGTCAAGGACATTCATACCCCCTGGTAAAGGCTTGCATATGGCGGAGGCGTATGTGTGGTATCGCTGACGCGTATGAGAACGGCATTGCTGAAGCGGAAAGGCATACTTGCCACCATGATGACCGTCCTATTCACCCTTCCGTTCGTGATACTCGTCATGACGGCATCGACCAATTTCAAGCTGACGCAGACAGCATACACCGTTATGGAAGGAGGCCTGAAGATAAGATACTGCGAAGAGGATATATCCTCGGACATCATCGAGATTCTAGGCTGGAAAAGCTCGATCGCGGGTGACGGGACAGCGGTATTCAACATCAGCGGCATCGGTACGCTAGGCAACGACACGCTGATAGTCAACTTCGCCGATTTCGTGTCGAGCGTCTACGCACAAAAGTTCAATCTGGTGGCGCATCTATCCGAAACAATCTATCCAGTGAACATAACTCCGATCGGTTATTCCCTGACTGTCGATGATCAGTTATCATTCAGACCATTTTCTGGCGCTCCGTATTCGAACTTCACACAGATAGGATTGGTGGTCGGCGTCAACACGAACGCGAGCCTTGCGAGCAACAGCACTCCGGCAAACAACGGAGCCATCGCGGTCGGGGTCAAGATAGTGGACTCCAACAATAATCTCATCATTGAATACCCGACATGGGCTTTGGACCCTGTCCAGAACAACGCGCCTTTCCACGCGGAATTCACGGACGGATCGACAGTGGATGTCACATTCGGCGTGGTCAATGGGACTTCAGGCACATTGCTTGTCGTACCGACGAATATCGCAGCGCAGATCGTCGACCTTTCTGGACGCTACAGGACAAGCGCGAAACCAGAACTATATACAAGCATGCAGATCAACTTGACAGTGCCTGGAAGCCTGCAAAAGACATCATATGTCCATAGCTGAACCTCCTATCATTCCATTATGCCGTGTTGCATAACTCGTTCGAAGTTTTGACTGTGTGATGTGATTTATGTTTCTCCGTAGCGTTTGAGTCGTTGGTATGCCCAGACTTTGCATG
>JAGVQG010000035.1 GCA_020051845.1 archaeon | reverse complement strand
CAAATCTTTGAACCGAAAAACCTCTTTATGCTGCTCCATACAGCAGCATACATGCTTAATGGGTTAATTGATCTCCATCAAAATCGGTGAAGAACCCAATAAACAAACAAAAAATATCAAATGACAAACACTATCAAATAACAATCAAAATAACAAACAAATAATCATAAAAAACAAAAACAAACCATTTTTTTCAAAACAGAAGTTCCACAAGAAATGAAGGGGTGTGTCTTATTCCAGAGATCGCGTTTCAAAAACCAAGTCTGTATTTTGAGAAAGCTTAAATAACCTTGATTTCTCATGGAACACAGGAAAAGGGGATGGGTAAAGGGGATATTTGTGGAAGAGAAAAAACTAGCCAATTTCTTCGAACAGTTCTTAACACAGAAATCAATATTCTCCAACAAACAGGCATTGCAGCCAGAGTACCAACCTGAGAGCATACAACACAGGGACAAACAAATAGAGATCGTCGCAAGTGTACTAGCACCAATACTGAAAAGCCATAAACCCAACAATCTGTTCATCAATGGACACACAGGGACAGGCAAGACTCTTGTTGTCAGGCGAGTCACCAACCATATAAAACAAGTCGCCGAACAACACAATCTACCAGTATTCATCGTGTACATCAATTGTAATCTCAAGCGCACCGCAGACACGGAATACCGGTTCATCGCACAGGCCCTCAAAGAAATTGGAAGAATAGTCCCATACACAGGATTGCCGACAGATGAAGTATACAATATATTCTATTCCGAAGTCGACCAGAAAAAAGGTCAACTGGTCCTGGTATTGGATGAGATAGATACGTTGGTCGAAAAAACAGATGATCAATTACTCTACAATTTATTGAGGATAAACGAGCATCTCAAAGACAGCAAAGTGACGATCATAGGCATATCGAACGTCCCAAGTTTCACGGACATGCTTGATCCACGCGTCAAGAGCTCCCTTTCAATGGAGAAGGTCACCTTCCCGAGATATGACGCCGCGCAGCTATTGGATATATTGAAGCAACGGGCAGCAAAATCATTCGCAGAAGGCGTAATAGAACAAGGAGTACTCGAGAAATGCGCCGCTCTCCTTGGACAGGAACACGGAGATGCGCGCAAGGCGATCATGCTGCTGAGAACAGCGGGTGAGATATGCGAACGTGAGAAGCAGCAAAAAGTCAGCATTCAACACCTAGACAAGGCGGAAGACAGCATTGAAAGCACGGCAGTCCTGGATTTCGTCAAGGTGCAACCGCAGCAGCACCACGCCACACTATACGCGATATTGACGGCCTGCGGTCAGCGTCAGCAATCAGTCTTCACAGGAGAGATCTATGAACGTTACCAGGAAATATGCAAGAACGCGAGCATAAGACCATTGACGCAACGCCGCGTGTCGGACATAATACAGGAGTTTGACATGGTCGGCCTCATACAATCCAAGGTCATAAGCAAAGGACGCTACGGCCGCACGCGGGAGATAGAACTCGCGCTGCCACCCGCGACCATCTCGCAGGTGCACGACATAGTCTCAGAGGGACTTTCACTCAAACATGGCTGACACGGTCGAGAAAAAGAAGAATGTCGTATCATTCCTCATGCAGAACAACATGCTGGTGACGTCGGACTTGCTAGGCAAGATGGATGATCCACAGTTCCTCGACAGATTGTATGACATGTCGACGAACAGGGACGCGGGTGAGTTGCGGCGCGTGCTTAATCCATCACACGAAATACAGGAAGCGCCACCCGTGATAATCGCCAGGGATTACGACGGAACAGTCAAGAAGGCGACACTGGATAGTTTCGTGGCTTACTTCAAGATAAGGTACAAGATACTATCAAAGATGCTGTCCGAACGCCAGGAGCTCTCCAATGCACAATCTATCAACAGGATTTTGGGCAAGGAAGGACGGGAAAGGACGGCAATAATCGGATTCGTCTTCGATAAACAGGATACGAAGAACGGAAACCTGATGGTCACCATCGAGGACTCCACAGGCCAGATCAAGGTGATATTCTCAAAATCCAAGGAGCAGATATTCAAGCGCGCAAAGGACCTGATGTTCGACGAGGTGGTGGGAATAATAGGGCAAGCCTCGGACAACGTCATGTTCGGAGCGGACATAATCATACCGGACATACCGATCACACACGAACTGAAAAAATCACCGGTCGAGGAATATGCCGTGGTCCTGTCAGATATCCATGTGGGGTCGAACAACTTCCTGGCGGATGAGTTCAACAAGTGCATACGATGGCTGCGCGGTGAGACAGGAACGGAAAAACAACGCGCCATAGCCCAAAAAGTCAGGTATGTCTTCATCGTCGGAGACATGGTGGACGGAGTAGGCATCTATCCATCCCAGGAGAAGGAACTCACCCTTCCGGACATCAACGCACAGTACAACGAATTCACCCGTCACATCAAGGACATACCAAAGAACATCAGGATAATCATATGCCCGGGAAACCACGACGCAGTACGAATGGCCGAACCGCAGCCGAAGATACCAAAGGATTACCTCGGTGATGTATACGACATGCCGAATGTCACGATGATAAGCAATCCTTCATCGGTGATCATAGGCAGGACATCCACTTTCCCGGGATTCGAGGTCTTGATGTACCACGGCTATAGCTATGACTACTACGGTGATCGAGTGGAGTCGATCCGTGAAAGCGGTGACGCGTCGCAACGCATCGGTTTCGTGATGAGATACCTTCTGCAACGCAGGCATCTGGCGCCCAGCTATGACAGCACCCAATTCATCGTCGATTCAGAGAAAGACGCGCTCGTGATAGACAGCGTGCCGGATTTCTTCTTCTCAGGCCACATCCACAAGTCATCATGGCTCAACTATCGTGGAGTCACTCTCATATCGGGCAGCTGCTTCCAGGCGCGAACAAAATTCCAGGAGAAGGTCGGGCACAACCCGGACCCATGCAGAGTACCCGTCGTCAATCTGCAAACACGCGATATAACAGTGCTGAACTTCAGCAAGGTCGAGGCGCAATGATCGCGGCAAGCGAGAAGATGATGCGCTATTTCGCATCACTCCAGGAAGGAGCATCAAAAGAGGTACTTCTCGCGAAACAAGCCAGAGCACAGCATCTCGATCCAAGCGATGATGTGGAGATAAAGCTCGCGAAGAACATGGCAGAGCGAGTAGAAGGTCTCATATCCGTGCTCGCCCCGCAGATCGTCGGCACAGGAGTGGTCGAGCGCATAATAGAGCTCGAAAAGAAGTATGGCGCCCTTGATTGGCGCGTCGCGCTGAAGATATCGGAGGAGATAGCGCAGCAGAAGTTCTGCACGTTCAAGGACAAGCTACAGGCGATAGACATAGGCATCCGGGCAGGGTTCGCCTATGTCACGGTCGGCGTCGTGTCATCGCCGCTCGACGGCATAGTCACGATCGAGCTGAAGAAACGTCTGGACGGCAAAGGTGATTATCTGGCCGTAAGCTACGCAGGACCGGTCAGGAACGCAGGCGGAACAGCGGCGGCCGTCAGCGTCATAATCGCAGATTATGTGCGAAAAAAGATGGGCATCGGCACCTACGATGCATCGCCAGACGAGATCAAACGCGCCTACACCGAACTGGTCGACTATCATGAACGCGTCACAAACCTGCAGTATTTCCCAAGCGAGATCGAGACCGAATTCCTGATGAAGAACCTACCTGTGGAGGTCGCAGGAGAACCAAGCGAACGCATGGATGTGAGCAACCACAAAGACCTTCCACGCATCCCGACAAACAAGATCCGCAGCGGTTTCTGCCTTATACTGAGCAGTTGCATCCCGCTAAAGGCGCCAAAGCTGTGGAAACAGCTCGGCAAATGGGGCAAGGATTTCGACATGGAACAATGGAATTTCCTGGATGAATTCCTGCACATACAAAAAAAGGTCAAGTCACAGGGCGCGGTCAAGAAGGAGTCCACCTCGAAGATCTCTCCAGATTTCACGTATATCGCCGATCTTGTGGCAGGCAGACCTGTCCTTGGACATCCGCTCCGCAAAGGAGGATGGAGACTGCGCTACGGCAGGTCACGTGCCTCGGGATTGTCAGGCCAGAGCATCCACCCCTCTTCAATGCACATACTCAACAACTACATAGCCACGGGCACGCAACTCAAGGTCGAACGTCCTGGAAAAGGAGCCGCTTTCACGCCATGCGATACCATCCAAGGACCGATAGTGAAGATAGACGATGGTTCGGTCATCCTGCTTGACAACGAGAAGCTGGCGAAGCAGATGGCTCCCCGAGTCAAGGAGATATTATTCCTCGGCGATGTCCTGATCCCATACGGTGACTTCGTCAACAGGGCGCATCCCTTGGTGCCTGCGGGGTATTGCGAAGAGTGGTGGCAGAAAGAGGTCGAGAAAGCGCTCGTCTCAGTCACGGGATCGTTGAACATAGACAAGGCAGCGGATATCACGGGCATAGCCGCGGAGCGAATGTCAAAGTTCATCAATGATCCATTCTTCACCAAGCCCACACTGGCGGAGGCTTTGGCAATAGCGAAGACATTGCATGTCCCACTCCATCCACTATACACATATCATTGGGCAGACATCGAACCCGGGGCGTTCTCCATGCTCTGCGGCTGGCTCGCGAAAGGCAACTGGACGACGGACGGCGCGATAGCGACGAAGATAGTCCTGCCATTGGCGCATGAACCGAAAAGGGCGCTTGAACTGATAGGAGCACCTCACATCGTCGTCAACAACGAGTTCGTCGTCCTGGAAAACCCGGTCGCAGGAGCTATCGCCGCATCCCTTGGTTGCGCTTCGCCCTCGGACGCCATGCGAGGAGCCGGGCTAGTGTCCGAAAGCCCGCAGGAGAACGTCCTCACGCTCGTCAACAAATTATCGACAGTCCTATTGAGAGACAAGAGCGGCATCTACATAGGCAGCCGCATGGGCCGTCCTGAGAAGGCCAAGATGCGCAAGATGACCGGCAGTCCCCACGGGCTTTCGCCTGTGGGCGATGAAGGAGGCAGGATGCGTTCCCTGCAGGCCGCGATGACCAAAGGTAAAGTCACCGGTGATTTTCCGCTCATGTGGTGCGACAATTGCGGCCATGACACGATCTACAGGGTCTGCGACAGTTGCTGGAAGCCGACGCGTCAAAGATATTTCACCCGTCAGACACAGCGCGAATCCGATAAACAAGAACCAGGAAGCCTGACGTACCGTCGCAGGGAAGTGGCGATCCCAAGGATGTTCGAGTCGGCGCTGAAAAAGCTGGGAATGGAGACATATCCCGACCTCATCAAAGGCGTGCGTGGAATGATGAATGACACGCACGTGCCTGAACACGTGCTGAAATCCATACTACGGGCGAAGCACGACGTGCACGTCAACAAGGACGGCACCATCCGCTATGATTGCAGCGAGATAGCACTCACACATTTCCGTCCCAACGAGATAAGGACATCAGTCGAGAAACTCCACGAACTAGGCTACACCCATGACATACATGGCCATACACTCGAGAACGGGAACCAGGTATTGGAGCTGCGGCCCCAGGATGTCGTCATACCTTGCTGCCTTGAGGCGGTCCCCCACGAGCCGAGCGACCAGGTGTTCTTCCGCGTGACAAAGTTCATCGACGACGAGCTTGAACACATGTATGGTCTGCCGCGGCACTACAACATCAAGCACCCAAACGAGCTAGTCGGCCAACTGATAATCGGTCTCGCACCGCACACGAGCGCGGGCATGCTCGGAAGGATAATCGGTTTCTCTCGCACACAGGGATTCCTCGCGCACCCATACTACCATTCAGCATGCCGCCGCGACTGTGACGGTGATGAGATAGGATACATGCTGTTGCTCGATGCCATGCTCAACTTCTCCAAAGAATTCCTTCCGAGCAGCAGGGGCGGAACGATGGACGCACCGCTGGTGCTGACGAGCGTCCTCACGCCATCCGAAGTGGACGACATGGCATTCGACGTCGACATCGCGTGGAGCTATCCACTCGAGATGTATGAAGCGGCCCTCGAATACAAGATGCCCTGGGAGGTCAAGGTGCTCCAGATCAAGGGGGTCCTGGACAAACCGGAGCAATATGAAGGATTCGGATTCACGCACGACACATCCGACGTCAACAATGGCGTCACGTGCAGCGCTTACAAGATGCTGCCGAGCATGGAGGAAAAATTGCGCGGACAGATGGACCTCGCGTTCAAGATACGGGCCGTGGACACCTCGGACGTCGCCCGGCTCGTAATAGAGAAGCACTTCATCAAGGACACCCGTGGCAACCTGCGCAAATTCTCGAGCCAGGAATTCCGATGCGTCGACTGCAATGAGAAGTTCAGACGGCCACCATTGCTCGGCAAGTGCACAGAATGCAAAGGCAAGCTCCTTTTCACGATCTCCGAAGGCAGCGTGACCAAATATCTCGGTCCCACAATCAGCCTGGCAGAAGCCTACAACTTGTCACCTTACCTCAAGCAGACGATACATCTTCTTGAGCGCCACGTCGAGAGTGTGTTCGGCAAGGAAAAGGAGAAGCAGGAAGGATTGGGACGGTGGTTCGGGTGATGAACTTTTCCGAATTTAGTCGCGCATCATCGAACCTTGCGCGAAAGGAATGCCGCTGACGGTCTTCACGTGAGTGGCGTCGATGACCTGTTCCTGGATTCCCAGATCGACAGCCGCCTTGCCGACCAGATTCACCATGTCGGCATTGCGTATAAGATCCCCGGTCTCCTCAGGAGTCATCTCATCGCCCTTGTAGAAATCAGAAGAAAGATCAAGTTGTATGGCACCTTCATCGAAAACTTTTCCCAGTAGATCAGAATCGACAACGGCGACAAGAATCCTTCCATCCCGGTTCGTGTGGACTTTTGTTATCATATCCTGCTCTTGACAATCTGTCTATTGCCGCACACAGAGCAGACCATCATTGTAAGTCCGCCATCCTCCTTGAGATCAGTGTCGGGTTTTCCGCATGATTGACAGAACACGAATTCCTCGGCATACTCGCGGATCTTCTGGTTGATCCTGCTGGCGCTGACCTTGGAGCCGAAAACCAAGTTGGATCTGCGCATCTCACCAGGCGTGGCGAGTTCCTTGAGCAAGAATTTGATCATGTGGTCAAGAGGACGTCTAAGCGTGCCGGCGATCTGCTGCATGTTGCTGATGACAGTCTTGTTGCCTTCCAGCCTGCCGCGGACCTTAGGCATCTCAAAGCGCTCCTTCTCCAAAACAGCCTTCGGCATGTTCTGGTGCGCCCTCTCAAGCATCGCTTCGTATTCCATGTTCACCGAGGACAACCGTCTGTTTATAAATCTTTCACAGAATAGCCGGCACAAGGTATTTAAACCCTGTAGGGTTGGGTCGGAGCATGGTGCTCGAGTCGCTGATATCCCCCAAAAACGCAATCCAGCGACCATTGGTCGTCTTCGTTTTGGGTTTCGCTTACGCGAGCCTCGCACTATTCCTAAGCAGTTGGGTGTTCCGCGACCAGGCCAGCCTGGTGCTTGTCTTTTTGACAGTCCTTGCTCTCGTTCCATTATTCATGCAGTTCATGGACTCCGAAGAAATGGCGAACATGACTCTTGGAAGCGAAGGCGCGGTGCTTCGACAGCACGCGAAGGTGATAGGCACATTCATCGCGCTCTTCCTCGGCATGAGCATAGCCTACGGGTTCTGGTTCGTCGCTCTATCAAACGGACCGACGCTCTTCAGCATACAAAGCCACACGATCGCGGCGTTGCGCTCCGGTGTGACAGGAAACGCCGTCGCGAGCGGAATGTATTTCGTCATACTCGTCAACAACCTCAAGGTCCTGATGTTCTGCATACTTTTCTCATTCCTGTACGGAGCAGGAAGCATATTCATCCTGACCTGGAACGCGTCGGTGATCGGCGTCGCGCTCGGGAAATTCTACCAACAAGGAGTCTCCGGATTCGTCTCGACAGGAAGTGGGGCGGTGACAGCATATGCATCGGCTGCAGGAATGAGCGCAGTGCGCTATTTCATCCACGGAATACCCGAGATAACGGCATACTTCATCGGCGGGCTCGCAGGAGGGGTGCTATCCGCGGCGATAATCAAGATGCACTGGGAACAGAAACAGATGGACAAGGTATTGCTCGACAGCTCGAACCTCATAATAATCGCGGCGGTCGTGCTTGCCCTTGCCGCGTTCATCGAGACGTTCGTGACGCCGATGCTCGTTTGACTGAAAAAGCGTATTCTCTAACCCGTCCTTCGCGATCAAGATAACATCGGGGTTTGTCTCCGTCAATAAGTCTCACAAGAGCCCAACTCCGGTTGACCTGGCTGTATCCATTGGTTCTGTGCACCAAATCAGAAGGGTATATGGGGCCACCAAGACGCATTAGTTCAATCATTCGACCCTGAATCGCCGCGATCACTTTGTCATCAACGCTCATCTTCTCACTCCAATATCTTTATCCTTCCAGGACTCATCTCGAAAATGTCGCCGCGCTGCAAAAGGAGTTTGAGTGATGGTTCTGCGTCGGGGTTCTTCGAAAGGATCTCATCGTAGGAGACGCCCTCGCCCGTGTCAAGCTGTCTGATTACTGAAATCAGTTCGACACCGCTGTCGGTGTCGTCATCGACCACCTCTTCCTCGAAATTTCCCGAAATCTCGGTTTTGGGCGTCAATGTAGGTGTAACGAAAGAAGACTCGTTCATAAGTTCGCGCGAGCGCACCTCGAGCCAGGAATTGTCAACGGTCTTCGCAATCTCGCTCGTGATGTAACGGTCACCGCCATACTCGCGGACCCGGCCGATGACCATGGCCACGGCACCCAACTTCGGAGTCGGCTGCTTGTCGAACTGCCGCACGACGATAAGCGCGCTGCGGTCATCAAGAACGAACGACGGCGGCTCTCCAGGAGTCACAGAAACCACAACGCCCATGACATTGACACGTGGAGCAACGGCATCAAGATTGCCTGCAAGCACATCAGCTATTCGCGCCTTGCGCGCAGTAAGCCTTCCCCCCTCTACCATGGGCAGGAAACCGGTTTGGTTCGTATATATGCTTTTAGCCAATCAAGAGGACAAGTTTATAAACACCCTTGACGATGTCAATGCCATGGTTTCGGCCGAGCTCATAGCCTATATCCAGTCTATGCTTCGCAATGGATACAGCGAGCAGCAGATACGAATATATCTTCTGCGTTCGGGATACCGGGCGACAGACCTTGACCAGGCATTCAACCAGCTCCAGCATGATATCGCAATAGCCCCTGCCACGGGATCGCGGCCGCCATGGTTCTGGATAGCGGGTGCCGTACTTGGTCTTGGAATAGGCGGAATAATCATCGCGTTGTTATTCGCGGCACCAGCAGCCCAGATAACACTCGTCGCCTCTCCATTGCAGGTTGAAGTGAGGGCGGGAGATGTGCTCGACATCAAGGACACGTTCAGGTCGAACGCTGCAGGCACGCTGAATGTTTTGCACACCTTGATAGACCCGTCGACCAGGGAAGCGATAGGTGCGCCATCGACAGAAACGGTCACGGTCAGCGCAGGATCAAAGGCAGAGACATTCCAGGTCCAAGTCCCGTCCACCATCACCCCGGGAAGATACATCATGGATGTGACTGCCATAGATTCCGGCGGCACGCAGACAAAGACATCATTCTCATTCAACGTACTTGCGGCAAAAGCGACGTGCTCAGACGGTGTGCAGAACCAGAGAGAGACCGGCGTCGATTGCGGCGGAACGTGCAAGGCCTGCCTTCAGATAGAGACACCAGGACAACCGCCAAGCCAACCCCAACAACCAACACAGCCAGAACAACCACCACAGCAGCCGACCACGGAACCCAAGGTCGCCGACTGTCCGGGTGGATGCAATGATTATGACGTGACCACGGACGACGAATGCGTCGATGGACAGTGCGTCCACACACCCAAAGAATCGGTTTGCGGAAACGGGATCTGCAACGGCGGCGAGACGTCGTCAAGCTGCCCGCAGGATTGCGGAGCAGGACTCAATGCGCCAAGCGCAGACGAGGTCATAGAAAACGCCAAGACACAGGCGCCGCAGGACACCGAACGCGCGACAGCGCTTTGCGGAGCGCTGCCAAGACCACAGGACAAGGACCGCTGCTTCTCCGTCGTAGCATCAAGCTCAGGCAAGAGCGACCTATGCGCATCGATAGTCGAGGACATAACAAGAGACCAATGCTACATAGACTTCGCGTTGACAAAGAACGAGTTCGACGTCTGTGAGAAGATACAGAACAGGTATCTGCGAGGATCGTGCAATTCATTGCAGAACCTCAGACAGCTCGAGAGACAAAGGCAGGCGGAGCAGGCAGCCCAAGAGACGCAAGTGCCTGCAACTGAAGAGCAGCCCGTGGCAGAACAGACGATTGAACAACCAGTTTAGAATCAATCCCAGTAATAGCCGCAACCGCGAACAAGACGCAGGTCAGCACGATTTCTCGGAAAAATCCTGCAATTCGGCATCCGCAACAGGTAAGACCTGCAGCGGTTGCCTTTCAACGATGGACAGACATAGCCGAGCCGGCAACAAGCGCCTCCCCTAATCACATCCGGAGTAGAGCAGGATTCCGGAACACAACGGCCTTTGCGCCCGGGCTCCTGTCCCTCGATGATGCCTGCGAAACGAACGGCCTTCATGCGCAGCTCCGAAAAAACCACAGATATAGTCATATCCTTGAGATGAAACCGGGCTTGGGTTCGAATATATCGCCGCTCTTTCGGAGTTTGTGGATGAATTCATCGAGTTCGGCGTCAGAGATGCCCTTGGACTTAGCTTCTGAGGCGACAGCCTCGAGCGGAACGGTCTTGCCAAGTTTGTTCTCGATATCACGTATTATCTCCTTCAGCAGGAGTATCTTGTTGCGCTGGCTTGATGAAGTGTCCGAGCCGATGCGGTCGATGTCTATCTGGCCAGTCTCCTCATCGAGGGCGATCTGGCGTAGACAGTAATCAAGAAGCTCGATGGCACGCTTAGAGTCCTTGGGCTCCACACTGTCACTCAGACGCATGCGCGCGTGCGCCTCGGACAGACGAATGAGACCCTCGAGTTGACGCGCGGAGATGGGGATGCTCTTCACCACACCACTGTCCCTGGAACTGGAGCCGCGCATACGGATGTAATAATCCTTCAGCTCAACAATCGCCCCATCAGAAAGCATCGGCTTGATGAAGAGCTTAGCATAGGCGATATACTTGCGCAGAAGACTGGTGTGGATCGGCGCTTCCTGGCTATTCTCCGATTTGTGCATCTCGAGGATGAAACTCGCCATGTTCTGGTCTTTCACAGGATCAGGAAGGTCCTTGATCGGGAAAATAAGGTCGAAACGGTTGATGAGCGTGGGTGGCAGGTCGATCTGTTTGGCAATTATCTCATAGGGGTCGAAACGACCGAGCTTGGGGTTGGCTGCCGCAAGGACGGTGGTCTCACAACGCAATGTCGCCTGGATGTTGGCCTTCGAAATAGTAACCGTCTGTCCTTCAAGTGCCTCGTGCATCGCGGCACGGTCATCCTCGCTCATCTTGTCGAGTTCATCGATGCAGCAGATGCCGCGGTTAGCCAGCACGAGCGCTCCTGCCTCGAGACTCCAGCCACCCACGAACTCATCCTTGACGACGGACGCGGTCAAACCAGCGCCAGACACACCCTTGCCAGAGATGAAACGGCCACGCAGAGCGACCTTGGATATTCGCTTCAACATCTGGGACTTTCCGCTACCGGGATCACCGATAAGCAGGATGTGGATGTCACCACGGGTGACAGCGCCGGTGCCCTTCTCACGCGCTTTGCGCACACCGCCGAGAAGTTGCAGTATGAGCGCCTCCTTGATCCTCTCATGGCCATAAATGTTAGGCGCGACGCTCGCGAGAAGTTTGCGTTCGAGCTGCGGGTCGTCGCGCAGCGCTATGATCTCCGCCATCTCCTCCTTGGTTATGGACAGGTCGGAAAAATCCTCTTCGATGGGCAGGACGTGGTTGGCCTCGATCAGAAGGTCGAAGCGCGTGCTTGTGCCGCCTGATTTGGTGATTATCGGAATCTCCTTAATGATGCCGCTAATCTTGATATTCGAACCAGGATTCGTGCGCTTCTCGGTAATGGGGCTGACCAGATCATTCTTGAGGAAGATGTTCATGCGTTTGGGCTGCTCACCGCCCTCGAGGTGCTCAGCGGCTTCCTCAAGGACGATTCCCTGCGCATCGACAAGCTCCTTCCCAGTCAGACGGAACTTGCCCTTCCTGCCGCAGCTGCACTTGGTCGGCTCCTTGAATGTGGTGTCAAGCTGGAGCACCATGAGTCGTTGACCGCAACTCGGGCATTCGAACGTTGCCTCTGTCACCTGTGGTCGCACGTCGCTCTTCTGACGCACGACACCCTGGGTGAACATCAGTTTTCCGAGATGACCACTGCGTATATGACGCAACTTGAGGAAAGAGCTGGCAGGAAGATTGGCGACCCTGATGGCGAAGGCCTTGACCTTGTTGTCGAACTCCCTGACTGAAAGCTCGCCAGCCTTGAGCGCCTCTGCGGGCTGATCAAGAAGAAGGTCACCAAGTGAAGGGTCGAAACGCGCAAGTTTCTGGAAATCGATATGCAGGAATTTCTCGCCTTTGCGCAACGCCTCCAGAAGTTCGGCGTGATAGGATTGTTCAAGGAACTCCTTGAACTTTCGTATCATGTCAGCGGCGTCCAGCGGCATGGCCGCGGGCACATCAACAATAGGATTCGCGTCAGCAGAATCGTCGGCAGATTCATCCATCTGGTTACAAAGCTCCCCCTTAAGGCAAGCACTGCTAGAGAGGGATTATAAGGTTATATCGTCTTGAATGTTATAATAAAAAAAT
>JAGVQG010000042.1 GCA_020051845.1 archaeon | reverse complement strand
TGCGTGCCGCCACAGCAGTCGCACAAAGAGCAGAACTAAACATGCGACTCATCGCCTACAACATAGGCGCGGCTCTCAATCACGACTTTCTACTAAGCCAATTGGTACGCAACCTTTAAAACCGATTCTCAGTGCCAAAAATCATGGATCCGCAATATTGCCTGAAAGTGGATTGGACGCGTGTAAAAAGAGTGGTTTTCCTGAACTTCATAACCACGACCATAGGTGATCCATTGTACATACTCCCGATTACCCAGCGTCTTAAGCGGCACGCACCCTGGGTGAGGTTGTCAGTAACGGGCAGCAGGACCACAAATGCATTGATTGGGAACGACAGCAGCATTGACGAGTTCATAGAGCTGTCGGAATTGAACACGCTCGGCGGGAAAGCGGCTTCTTTCTCCAAATCTGTTTCAATGATCCGTCTATTCTTGAGAGTTGTGAGAGAGGTGCGTGCACGTAAGTCACAACTAGCCTTAGTCTACATACCGAACTTCTCACCATATCAACTAATCCCTTTCCTCGCAGGAGTGCCGTTGAGTGCGGGATTCAGTTATCCTGGCAGTGTGTTCGAGCGTTTCCTGAGCGTGACAATCCCGTTCCGCAACCATGAGACGACAGGCGAAGCGAATGTGCATCTTTCTGACGCGGGAATAGACATCCTCCGAGTCCTAAGAATACCGATATCACAGGACGACTTGTTGTTACGCAGAAGTGTGACGATAGATGAGAAACATTCCGCAAATGATGTGCTGTGCATGTCAAAGATCAAGAGACCATTCATATGCATGCAGGTCGGAGCGAGGTACAAGAACAGGCAATGGCCGCCAGAACGTTTTGCGGAAGTGGCCAACGCCCTCAGGAAATCACATGGAGTTGGCACATTGCTCGTTGGAAGCGCCGCAGAGAAAACGATCGGTGATGAAATAAAACGTCTAGCTCCGCATTGCGTTAACATCTGCGGCGGGCCTTCTCTAGGGACCATAGCGGCGTTGTTCAAATCCAGCAAACTCGTGATAGGTAGTGATTCAGGACTAATGCACCTAGCAGCATCAGTTGGTAGCCAGACAGTGAGTTTGTTCGGAAGGCCAAACCCCGAAGGCACAAGGCCTATGGGTGTCAAGCAATCGATAATAGTTCGGCCGCCATCGTGGAACGAACGTGCTATTTTCGAGTCTGAACTAATAGATGTCTATTCTCCGTATATGCTAGATATCTCTTCCAAGATGGTCATCGAAGCGGCAAAGAAGGCGCTTTGAAAACAATATTATCAAATAACATCGAGATTATACGTTCATTCCGCTTATTTCTTGTTCATTAACAGACACGTGTGGCCTTGCGGCTTATTGATGAAACGCATAAGTTCGGATGAGTATGTCCGATAGTCTAGCGGTAGAACATGGCACTTTGCCGATGCACCCATACTTGTTCTCAGTTTTTTGTCTTTCAAGAGGTATACTAACGCGGAAGACAAACCCTGGGTGTCGGTCGCGTCATACACCAAACCATCTTTCCCGTTCCTGATGAATTCATCGATTCCTATGATGTTGCTTGTGACTATTGGCAAACCTGCGGCCATGGCCTCAAGAATCGCGTTTGGAAAACCCTCGCTTATCGAGCATGAAACAAAGATATCTGCTGTTGCAAAATAATCCTTCATCCTGTCCCAGGGAACTCTGCCTACGGAAACTATCCTTTCTTTGCACCATGAAGGGACATTCCATTCGAATCTGTCTCCGACATGCAAAAGGACGGCATCCTTGTCAGCGGCGAAAACCAAAGGAAGGCTCCGTTCAAGGAAAATGGCGCCTTTCCTTATCTTTTCATCACGCAAAGCGATGAAAAGCAGGACCTTTCCCTTTCTCGGCAGAATCTTGCCAGAACCCATTCCTTTGCAATCCACACCAGATCTTGGCACGAAAGATGGAACGTCAGAGACGCCGTGATATTTTATGAACAGACCGCGATTCTTTTCCGACGAGAAAAGAATCCCGCTAGCGCGCCTTATCGTGATATGCTCGAGCACGTAGCTCATATAGGCATGCATCCTGCGCGCAGCCCTCGATTGGAACGAGCTGAATCCGTCAGCCAATGACATGTTCTTGAGCATGGCAAGGACGGGCTGATCTCCGGCACGGATAACGTATGGATATTTCAACACACCAAGCGCGGCTTCACCGTTCGTGAGGAATAGTGCGTCCTTTCCAGGAGGATTTCTTCTAAGGAATCGGCGTATCTTCATGCAAAGGAACATCGCTTCGAGCACGCTCCTGAAAATCGGGAAGTTAGGTACATCGAATCTTATGATCGTCCCATATGGAAGCACTTCCCGATATGGTTGTCCTTTCCTCCTGCCGCAAAGGATGGTCACCTCAAAATCCTTGGAGGCGCGCGTCACCAATTCCTTTATGAAACCAGAGAATGACCCTTCTTCTGCGGCATAAATCTGCGACACGACGATAAAACGTTTCATATTGATTCCTTGATTTTTCGCGCAATCCAATGGACCATTCTGGTCGCTTGATGATTTTCAGCGTTCTGTTCTGCCTACGCATCCTATAAATGAGTTATGATTCTCCGTTCGAGTGTGCATTGTATGCTGAAGTAGGGGTGCACAATACTTATAAACCATTTTCGGGGCGGCGAACCCATGACTGATTATACTCATCGTGTCATGAAGGGCTCAATAATCGTCCTGATATCGCTTGTTTTAGGTGCAGGTCTTGGATACGTACTGCAGCTTGTACTTTCAAGGATGCTGTCGTTGAGCGACTTCGGATTGTTCTACGCAATACTTTCTTTCGTCGGTCTGCTTTTTGGCCTGAAACAGATCGGCACGGGACCTGCGTTCGTGAGATATGTGACAGAATACAAGACCAAGAATGACATATGTAGCATTAAAAAAGTTCTTATTACCTTCTTGTTAATACAACTGGTGTTATTTGGAATACTGTGCCTTGTAATCCTGCTGTTATCCGGATACTTGACCAATAGCTACTTCAAGACAGACAAGGCATTCTGGCCGTTAATCATAATCACGGGAGCGTATTTCTTCTCCATCTTTATGTCTGCATTCAGGGGTTTTTTTAATGCGTATCAGAAAATGGGGATGTACTCGATAGTTGAGTTCTTGCAGACCCTATTATTCTTAGTATCGGCGTTCATCCTCATGCGCATCAACAATTCCACAGTCTCGGCATCGTGGGCGTTTTTCATATCTTATCTGCTTGTAGCAATAATATGTTTCATCTTTGTGATGACACTGTTCCCTTTCTTCAAAGTCAAGGCGAAATTGGATGTGGATATATTCAAGAAATTAATCAGATTCGGGATACCAGTTACTATCGGCATGATAGGCACGTCTTTGATAACATCGATGGACGTTTCTTTCCTAACATATTTCTATCCGCTCGAGAAGGTGGGCTTGTATGGAATAGCGGTCACGATAGCAGGGGTGAGCAGGTTCATTCCACGATCATTGACCGCGATACTGCTTCCGGTGACAACGGAGTTGTACATAACGGAAAACACAGGATTGAGTGCCGGAATCTCTAGATTGTTCAGGCTGCTCGCGGTGGTCGTATTGCCTTGCGCGATGCTGCTCACGGTATTGTCGAACCAGACAATCCTCGTCTTGTTCGGAACAAAGTTCTTGGGTGCAGCGGAAGCAGTGCCATTCCAGGCATGGGCTATCGTATTCTACTCGTTCTTCCTCGTGAACCAGACGATACTTCTAGGTATACACAAGCCCCGCATATATGCATTCATCATAGTGACTGGCGTGATTATCGGAGTCGTGGCAAACCTGTTGTTCGTGCCTCATTTCGGAATGATAGGCGCAGGAATAGCCGACGCGCTTACGTGCTTCATGATAACAGTGCAATCTCTTTGGTATCTAAGGAAATACCTGCACATCACGCTGCCATGGAGGGCATGGATAAAGACACTGGTGGCGAGCGGACTGCTGATAGTGCCGGTATTCTTCGTGGGCAACCTTCACTTGAATGTATTCTTGCAGATAATCGCAGTTGTAGCACCGGGCGTAATACTTTACACAGTTGCTTTGTTTTTATTGAAGGTGATTCATACCGAGGACATCAACACGGTGTTGTCGATGATCAGAAGGAAAAAGATGTCGGCCGCGGGGCAAGCATGAGAAACTTCTATTTCGTCGTCCATAATTACACGGAGAACTCAGGATCGTATGCAGGATTCGTAGAAGAATTCGCCAAGTTTCTATCTGGGAAAGGATTCCATCCGATAATACTCTGCAAACGGCAGGATGATGGACCAACACATGAACACCTCCCTTACGCAGAGGTCTTCAGATTCAAGGTTCCAAAGGCAAGGATTCCATTGCTCGGAATGAACCTGGAGTATTTTTTCCTATCCCGACGCGTGAAGCGGTATTTCGAGAAGCATCCTCCTGGTCCGCAGGACATAATCTTGGCGAACAGCAGGGCAGCACTAGGTGTATTGGACAGAAAATACGTGCTTCGCGTGGGACAGCCAGCCCGTATTTTTCAAAGAAACATGGAGATAGCAAAAGATGAAGTCTCTTTGATAACGCGGGCAGCGCGGTCCATACATTTCATTATCCAGCGCAGAATGGAGAAGAAATGCGTCCAGCATGCAAAGGCTTTCATATTCTCATCCGAAAAAAGCAGGCAATATTCTTTGTCGGAATACGGCAATCCACGGCCATACCTAACTCCACATAATGGGGTCAAACACGCCTCGTACCGAGGTGGAAAACGACTTCCATTGAAGGGAAGACATCTGCTTTTCGTCTCAGCAGGCAGCGAACGAGTTCGAAAAGGGGTGCACACATTAGAGAAAGCGTTGCCAGAAATATTCTCAGCATATCCTGACGTGAAGCTGCTTCATGTAGGTGAGCGTTTTAGCTGGCTCGTGCCTGAATGGTGCAAAGAAAGGATAGTTTCCGTAGGAAAAGTGCCCTGGTCAATGATGAAGGACTATTACGTGACAGCAGATGTATCCATATTCTGCTCGCTTAGCGAGTGGATTCCAAATGCGCTCTTCGAGGCGATGGCGGCAGGCGCTCCAATAGTCACAAGCGACATGGATGGAGTGGATGAGTTCGTCACGCACGAGGTCAGCGGTTTAATATATAGGCGCGGTTCTGCGCAAGGACTTGTCAGAGGGATAAGATACGTCCTTGACAATGGCGACGCTGCGAGAAAGATGGGAAGGGTCGCACAGTCCAAAGCAATGGAGATTGACAGCCCAAAATACAACGCGCGTCTATTGGAATTCATAGAACGCTCAATGAGGACATAATGACATCATACAAAGGGATAATCATCGCTTCCGGACGAGCCGTCGCGTTATGGTTCAGGACACTGCTACTCGGAGATTTCGAATCGCTGCGATGGACACTCCATTGGTTCGGCACTCTCGCGCCTGGGGCATCTCCCATATCACATAGGGTCCCATGGCTTGCCTACCCCGCGATAAACTGGTTGAACAAGTATCTCACGCTTTCGATGGTTGTTTTTGAATACGGTTCGGGCGGTTCGACGCTATTCTTTTCCGGCAAAGCAGGTAAATTGATATCAACCGAGCATGACGAATCATGGTACAATGTTGTAAGCAAGAGAATCCCATCTACTGCGCATATCGAGCTCGTGACTCCAGAACCAAATCCAGGGGCTAGAAGTTACACGACCACTAGTAACAGCTCAATGAATCCAGCCTATGCAGGGCAGGATTTCAGCAACTATGTCCGAACCATCGACAAATATGCCGATGGAACGTTCGACTTGGTGTTGGTCGATGGCCGTGCACGGGCATCATGCATAGCTCATGCAATCCCCAAAGTACGAAAAGGAGGCTACATAATGCTCGATAATTCATACAGGCCGGAATATGCCGACGTCATGAACGGGCTTCTATCACGTTATCCGCGCAAGGATTTCAAAGGTCTTGTACCTGCATTGAGCAACAGGTTCGGAATGACAACTATATGGAAGATAGATTGACGCGGCGAAAATCAAATCGTTAAGATTATTTATGTCAAATAATGATTACAATTCATTTTATCATGCCTCTTCCAGCATAATCCACGCGCCAAAGTAGTGGGGCTTTCTTATCGAAATATTCATCAACTGCTTTCTTGCTTCCGGCCCAGTGGCCATAATCATCAATCAGAAGGACGCCGCCGCGTGATAGTGCAGGGTATAATATTTCAAGTTCAAATTTCGTGCTTTCATAGAAATCAGTGTCGAGACGCAACAAGGCGATATTCTTCGGGATTGTGTGATTTAGGGTCTCTTCTACTCTTCCTTGGACAAATTGGAATTGCTTGAAAGGGTAACAATCAAGTAGATTGTTCTTGACGTCCGTGATGCTGGCATAAACCCAATTGTTGTGGTCGTCCTGCTGGGATTTCTCCCATTTTCCCATGGCACTTGTGTCATCCGCCAAACGCTTATCATGTTCGCTGGGTCGGGTCATCCCTGCAAATGTGTCATACAACCAAATCTTACGGGAAAGGTCGCCATATTTTCTGAGTGTTAAAGCCATGAGTTTGCAGATTCCACCTCGCCAAACTCCGCACTCCACTAGGTCACCGGGAATCTTGTTAAGCGCGATATGCCTTGCAGCGCAAAAAGCCGCGTACGCGCCCTCACGTGTGACCATGGTTGTGTCCTTGCACTGATTGTATAACTCCCAGAACTCTTTGTCCATATCGACCGGATTCTCGAGAGCTTTGATGCGCATAATAGAATATCCTAGCTTACCTAATAGTACACTTATTAATCGCATTTTGTCTCCGTAGGATTTGGTGATTAGGTAGGTCTATAATAAAGTTTCATAAATCCCTGTCTATTTATGAAACTTCGTTGAGTAATGAAGCATGAAAATCGATGTGATTGAAATGTTCGATAATCTTATATAGCTCGTCGAGTGGGGATGGATTGGGTGGTATGGGTTTATGGATGATTCTGTCAAGCTGAACAATCCGAAGAAATTAGTGTGGGTGATCCTGCTCGCACTCGTCGTGTTCGGCGCATATCTTCGGTTCTACCATGCCGATTATCCGTCGATAGGCTACCACAACTGGAAGGAAGCAAGGTATGTCACCGCCGCGAGGAATTTCGATAGGGATGGTTTCTTTGCGCATGGATTCTTCGTGCCTGAGTATGACTATCCTGCAAAGAATGAGAATGTGGATGGCATCCATAGCGACTTCTTCCCGGTGAGCGCGATAGCCGCGGCAGTCATGTTCAAGATATTCGGATTGGAATTATGGGCTGCGCGCTTGCCAGTCATACTCTTCAGCCTGCTCGCGATACCCCTGATGTTCTTCTTCATACGAAAGCTATTCGGCCGTGATGATATGGCGCTTGTCGCGGCAGGCTTGACCACGATAAGCCCGCTCTTCGTATTCTTCTCCCATAACGTTGACCAGATGCCGTTCGGCTTCGTGTTCATGCTCGCGGCATGGATTTTCTTCTTCCGTTGGATCGACAATGACAAATGGCACGACCTGGTACTCGCGTCTTTGTTCACCACGCTTGCGATAGTCACCAAATACACGTATGGCATCTGTTTCATACCATTCATCTTCATATTCCCCTGGTCAAGACTCAAGGAGTGGAAGGTCAGGATGAAGACGCTTGCCGCGTCAGGAGTCCTGGTCTTGCTATCGCCTGCTTGGTGGTGGTACTCTGGCAGGTACATAGTCTCGGTATTCGGCGGCTTGCCGCAGGGAGAGGACAAGATAAGGATAGCCGCGCTTTTCGAGCCTGAGACGATGGCTGCCGTGAAGCCGTATCTTGCGGATAATTATACTCTCGTCGGAGTGCTTTTCGCGGTATTGGGCATAGTTGTCTTCGCGCTCATGTGGAAGAAACTTGAGAAGAGAACAAGATGGTTCATGGTCGCTTACTGCGCGAGCTCGTTGTTATTGCCAATACTCGTGTCAGAATCTTTGCGCGGTCACAGCTATCACCAATTCCCATTGGCGTCAGTCTTCATAATCTTCATGGCACTATTCATCACTGTGGCAGGCAACACGATCGGCAGCTTCCTGCGATTCCCTGGCTCGAAAGCATTGGTGATGGTCGCGCTGTTCTTGGTTCCAGTCCCGGTGTTCTCATACGCAGTAAGTGGTCTTGGTTCAAGCACTCTTTATTTCTCGTCGATGGAGGCGAAGGACAGGCAGTTCGATACACAGTTCTTCGGTCTTGACGTAGCCGGTGACTATATCAAACAGCACAAACAGCCAGGTGACAGGCTTATCAGGAGCAGCCACCAGGCATACGGCATTCTATGGCACGGTGATATCAAAGGTATGTCACTTCCAGGAACTGTGGAAGACTACCGGTTCTATGAAAACAAGTGGAACGCCAGTTGGTTATTCCTTTACCAATGGAATTTTGACATATTCTCTGACCCTGAGCGCAGCGCGATCAAGGATCACATATCACAGAATTATCACCTTGTCCAGATCGGCTTCGTGAACCGAGGGCAACCCGCACCGGTCTACATGCTCCTCCGCAAAGGCGGGAATTTCAGTGTAGACGACATAAACACCATGCTAGCAGGAAAAAGTCCGCGCAGCAAGAACTACGAACTGACGAGCGGCCCGGTCAAGCTTGAATACATAAACATCGAACCATGAAACGTTCTTTCCGTCTGGCACTAGCGCTATTGCTGACTGTGGTTCTTGTCTGGTGGCTTCTACGATACGTCGACGCATCAGAAGTGTCCAAGACCGTGCTGGCGATAAACCCCTTGTTCTTGGTCGCTAGCCTGTTGATCTATCTCCTCAGCGTGGTCATGCGCGCGATACGATTCCAGCGTCTACTCAAAGTTCCGGCTAAAGTAATGATTCCAATAACCTTCGTTCATACATGCTTACTGAACCTACTTCCAGGAATATTCGGCGAGATGAGTTATATCTACATGGTAAGACGTCAAGGAATTAACATAGGTCATTCCGCGGCAGTTCTGATAGTCTGTCGCGTGTTCGATATCGCCGCTGTTTTCATACTGACGCTTGTCGCGCTATTCTTCGTCAGAGACGCACCTTCATCTTTCCGCACATTGCTTATGATAATGGGAGCGGCGCTTCTGTTGATATTCCTGCTCCTGGTTATGTTCGTCTTAATGCGGCACAAGATCGAGGCATTCGGCAGGAGAGTTGCATCAATCCTGGGCATAGCACACATCCGCGTCGTGCAATGGTCGTTGGCCAAGATGTGTGAGGTCGCTGCAGCGATTGAAAGCATACGCGGAGCGCGCACTTACTCGATGATAATCGTCACAAGCCTGCTTGTCTGGCTGTTCGCCTATGTGCAGACATATCTTTTGATGGTAGGCTTCGGCTATGATGTGCCGTTCGCGGCAGTCGCACTTGGGACATCATTGTACCGTTTGGTCACGATATTGCCGATCTCGGGCCTGGCAGGATTCGGCACGACAGAACTGAGTTGGGCAGGAGCGTTCATAGTACTAGGGATAAGTCATGACATCGCGATTGTGAGCGCATTCTCCGTGCACATAATGCAATTGCTTTCCGCAATAATCGTAGGATTGGCAGGCGTGATATTGCTTCGTTCAACGAAGCACACGCCTAAAATCGGATCGCTTCAAGAATAAAGGCGGTTGCGCGAGAGCGTCATTCGGCACAAATAACCTTGCGCTTGGCACATATTGCGTAGATTGCTTCGCTCCGACGATAAGTGTCGAACCGTCGGGCACTCCTTCAACGGCGTCGGAAACGGTGACAGAATCATCGCCTAATATTATTGATCGGGAAAACTTCGAGTGAGAACGATTTGTCGGGGTAATCACCCTGTCACGCAGCCTCTCCTTGACAGTCTTACTCAATAACCCACTTATACCAAATGTGGACTGGAAAATCCTCAAAGCGGCGTTTTTTATAGGAGATAGGGTCTGTCCTTTGATTGGTTGGAGTGATCCTGTGACAGTAATAGAACCGTCATCGCTAGATGACGCTGATCCAAGGTAGCCTGCATGGAACGCTGTCCTGCCAATACTCACAGCCACACCGGAATCTTGCACGACAGTGCCTGTGCGCTTGCCATTGAAGAAGAACGCGCCACCCTTCTTCTCGTTAATGACGATGAAATATGACTTTTTGTCAACGACACGCAAACCGCAACCAGGGAAACGTTTATCGAATGGATCCGCAAAAGAAGGCTTCACTGACGCGGAACGCTGCGCCAAGAACGCCTGCGCATAGGTGTAGCCGTTATACATCAAGTACCTGTCAGTGAGCGTGCGGCAGGAGGGAAGAATCCCTGACCTGACACCATTGTGGCAGAAAGACGATAGTCTGACGGTATTCTCATCCCTGACATGCTCGAACGCGCTGGGTATCAGATATTCAGTGTTCCTGCTCGTGTAGACGCCGCCGATAGAACCGTCAGGATGCATGAACCAGCGCATGAAGCTGGCAGCTCTTCTTATCAGTGCTTCTGCGTTCTTGTCACCTGTCTTGTCATGGTATTTACCGACGTAGTCCATTGTCAAAGAAAGGTATCCAATATCAGGCCCGCCATATTCCTTGAACCATCCCTCAGGATGCTGTTGACGCACGAGTGAGGCCATGCGATCCTTTGCAATGGCGGCGAAGATAGGTTCTTGCAAGACCACTGATGCGTTGTGGAGCGCGGCTATCGCGCCTGACTCCTGGTTCTGGACCCTTCTTTCAACGATATTCGCAAGGAAGTGCGCCGCATCCAGTATTGCGTAGCGCACTTTGGGTGAAGGGGATCGTCTTGACACGATCAACGCCTCGGTGATAGCGTACAACGAGAATGCGGTGGCGACAAAACTGTGCTCGTTGGGATACCATTCAGAGAACGAGCCATCATTCGCTTGGATCGATGACCAGAAACGGATCGCGGCATCCGCAAGACCGCGAATCATCACGTTATCATAGTATGGATTCTTTGGGTGCTTGATGGATGCGACGAGCGCGAGAGTCAATGCCGCTTCCTGCTTCCTTGCGCAGGCGAAGTCGACGATCTTGTAATGCCAAAAATCCCTGTCGCAGCATCCGAATGTGGGCGACGCCGGGTTGCGGTCTATCTGGTTGATGATCCTCGGCATGGCGTCGATCAAAGAAAGCAGGTAGGTGTCGTCCTTCATTGTTTTCTCCGTCCGCGGATCACGACGACACTTCCGAACAGACAACGGCGCGATCCCTGCATCGCGAGCAACAGCGAAAGCGTCTTGGTGAGGATGTTCTCCCGTCTCACCCTGTGCAGATAGCTTGAACCGCCGCTTCCGATGTATTGAAGCAACATCTGCAATGCCTGGTCGAAGAAAGCGGGCATGAAGAAGTATGACTTCGCGCTGACATTCGTCCATCCGCATGAGCGTAACAGACGCAATGTCTTACGCTTGTTGATCGGCTTGTAGCCGCCGAAAAAAGAGTAGATGCCTGTCTTGCGCACGTCATCGCCGAACAAAGTCCTTATGACAAACAGGAAAAGCAGCATCAGCGCATTGTCACGGCGGGATATCACGATGATCTCACCGCCTGGCTTCACGTGCCTGAACGCCATATTGATCATGTCCTTGCGGAATGATGTCGGCAGACGCTCCAATTTGTAGATTAGAGTGGCTGCGTCGAAGTCTTTGGCGGCATTGGCAACGTCGCCATCTTCGATGATGATGTGCTTCATGTTCGACGCTACCTTGACTGTGAGCCTGGCAGCCGCCTTTGAGTATTCCGCAGTCTCCTGACATAGGTCGGCTGTGGTGAGTGCAACGGCAGGGAACTCCCTCAGATATGCGCCATCATAGGAGAGGATGTCGAGAACCTTGCCTTTAAGGGAAGCAAGTTCGCGAGCGACAAGATTCCTCTCGAGAGAATGCATTATGTCCATCTCCTTGCCGAGGAAGGTCTTGCGGCAGTAGTATCTTTGGTGGTTAATGATGTCCTTCAGAGTCCACCTATCAGGATTGTACGACAATCGTGGCATGATGTGGCCGCTGAAATGTTCTTTATGCATAACTTCTTTGACTGACTTTCTCGGCACAATAGGCGCCGCTTCTGCGCGCTTGTCAGGATATCCCAGAAGAACAAAGCAGCAGATCACTTGATTTCTAGGCAGGCCGACTATTCTCTTGACTTTCTTGTCGTCGCCGTAGCTGTTCATCGCCAACACGCCGAGGCCCAAGTCGGTCGCGGCAAGCAGCATGTTCTGTACTGCCATTGCGCCTGCCTGCAAAGCCTCCTTCTTACTCCAGCCGTCATAGGAGATGATTATCATCGCCGGAGCGCGGCTGATAAGAGTCGATGAAGATGCCTCTTCGATCAGCTTTTGCTTTGTCGTCGAGTCTTTCACGACGACAAATTGCCACAATTGCTGGTTGCAGCTCGTGGGCGCGAAGGTCGCAGCCTCGACGACTTTCTCGATCAGGGCGTCCTTGACTTCGGTTTTCTCGAAGCTTCGCACGCTCTTGCGGCTCCGCATGACGTTCGAGAAAGACCTCATCGTAGCACCGTCTGCACCACGTAAGGCGTGGATCGACGGCGTCCCTCGGATTGAATCAATTCAGCAAGAAGTCCGAAGGACATGAACTGCACGCCGATAATTATCAGAAGGATGGCCAGAAGCAAGAGCGGCCTGTTCGCGAGTAAAGTGCCATCTATTATCTTCTGAACCACCAGATATGCAGATATCAAAGCGCCAAGACCCGCTGATCCGAGGCCTATGAATCCGAAGAAGTGCAAAGGTGTGCTCTTGTAATCGAGCAAGAACTTTATCGTCAAAAGATCGAACGGTCCTGTCACGAGACGCTTGAGGCCGTACTTGCTCTTACCGAACCTGCGAGGATTGTGGACCACAGGAATCTCACCCACACGGAAACCGTTAGCGTGTGCAATGGACGGGATGTACCTGAAAAGCCCGCCATACAGATCGAGATGGTCGACAACGTCCCTTTTCATCAGACGGAAATTACAGTCAGAATCGTGCAATGTAATGCCTGTGAACTTTCTTACGAGAAGGTTGAAAGACCAAGATGAAACAAGCTTGTGCCAGGGATCCTTTCGTTTCCTTTTCCAACCGACCACGAGGTCGAGATTCCTTTCACGCATGGCTTGAATCAGCCTCGGAATCTCGGCAGGTTCATCCTGCAGATCAGCATCCATGGTCAAAACAAGCGAGCCTTTAGCCTCCCTAAAACCAGCCATCAAAGCAGCCGCTTTCTTGAAATTCCTGCGGAACCTGACACCAATGACCCTTTTGTCGGACATGTGCAGATTCTCGACCTCTTTCCATGTCGAGTCACGGCTACCGTCATCGATCCAGATCAATTCGTAAGACAATCCACTCGGTTTAAGGACGCGAGTAAGGGCATCATACATCGGCCTGACGTTCTGGGCCTCATTGAACGCAGGGATGACTACTGAGATATCAGGCTGCGCTGGCATCGGTCGTGTTCGCTGTGGCATTCTCGGTGGTCACATTGTCCAATGTTTTGTTTGTGGCGATCCCGGTTGTTGTTTTGTTCGTGATCGCGGACTTGTTTTGGGTGGATGTGTTGTTTGTGACCACCGTCGAGTTCGTCAAGTCGCCTTCTTTAGGCTTCTGTATCTCGGGTTCAGACTCGGCCGAAGTGAAAACTTCGTTTGGTTCTTTACCTTCCCAGTCGATCTTCCAAGTTAGGATATTACCGCCCGTGAGCTGGCGCTGTTCATCGAACAACTTGAAATGGCTCAAGCCATGGCCCCTGAAGAAGAACAGCCGCGTGAACATGCTACTGGCAAGCTGCGGGCTCATCAGTATGCTTTGGAAGCCGCCGTTGGCGGGAATTATCGCGGCGCTGATATCAACGCCGCTGTCGTTGTAGTTGCGCTCGACAAAGTCTCCTGTCTCATTGATGTAGACGATGGATTTCGGCCGCACAGTACCGCCCTGCACCTGTACAGTGGCTTCACCGTTGGTCGAGTTGAGCTGCAGGCCATTGCCACATTGCATGATTGGGCCACGAACAGAGCATCCTGCGAGGCCGCTTACATAGCTAGGCCAGGGTGCTATCCACTGGTTGGCAGAGTTCTCATCAGTGAGTCCCTGATCGTCGAAGTAGAGGTTCTCGGCGTTCTTCTCGCTCATGTTGAAAGTCTTGACCAGGTCAGCCACAGCAACATCCCTTGTGGAGCTGTGGTGATTGATATGCAAGTAGGCGCGCATGAAATCCCAGCTTCCGAAATGACCCCACACGCCTGATTTACCGACCATGTCATCGGACGTTATGAAGAAGTTCTCTGGAGGGACGCAATGCGTGAGCTTGATCAATTCATCGACTTTGTCCTTTGGAACGCCATTCTCGATGAATAAGGTTCTTGCCTGATTTTTTGGCATCATAATGGCCTCTTTCATCAGCTTGACGCTGATCGCGGTATTCGGCGTGAACTCATCCAACATCTCGATGCTTCTTTTGTTCCCGCAATCGAGCATTCGAAGTACATTAGTTGCGAATTCCTCATCATCAGTCATAAGGACAAGGCCTATCCAGTGTGCAGGTGGACTATTTTGGGAAGCACCATCGGCAGTGACTGCGCGGTCGGCGACATACTTGAAGTGATGTCCGAAGTCCCACCACGAATTGATGACTGCATCAGTCTTTGAGTTGTCCTTGATCTTGGTAAGGGCGGTCCACCATGCATCATTCATTATTGGCACATCTTGGGCGCCTTGTTCACGGGCAGAGGAGATAGGTGCCCATAATAATAAAACGAATACTGCAATCAGGAAGGCAGTAGTTGTTACGAAATTAGGCAATCTTAGGCCTTCACGTGAGAATCTTACAAGATGCTTGTGCAAAAGGCCGATTCCTATACCAAAACCTGCCGAGACAGCAGGCACGATGAGTAATGTGAATCTAATCCCTTTGCTTGATGCGTAGATAGTGCCTATGAGCCATAATGTGATGATTATTGCGGTGAAAACCGAAGCGGTTTGTTGCTCGCGCTGCAAAAGTAACAAAACTATGCCTAGGATTGCTATTGCGAGCAGTATGTTGCCTCCGACAGAGTGGATTGCTGAGGCGAATGATGCTGGATTGAGTTCAGCGACTGTTGTGTAAACATTTGGCCAAAGACTGGGTCTTGCCGCTACCTTGAAGTCCGATGAGAATCCGAAAGGTAATGAGGCTGCATTAGTGAATCTATCGAAGGTGCTTAATCCTATCATGAACGTGCCACAGACAACCAAAAACACTAATCCGAAGAGTAGAGCATCACGCCATTCAATATTATTGCGTGGGTCGATAGCCTTCAATCCATCCTCGTGTTTTCTTACAATTGTCCACAGGCCGTATGCGCCTAAGGCTGCCAGTGTGAAATCAAAAAGATGCCACCACCCTACCCAGGCAATGGAATAGACCGCAGTAGTTGCACCCGCTATCGTGGCAAAGATGATCTTCCTGAGCATTTTCTTGGCGATAATGGATTCCACAGTTAGCCACATGACTGTCATGGGAAACAGAAGCTGGAATCCGTCGGTGTCAGGATGACCCCATAATGTCCTGCTTAGTGCAGCTCCATTTATGGCAACCATTGTTGCGACCATGAACCCACCCATATTCCCTGCCAGACGTCTACCTAATAGGAAAGCGGGAATAGTTGCCAATGCCATGATGATTACTGGTACCATTGCAGCAGTCTGCATAATGTCGATTCCACCTTCGAACAAAGACATCAGTTTGTGATTCCAAGCGATTACATAAGGAATTACGCCCACCGTTTCGTAATCCACGCCTTCGCCTATCGGTGCTTTCATGTGGTTGTCCAAGGATCCACCTGATGGAGTAGCGACATCGCCCAACATTCTTTTAGTGAGCAGATTTTGGGCGTATCTAAGGTAGAAATACGGATCTATATCTGGCATGTATGTGACTTGCTTGCCGTTGAGGTCATACTGCCAGAACTGCTTGAGCTGAGCCGCGTTGTTCTGGACCTCATTGGCGATGTTCATCGTCTGGCCACGGTACTGGCCTGTCTGGATAGTGTACGTGGCGTCTTTGGTCGCTTTTGCGAACTGCTGGTCGATGAGCTTGGTCTTGCTGTCAGCAGGAAGATTGGGATATTGCGCGTTGATGACCGTCTCGATGTCGCTCCTGATGAAACTGTTGACGCTGTTGGCCGCCCAGTCAGTGACTATGGGCATGTCCTTGGTGCCTGTGCGCACATAGATGCTCAAAAGCAACGGGATAAGGATGAGGAACAACATCTTGTTCTTGACGATCCAACGCCAAATCCTAGAAAGATCAATAGGAGATTCCTCTGAACGACCTGATCCCTTCGATTCGAAAATACCCTTGAGCGAGAAACCGCCTTTCATCGAGTCGAGCCTGCTTTCTTCCCTATCCAATTGGCGCTCGACGCGCTTTTCGTCGGATTCGACGCCTAAGAATGATTCCTTCTTCTCCTGGACCTCATCCTGGAGGATCTTCTTCTCCTCACGGAGCTGTTCGACTTTCTTCTCTTCTTTCTTGATATCCTGATTAGAAGCAGACTTTCCGAACATGCCGCTCAAATCGAATCCTTTGTCGCTCACATAAACCCCTCTAGAGTCGCGGAAACGGCACACCGTTTAAAAGCTTTTGGCGTTGGAAGCCCCATATGTTTTCTCACGCACATATAACATTAATAATGGAGTCTGGAAAGAAAGACATCATGGGTATGGGGCACGTTCTTCTTGCGTTCTATCATCTTCTCAGACCATATCAGTGGTACAAGAACCTGATGGTCCTCGTGCCGTTGATATTCGTCGGCGGGCTGACTGATGTCGGTCTTTTGCCTGCTGTTGTGCTTTCTTTCATCGCTCTCTGTCTCGTGTCATCTAGCTGTTATTGCCTTAATGATATGGTGGATGCGCAGAGCGACAGACTCAATCCTGAGAAAAGCCAAAGGCCTATAGCGGCTGGAAAATTGTCGGTTGGAGTCGCCGCGTTCATGACAGTGTCATTGGGCGTGCCGGGTCTGGTGTTGTTATCGATCATCGGCATGGCGCCATTCGTGGGCGGGCTGGCCATAGTCGCGATCACGACAGCCTACACGCTCTGGCTGAAGAACGAACCCTTGGTCGACGTGATGATGCTCGGCGTCAATTTCGTCCTTCGCGCCGCGGTCGGAGCGTTCGCGATATCTGTCGCGATATCGCCATGGCTGCTCATCTGCGGTTTCTTCCTTGCGTTGCTGCTTTCATTCGGAAAACGTCATTCCGAGATGAGATTGTTGGGAGCCGGAGCCATCCGTCACAGATCATCTTTGCGCAGCTATACATCGGACAATCTGCGCTTGCTGATGAGCATTGCGGCCACAGTGCTGCTGATCTCTTATGCGCTCTATTCTTTCCTGCACAACTATAGGATGCTCATCTTCACATTACCTTTCGCTTCTTATGCCGTGATGCGCTATCTATCACTCGCGCTTGAAGGAGACAAGGCTGCACGGCATCCGCATCTGCTGTTGTTGGACGGACGCATGCTTGCCTCCATAGTGTTGTGGGGACTGCTGACACTGCTCGTGATTTATCTCATCCCTGCGTCAGCCGGAAACTGGCTCACCGTCGGATAATAGTAACGCGCAAAGACAATGGAAATTTTGTGCGCGTTACTAAATATCAAATCAGCGGTCCATATCGCCAAAATTTACGCGATTTGATATAAAGGCAGAAATCATCGGATGAGGGCAGAGATCCCTTTCGGCGCGAAGCGCAACAGCCCTGGTTTCGTCGCAAGAAGCCTGATGATGAACCGTGATGGATACTCACGCGGGTTCTCGGCAAGCAAATCCTGCACGCGCCTGTCATCCATGAGCGCGACGAGCTTGTCATAATCCTTCTGGCCGAAACCATTGAGCGTCTTCCTTATCAGGAGATGCAACCACAGCTCCCTGCGCAAAGGCGCCAAAGATTTCTCGTAATCTTTTTCCCGGGTGATGCAGTCCGCAAGAATATCGGCGGATTGCATCCCTGTGATGATGCCGCCGCCTGTAGTCGCCTTGACAAGAGCGGCGGCATCGCCGACGAGGAAGACGCCTTGCTTTGGTGAGGATGCGACTAATCCTGGTTTGAAGATAGGAATCGGGCCGGCTTGTCTGGCGACCATCATCCCACCGACGCGTTTTGTCAGAGATTCGAAAAGCGCCCTTGTGTTCGTCTGCGAAGCGACGCCCACACGTGAGAGCGAATCCGTCTCAGGCACGCTCCAGGCGAAGAAATCAGGAGCCGCGTCCCCGAACCAGGTCGTGAAGACTTTTTTGTCAAAGCCGCCACGCATCGTCGCCTGCAGGCCGACGTAGAATTCACGGTTGCCGTATATACCTGTAGATTTCGCGACAGGGCTTGTCGGACCGTCCGCGCCCACAAGGAAATCGATTTCTCTTTCGACCGTCTTTCCTTTATGACTGAGGAAGACGGTGCTGCCTTTCTTCCCTGTGAAGATGTGGCTTGTGCGAAGGACAACGCCTGCGTCTATCGCTTTCCTCACAAGCATCCTGTCGAAGGCGGCCCTGTCGACGACGTACTCATGGGTCTTGATCCTCACAGTGTGACCGCCTGGCGCGACGACATCCACTGCGTCGAGCTGGTTGACGAGGACGCTTTCGAGTTCATCCTTGGACAATAATCCATGGATCGTCTTGGTGAGAAGACCAGTGCAAGCGACAGGCACGCCTATCGCCGCGTGCTCCTCGAACAATTCGACCTTGTGCCCTGCCTTCGCAAGCGCGTACGCCGCTTGCGCACCAGCAGGCCCTGCACCAATCACCGTGATCATGCATCACCATCCGTTCGTGTCGGGTAATAAGGTTTGCGCACCTGTTTTATTACGGAAAATCGCGATGCGCGGTTAATAAAGTTGTTACTCGACAATAATAACAGTCCGAAAGCTTTATATATTAGATTCTCTGTTCTTGTCTAAAAACTGGTGTTCTAGAAAAAATAGGGGTGAGGGGCCGCAGGGCTGGCTCTTGCGCGCAGGGCGCGCTATGCTCGATCACACAAATCGCTGAATGGCCACAGGGGGAATACAAATGACAACGAAGGAAGAGTCGGCAAGTCCAGGTTACGCGTCCAATCAAGGCGTACAAGTTCTCGATCAAAAGGAGCAGCCAGCCGTCAATGAAAAGGACGCAGCGCTAGCCACACTTGAAACACTTGCAGGCGCAGAGATAGGATCCGGCTTCCGCAAAGCGATCGAGGAGAGCCCTGATGGAATCTCCGGTGTCATGGACGCATACCAGATCCCCGCCGAGAAAAGGCAGCAATTCACCGAAGCAGCGATGAAATTATACGGCGGAAACCAAGGCGATTACGCAAACGCAGGCCGTCTCACTGAAGAGCAAGCCCGTAATGAGGTCATCAATGCGGGTCGTCTAACGATAGAGCAAGCCTATGCAGATCCCGAATTCGATTTCCAGAAAAGATTGGAAGCCGCAGGCTTGAACGACCTACCTGCAGATGGCAATGAGATGATTATAGGACCCGACGGTGAAGCGCCCTTGGGAAGCCTCGACGAAGTCGTCGGCGCTCCATCGACCACGCCTCAAGTCGGCAAGGTCATTGCCTACGTCTCAGAAAAACAGCCATGGTACCAGGCAGCTTACAACTCAGTCGCCGAGAAAGCGAAGCAAGTCAAGATGGGTGCAGTAGGAGTCGTGGCAGCGGCCGCGATAGCCCTAGGCGCGACAGGATATGTCGGCGTACTCATCGGCGAAGGCAAGGCAGACGCGAAAGTCGCGGCAGCCGAGCAACGCCTCAATGAACAATTCGAGAAGAGATATTCCGATCTTGAAAAGAAGTTCGACTCTGTCAAGGCAGACGCCGAAAAGGAAGCAAAGAGATTGTACGAAGCCGAACTCGTCAAGGTCAACGCGAAGAGCACGGAATTGAGTGAACTTGACCAGAAGCTCGCGGCACGCGACCAGCAGCTAGCAGATCGCGACAAGGAACTCGCGGATCGCGACAAGGCTCTTGAAGCCCGTGATCAGCAGATCAAGAACAAGGAACTCGCAGCAAAGAACGCGCCTGTCGTCATACCTCAGAAGACGCAGGAAGAGCTCGACGGCCTCAAGAAGTCGAACGAGAAGCTCACATCAGATTACAAAACGGCGCAGACCCAGATTTCAGCTGAGCAGACCCGGGCGGAAAAGAATCTCTCAGACGCCAAGACCCTTGCGGCGATACTCGCCCAGGAACAAGGCAGCCACAGGAACGAGGTCAAGGACCTCAAGGACAGGCTTGCCCAGGACGGCAAGGCAGACTCCGGCAACGGGAAATACGTCGTCGGTGCAGTGGGCGGAGCCGCAGTTGTCGGCGCAAGTTGGATGTTCTTGGACTGGCTGAATTCCGGTTCTGAAGCGCCGGCGAAAAAAGAAATGCCGGTTGCATCAGAGACCAAGAAAGAGAACGTCCCTGCATACGTCAGCAACAATGACGGTGCCGTGAAAGTCGCTGTCAAGCAACAGAACGGCACGCCGGTTCAGACGCAATCAACAACGCAATCAAACGTTGCCGCGCAGCCAAAGACCGACGACAAACCGGTCTGGCGCGCGCCTCAGAAGACGTCGAACGGACCGATCGTCAACCCCCAAGGAGCCATCAATTACGAGACTCCGAAGGAAGGCAAGAAGTACGAGCTCGCAGATCGCAAGGAGAAAGCCCTTCGCGCAGTCACGACCACGACAATTCCTTACGTGGAACCTGTCAAGGTCGACCGTTCTGTCATCAAGGACAAGAACAAAGACGTCGCCAACATGAACACTGACACGCTCATCGACAAGCTCGACAAGCAGTCAGACTACCGCGCACAATTCGCGTCGCACGGAGACCGCGCCCAGGCAGACATCCTGCTCGAGCTCGCAGTCTACGAAGCACAGATGGCCGGCAAGACGGACAAGGCAGAACAGCTCAACGAGAAGCTGCAGGACAGGCGCAAGCAGCACTTCGCCAAGTACAACGCAGACAAGACGCTGATCAACAGGACAGCCGCCAAAGACAGGTACAGCGACGCGCCTCAATGCACCCGTTCTGACGGAAAAGTGCCTGTGCTCAACGACCTCGAGCAAAGGCTCGTCGTCGACGACGTGCTCAGGAAGTACGGCCCTCTCGACAAAGTCGTGCAGAACCCGTTCACAGCATACCAGACATTCAAGGGTCTGAAGGGCAAGATACACAACTACGACCATGCCCGCGAGATGATTGAGGACTTCCTTGCCCGCAGTTTCCTCACAGGATACCAGGGAAGGAAGGGCGCGTGGAACCACATCATTGAGATGCAGGAGAACGCCAAGAACGGCGAGCTCGGCAGGGCAAAGGACTCTGCTTTCCAGGCATTCGCCCTCGGATACATCGCGCAGATAAGCCAGGACGACGCGACACGCGCGTCAGGCAAGAAGGTCCGCAAGGTCGCGGAAGACTTCCTCAAGAAGAACTGCTCGGCAGAGCTGAAGGCCTTCGAGAAGGCCGCAAAGGCAGAAGGCGAGCGCATACTCAAGGAGGAAGGCATCGACCAGAAAGCGATGGACTCGAGCGTCATGCTCGGATTCCTCAAATTCGCCAACGCCCTCAAGAGCTTCGTGCCCTTCTGGGACGCGGACGCGTGGAACGCAAACCTCACTTGGGGATTGACCTTCCCGTCAGCGCCGACAGCGGCGCAATTGCGCGCAGGCAACGAGGTCTCACTTGAGTCGTATGTGCAGCTGTCCAACTCGGACGCGCTGAAGACGATAATCGGGGAGAACCCTGATCGCTACATCGCCAACAAGATAGGCCTTGACCTGTTCTTCAGCTCGTACGCACAGCTCAGCAGGAACAACGGCCTCGCGAACTGGAGCGAGCTCTTCGAGATAGGCAGGAACATGACAGCCGCAGAAGGACTCGTGAGCGACAACAACCACGCCAACGGCAACACCAAGAAGGTCATCCGTGGCGTACTCGGCGACCTGATGGACGTCTGGAGCGACAACGGCGGAAGCAAGACCTATGTCAACAAGTCAGGACAGCAGGAATTGCAGACGCTCAAGGACCTCCAGAAGACGATCGGCCCGAACGTCATCAAGTCGCGCATAATCGGCAACATACTCTACCTGGTGAAGAACATCGCAGAGACCGCCTCATACACGGTCACGGCGATCAACCTGACCAACGGAGCGTCGCACGTCGTGAAGCACGGCAAGATGGGCCTGCACAACGGCGACAACTTCTGGGACGGCATCGGCCCCAACAACGGCGGCGGCCCTGCATCAGGATTAGGCAACGGCGACGGCTTCTGGAACGGAGTCGGCCCAGCCACAGGGTTTTGATTGACAATGACTGACAATATACAGGAGGAACAAAAATGAACAAATTCGGAATCGTCGCGGCGGTCATGTTGGTGCTCTTCGCAGCATCGGCGTTCGCGGTCGCAGACATAACGTACGTGTTCAACTCGAACAACGTGCAAGGACTAGCGTACAATTGCGCTGACGCAGGCTGCAACACGCCCGCGACTTTCAGCGGCAGCTTCCCCAACGGAGCGAGCACGACCAACGGTCAGATGCTCGTACGCTACCCGACGCACCTCCAATCGGCGAACGGCTACATGCTGTTCTTCGTCAGCCCTGGCTACATCCCCAAGGAAGGAGTCGCCACATGGTGGGGCAACGGAGCAGCCCAGCGCCAGCTCGACTTCGAGAAAGTGCCTGTATGCAGCAGCGTCATAGACACCTTCACGGTGACCAACGACGCGCACGCGAACGTTCCTCTCGTCGTGCGTATGTCTGCGTCACTCGACGCGATCACCCGCAGCGCATTCTCCTTGACGACAACCGGAGTCGGCTACGTGCCTCCTGAACTCAAGGACGTCTACTACAGCGCAGACACACGCGTCACCCTCACTATATATGGTGGCAATGGCGCAGTGGTAAACCAGCAGACACAGGACCTCACAGCCGCGAACGGCAACCCGCTCTTCGCAGGAGAGAACAGGGCAGTGGAATTCAGCTGGACACCTTCGACAGACGGAGTCTACCGCGCTGTCATCACGACAACAGTGTTGGACGACCAGTGCGCATCCCAGGTGCCGCAGAGCTCAAGCTCACAATTCAACGTCCTGCCCGCGCTACCACAGAACCAGTGCTACACGATACTCAACGGCCTCGCAGCCAATCCATTCGTCGGCACAGTGGGCCAGGGAGTCTCGTTGACATTCAACAAGATAACCAACCACGCCAACAATTACGCGTTCAACGGCGACCCGAACTACGCGCTCACGCCAGTACCGACCAGCATCAGTTGGACGGTCACAGGACCAGTGGGCGTAGTCGCGACATCCGGCTTCACGGCCGGAGCCAACGCCGACAACTACATCCCGTCTGTGCAGACATTCGGCTTCACGCCGGCGCAGAGCGGAATGCACACGGTCAGCGTCACAGGCCTCGCGAGCTCGGCAGCGTGCGCAGGATTGCTCAACATACCGAACACGGTGACGCTCAACGTCAACGTGATCGAGCCTCCACGCTATAACATCAGGTTCCACGTCATCAACGCCAACGGCGCTCCGCTCGACGGAGTGACGATAACCGTCGCGGGCCAGACGCTCACGACAGACGCGGGCGGCGCAGCCACGGCGACATCTGTCGCGCCCGGTGACTACACTTACACCGCAGGCAAGACAGACTACATCTCGCAGGGCGGTCTCGTGCACCTCGTCGACACAGACGCGGACATGTACCTGACTTTGCAGGTCGACCCCAACGGCAACACCGGCAAGGTCATCTTCGAGGTCCACAACTCGTTGACCCAGGCCAACATCCAGGGAGCGGTCATCAGCTTCCGCGGCCTCACAGGCACCACAGACATCGACGGCATGGTCATGTTCAACAACGCGCCTGCCGGCGACCATGCATGGGGAGCGGCTGCCACAGGATACAATCCTGCCAGCGGCACAGTCTCAACGAACGGCCATGACGACCAGCAAGTCTACGTCGCATTGACGCCAACCAACGACGGCGGTCCTCGCACAGCGACTGTCCACGTCTATGACGCGGCCACGGGCGCGAACCTGCCTGGCGCCAGCGTGACGCTCACCGGTCCGAACTCGCCTCCCAACGGATGGACGATCGCGACCGACGGAAACGGCAACGCCGTCTTCGCAAGCATACCGCAGGGCAGCTACAGCTGGTTCGTAAGCCTCGCAGGCTACGACCCTGCCCAGGGCGGAGTCAACGTCATACAAGATGTGACCGTCCAGGTAGCATTGACACGCAATATAGTGCCGGACACGCACAGCGTGACCTACCATGTCATCGACGCCACAAGCGGAGCCTCGCTCTCAGGAGCGGGCGTCGTCTTCAACGGCGTGCCATTGACAACCGACGCCAACGGCAATGTCGTCTACACGCAAGTGGCTGACGGCACCTACAACTTCGGCGTGACGCTCGGCGGCTACTTGCCTGCCAGCGGAACGACGCAAGTCACCGGAGCCGATGTCGTCGTGGTCGTGCCATTGACCCGTGTCGGAACAGTCCACCAGGTGACATTCCACGTCACCGACGGCAACACAGGCATCAACCTGCCTGGCGTCGCGGTCGTCTTCGATGGACGCAGCGGCACCACGGACAACGGCGGCCAGATCGTCTTCAACAACGTGCCTGACACGACCTACAACTACACAGCCACGCTCAACGGCTACAACCCGGCGAGCGGAAGCTTCACAGTCAACGGCGCCGACGTAACGGTCAACGTGTTGATGTATGTGATGACAGGCAACAACACCGTGACAGTACATGTCTATGACGCCGTGACAACGGCCAACCTGCCGGGCGCTTTCGTGCGCTTCGACGGCCAGCAAGGCTCGACGGACGTCGCGGGCAACATAGTCTTCAGCAACGTGCCCACCGGCTCGTTCCCCTGGGACGTGACGCTCGTCAACTATGATCCGGCGGCTGGAACATCGACAGTGAATGGAAACCTCGTGCTACAGGTCCCATTGAACCCGCAGATCGTGCCTCCGACACACACGGTGACCGTCCTCGTGCGTGACGCATCGACATCACAGCCCATAGCCGGCGCTGTCGTCAGCGCGTTCGCGACACAGGGCACCACGAATGTCTTTGGCGAGACCGCCTTCAGCCCAGTGGCTGATGGCACCTACTCGTTCAACGTCGCGGCAAGCAGCTACAACACGGCGAACGGCATAGTGACCGTTGCTGGAAGCGACGTGTACATAATCGTCGAACTCAGCCGCACAAGGCCTGCGCCGCAGCCAGAGGAGCCTCAGATGGGGCTTTTCGTCGGCAGCATCCGCATACCCGAGATCAACACCCAAACCGGCGAAGTGCCGATAATGGTGACGTTCAAGAACGACGGCGAGACCAACCTTGATGGAGTCAAACTGGCGGTCGTGAGCACTGAACTCGGTCTGCGCGGAAGTGTAGGAAAGTTCGACCTCGGCAGGAACGACCAGATGACCAAGAAGGTCATGTTCAGGCTGGAAGACACCAACCCAGAACCAGGCCTGTACTCCTTGCGCATAACCATCAGCAATGATGACACAGTGCGCGTGGTCTACAGGGACCTTGAGGTACTGCCCTAGAGGGAGAACCACCGAAAGCTTTATATATTACTTTATTTACTATGTAGTGACAACATGCGGGAACTACTCCCGTATGAAGAAACAAAGAAATCCTTATATATGTGAAGGGCAGAAACCCCACATATCAAACATCAGATTCCAAAGTAATTTGGGGGGAAGAAAATGAAGAAACAACTATTGAGCGTTGTCGCGCTTCTCCTAGTCAGCGTACTGGCGGCTGCAGCGGTGCATGCCATACCGGTCACGCTCGGCCAGGTGCAGATCGACGGCACAGACGTGTACGAGAACGACATAAACAGCCTCAGCATCGAGCGCGGCCAGGAATTCGAGATCGAAGTCCCGGTCACTGCGCAGGATGTAGTCGCTAACGCCGAAGTAGAGGCGTTCATCTCGGGATACGAGTACAACGACTATTCGGACTCGCGTTTATCCGACACGAGCGGCATCTTCGACATGGAGCCCAACGTCACGTACGTGAAGCGCCTCCATCTCTCGTTGCCGACCGACGTCGACCGCGACAGCTACAAGGTCCGCGTTCTGGTATCTGACCGCAATGGCCAGGAACTAGTCGCGAACTACAACCTCAAGATCGACGCGGTGCGCCACAGCATCACGATAACCGACGTCACTCTCAGCCCTTCCGGCGAAGTACGTTCGGGCAGCGCCTTGCTCGCCACAGTACGTGTCGAGAACTACGGCCAGAACACCGAGAAGGACGTGAAGGTCACGGCAGCGATACCCGCATTGGGCATCAGCGCCACCGACTACCTCGACGAGATCAAGTCAGGCAAACAGAAGGACACCGAGGAGCTCTACCTCCGCATACCTAAATGCGCGAAGGCAGGCACCTACGACCTCACTGTCAACGTCGACTACAGCCGCGGACACGAGAAGGACAACAAGGTCTACCCGATAAAGGTCACGGCTGACGACACGTGCACACCTGCACCTGTCGTGCCCCAGGGCCCCTCAACGATGATCACGCTCGGCACACAGGTCGAGCAGGCATCACAGGGCGGAAACATAATCTTCCCAATGACCCTGACCAACAACGGCGCAAGCGCACGCAGCTACAGTGTCCTCATCGCAGGCAACGACTGGGCTGACGTCAAGCTGAGCCCGGCGAGCACTGTCGTCGTCGACCCTGGCAAGAGCCAGACGATCAACGCTTTCGTGACCGTCAATGATGACGCAAAGGCAGGTCCTCACACGATGACCGCCACCATCATGTCAGGCACGGAGAAGCTCCAGGACCTCACCTTGACCGCCAACGTCGCTGAGCAGAAGAAGAGCGGCTGGGACACGCTGAAGAGCGTGCTCATAGTCGCACTGATCCTGCTCGTCGCGCTGCTTGTCATCCTCGGCCTCATCGTCGGCATCAGCCGCATGAAGGGCCAGGACGACGAGTCCGGCAAGGCACAAACGTACTACTAAGTACGTGAATTTTCTTTTTTTTTCTTCCCCCCATTTTTTCGAGGGGCATAAAAGGTGGCAATAAGCCACGGGGTGGATAGTGAAAATGAACAGGCGTGTGGTGTTGGCATTTCTGGCAGTGTTACTGATAACGGCGCCTGTCATAGCGTTCGAGGATTTCAAGCTCTCAGGCAGCGAAAGCGTGGACGCGCTTCGCTGCATCCAGACAAAACAGGCACTTTTCATAAGCAATACGGGTGACGAGACAAGCGCATATAACGTCGAAATCTCAGGCGCGGCAGCCCAATGGGCAGAAGCGGTCCCAGGCAGGTTCTTGCTCGAGCCAGGCCAGACATCGGCCGTCAATGTCACTCTCGACACGCCCTGCGACGCTTCAGGAAGCGCAGAACTAAACACTTTGTTCATCACAGACAACGGTCTTGAGCAATCGATAACCCAGACAGTCAACGTCGGCGTGATGCAAGACATCGACCTGACCCCTATAGTGTATTCCGCATCGGTCAAGCCCTGCGAACCGACCACGTTCAAGGTCGGCCTGAACAACACGGCGCCATTCGCAGAGACATACGATATCAAAGTCATCAATCCCTCAAAAATAGCGCTCAACATACAGCAGAAGGAGAAGAGCGTCTATCTCCTCAACAACGAGACAAGGACACTATCTATAGACGTCATCCCCACTGACTGCAGCCAATCAGGGACAGCGGCATTGACGCTACAGGTCAACACAAAGGTCACTGAACTCCAGGCAGAACTCGACCTTGCATTGACGATAAGGCCTGAAGGCATGGCCGCGCTCTCGATGCGCGAAGACCGCATACTCACAGACTACAGGCCGAGCACGGCGAGCGTCGAGATCACGAACAAGGGTGTCATCAAGAGCACATACGACATAAGCGTGACAGGCGCGCCTTGGGCAAAGGCCAACATCAGCATGATAGACCTTTTCCCTGATGAAACAAAGAGCATACCATTGATCCTAACGCCGCCACGCGGCACAGCGCCCATGGGCGAGTATCATCTCAATGTCAGCGCCAAGACAGGCAAGGCAGCATATTCGATCGACGTGCCTGTCCGCATCTACGAGCCATCCTGGCTCAAGCAACAGTTCACAGACCATCTCGGTAGGACGCTGTTGGTCTGCATCGCCATAATCGCGGGAATCATACTGATAGTCGCGATCATAATCTGGCTATTCGATTATTACTCAAGTGAAGAGTACAAGCGCAGCAGGGAAGAGCGCGCGAAGAGAAGGGCAGAGAAAGCCAAGCTGAAGGAGAAACTCAAGGCTGAGAAGGCAAAACTCAAGGCCAAGCGCAAGGCAGACAAGATCAAGCTCAAGGAAAAACGCAAGGCAGAGAAAGCCAAGAAAAAGGCTGATAAGGCCAAGCTCAAGGCGCAACGCAAGGCAGAGAAAGCCAAACTGAGAGCGCAGCGCAAGTCCGAGAAAGCAAAGAGAAAGGCCGAGAAGATCAGGCTCAAGGCGCAGCGCAAGTCCGAGAAAGCAAAGAGAAAGGCCGAGAAGATCAGGCTCAAGGCGCAGCGCAAGGCCGACAAGGCACACGAACGCGAGAAGCGCAAAGCCGATAAGATCAAGCTCAAGGAGCAGCGCAAGGCAGAGAAAGAACACGCCCGATTGCTCAAGGAAAAAGAACGACAGAAAGAGATAGACACCAAGCAGCGCGAGCAGGAAGCGCTCGATCGCGACCGCATGAAGGCGGTAGCGGCCCTGGACAAGGAACGACAGAAAGAGCTCGACCGCAAGAAGCGCGAGCAGGAAGCCATAGAAAGCCAGCGCAGGAAAGAACTCGAGCGCATGAAGCGCGAAGAGGAGCGGCGCCAAGGCAAGGAATTCTTCGCAGCAGCCACACTGGCAGCCGAACGCGAACTCAGGAAGAACAACGTCATCGTGCCGAAACGCACGCTCGAAGGCAAGGATCCACGCTACACCATATGGTGGCTCGCACTATTGCTCGTCATACTGGCTGTCGCCGCGATCGTCACATGGAACTACGTGCCATTCCTCGTCGACTACACCGAGCAGATCCTCGTCGGGATCGGATGCGCGCTGATAATTATAGTGATACTGATATTCATCGAGCTTTCGATGGGCCAAAGACAACGCGTCTACAGACTCAAGATAATCAAGCCCAAGAAGCTCGCGCTGCAGACCCGCTGGAAGACGGGCATAGGCGAAATAGGTCTGACGGTCAACCAGGTGCTGTCCAAAGTGATCGTGCGCGTCTGGCGCGGCAACAAGCCGACCCAATTCGTCGCCCACGACGACGCAGTCCTCGAGTACTTCGGAGTCGAAGGCAAGGGAATGGTCGATGATGATGTCGACAGCATAGACTTGCGCTTCGCAGTGCCGAAGCGGTGGCTCGACAAGCGTTTGATAGACCCTGCCCGTGTCAAGCTCGCCAGGTTCAAGGACAATTGGAAACAGGTCGAAACCGAGCTTGTGAGCGAGGACAAGGACAACTACTACTATTCCGCAGAGGTCGACTCATTCGGCCACTTCGCAATCGTAGGAAAGGAAGGAAGCCTGAAGCCAAAAGAGCCGCCTGTGAAGCTCCCCTGGCCTTTGATACTCGCGGTGCTTGTGCTTATCATCGTGATAGGCGGGGCGTATGCGCTCAGCACGTTCACGCCAGCGCCCTATGTGCCGCAACTGCCTGCAGAGGAAGTGAATGGAATCCCTGCACAGTATTGGCCGGTCAACACGCAGCACACACTCAACATCTCAAAGGCATTCATCGACCCTGACAACGAGACCCTTGCCATAACCTACACACCAGTGCAGGACATGGTGGTCACTGTCAAGGACGGTCTAGTGACTTTCATGCCGAAGAAGGACTTCGTAGGCGAGCGCAACATCACATTCGTCGCAACCGACAGCGAAGGCGGCAAGGCAAGCAGCAACGCAGTGCCGTTGATCGTGTATAATCCGCCGCCTATGACGATGATGCAGCAGATCGGCAGCTATGCCAAGGACTATCTGGTGTACATCATCGTTGCCGTCTGCGTGCTGGTCGCGTTGATATTGGCGATCGAATACAGGGCGCCTCTCAAGAAATTCTTGGACGAAGACTAGAACATCTGAGCGACAGCCCAGAACAAGGCGAAGACGAACAGCAGAAGCACCGCTATCTGGATACTCGATGGCATGTTCAGCACGTATTCCGGCTTTCTTTGGCTGTTCTTCATTGCATTCCTGTACATCATCACTATGATTATCCCGTCTATGCCGCCTGCGACAGCGCCAGTGATGCCTATTATGTTGATGAACGACCTTGCACCTAGCAGAAGAAGCGCCAGCGGCACAATCATGGTCGTAGCCCAGGCGACGCGCGGATCCCAGCCGTAATCCTCGATGAAAGCTTTCTTAAGAGCCTCTCCCAATGCAAGGAAGGCGGATGCCATCGCCAGAACCGCGAAAATGTTCAGAAGCGCGACAGCCGCAGACCCCAACACACTGCCAAGCGCGACTGTGGAGATCTCAGTCGTGGCGACGCCCGTCACTCCGACGACGCTCACGGCGAACAAGATGTAGACGACTATCGCTATCGCGCTCGCCCATATCAGCGCAGGCTTCAGCTTCCTGTACTGCCCTTTGAGCTCTTCGCGCATCTCGGGGATCACCGCAGTGCCAAGAAGCGAGAAAAGGACAACGCCAAAAGGCAAAGTCCAAGATGATGGGGCTGAGAAATTGTCCGTCGAGAATTTCGTGGAGAAGAAAGCGACAGCACCTATGATGAGTATGGCGATGATCTTCAGCGCGGTCAGATACCGCTCCGATCTCTCGATAAGTTCAAGACGCTGCGCGAGCAGGAAACCCATCACCACGAAAGTCACGGTTATCCATAGCCATTGCGAACCACCAATGAGGCTGCTCAACGCCTCGCCCATGCCGAGGAAGTAGGCAAGCAAGGCTCCGAAGACACCGATCACCATCGACAGCGCCATCAACGCGCCGGCTGTCTTGCCGACGTGTATCCTCGCGTATCCTGTAAGTTGGTGGTCGCCCTTGGTGCGCAGGACGACTTCTCCCACCATGAGATTCAATGCCAGGAGCGCCAAAGCGATCATGATTATGTTGGCGAGGCCTGGAATAAGGCCGGCCTTGGCGACGACATACGGAATGCCGAGAATGCCAGCACCTATGACTGCGCCTAGCAAAGTTGCTGTAGCATCCCATGTCTTAAGATCCAATGCACACCTCTTTTTTGAAATATATATCACGAACTATATACTTGGATATATATTATGTAACATCTAATCTTTCTGTCCTGGGCGCACTGAGATTTGAACTCAGATCGGCCGCTCTGGAGGCGGCTAGACTAGCCAGGTTGTCCTATGCACCCTATGATATCCCGGGCTCGGAATCCTGTTTAAATATCTTTTGGGGTATATTAGACGATAAATCACGGCCATCGCCGCGATAATCACGTCGGTTATTGTGCTGTGGCGAAAACGATATAAGACGATGGTCAACCACCTTCGCTATGACGGAAAAGCCCAATGAGAAGGTCGCGATTCTAGATGCGGGGGCGCAGTATGGCAAGTGCATAGACCGCAGGGTGCGGGAATTGAAGGTAGAATCAGAGATACTGCCGATGGACACGCCAGCAGAACGCCTTCTGGATTATCGTGCGATAATAATATCCGGCGGGCCTGAAAGCGTTTATGATCCTGCCGCTCCGCGATGCGATCCACGCATCTTCAAGATGGGCATACCTGTGCTAGGCATATGCTATGGAATGCAACTCATGAACCACGCGTTCGGCGGTGGTGTTGGAAAATCAGAGGTGCGCGAGGATGGCACAGAAACGATACGCGTGAGACCCGTGCTGCTATTTGACGGTCTCGCCGAGCAGCAGGACGTGCTTCTGACACACGGTGATTGCGTCACCACGCTCGCGCCAGGATTCGAGGAAGTCGGAAGATCGAACGGCAGCATCACGGCAATAGTCAACAGAGCATACAAACTTTACGGACTGCAGTTCCATCCTGAAGTGGACCGCACAGAACACGGCAAACAGATGCTTCATAATTTCCTCTACAAAATCGCGGGCTTGTCAGGCAATTACACCATGGAGAACCGCGAGGCGGCGGCGATAAGGTACATACAGGAGGAAGTCGGTGACAAGCAAGTGCTCGCGCTCGTCAGCGGAGGGGTGGATTCGACGGTCCTTGCGGCTCTACTGATGAAGGCGATCGGGCCGAAGAGAATACATGCGATCCACGTCGACAACGGTTTCATGCGTCTCGATGAGAGCAGGAAAGTCAAGGCGGCATTATCCGGTCTTGGACTTGACCTGCGTGTGGTCGACGCGTCTGAGGACTTCTACAACTCATCCACGACCATTAAGGGGCGTCAGACACCGACGTTGATGCAGACCACGAATCCTGAGGAGAAGCGCAACATAATCGGCGACGAATTCATACGTGTCGTCGAGCGCGAGATCAAGAGATTGAATCTGGATCCTGCCCAAGTGTACCTCGCGCAAGGCACGTTACGTCCTGATCTCATAGAAAGCGCATCGACGCTCGCAAGCAAGAAGGCGAACACCATCAAAACGCACCACAACGACACATATCTCGTCAGGAAATTGCGCGATGAGGGGCGTGTGATCGAGCCGCTCAAGGACCTCCACAAGGATGAGGTGAGGCAGCTAGGCAAGAGCCTAGGGCTTCCCGAAGAATTCGTCTGGAGACAGCCATTCCCAGGACCAGGGTTGGCTGTTCGGTTGCTGTGCGCCGACAAACCCTACATGACTGAAGATTTCAAGGAATTGAACATCTCGATAAGGGACTATTGTCGCGATGTACCGGCCCATCTTCTCCCGATCAAGACAGTCGGAGTCCAGGGAGACGGAAGGAGCTACAGCTACGCGGTCGCCCTCAGCGGCAACAGCGATTGGTCCACACTTTTTGAACTGGCCAAGGAGATACCCAAGCACTTCCACTCAGTCAACAGGGTCGTGCGAATCTTCGGAGACGAGCCAACTGTCGACGGCATCACGCAAACATACCTATCTCGTGAAAGCGTCGGTCAGTTGCAGATCGCCGATGATCTGGTCAACAAAAAACTCCTTGAATATGGCCTTATGAAGACCCTCAGCCAGGTGCCTGTGATATCAGTGCCCTTGCCTTTCGGCAACACTGGGAACAGGTCGATCGTCATCCGGCCGTTCATAACAAACGATTTCATGACAGGAACAGCGGCAAAGCCCGGCGTCGAGTTCCCCGAGAAATGCCTTGATGATGTCGTCACTACGGTAAGCACGGTTTCGGGGATCTCGCGCGTGATGTACGACCTCACGTCCAAACCACCCGGGACGACCGAATGGGAATAGATCGCTTCAACCCATCTTGATTCTGTCGTCGACAGAGGTGCATCCGGCAAGGCCTGCGGGCAACTCGATGCAGTGGGTCGCCTTCTCTTTCGGTGTGTAGAACGTGAAAGGCCGGAAATCCCGTTTGATCTCCACGACTTTTCCGCCATGCAAGAAGAGGACGTCGGTCGCTCCGAAGACGAACAGATTGTGCAATGCGATGATCCTCGGCGAGCGGAAGCTGAAGACCACCGGATGCGGACGCTGGAACATCAAGCCGAGATAGGGATTGACTTGCTTGCAACTGTCGGTTATGGTCTTCTTTTTCGTGGAGTTGAACAACTTCATGGTATATCACCAGATTCTGTTGTTTTTAAATGTCACTGATTCGTTTTTCCAAGTCTCAACAAATGCAGATATTGCCACTCCCGTTCTTTGGCTATGGCTGCGTCGGCATTGGCAGGGTTGGTGAAGTCACGAATTGCGGTTGCTGCGTAGACCGCAGCGGCGAGAGCATGTGCAGGGACGTGTGCCGTTGCCACAGCTTGTCCTGCGGCACGGGCAGCTGAGCGGGCCGCATCATCATCTTCCACCCCACGGGCCGCGGCGTGGGAATCAAGCGATGCCTTGCGTATGACGACCATACTGAACACGCCGGTCTTGACCCATGCCCGTCCTGCCTCAATCGCCATTCTGGGACGGTCATCTTCCGGGTATTTGCTTTCGAAGTAAGGCAATACGCGCTCGGCGCAATCAAGAGCCCATGTCGCCAGAATCTTGTGGTCGGTCTTCCTCGCAAGCTCGGCGATCTTTCCCTCACGTGGATTCGTGATGGCTAATATTGTTTTTTTCATTTATTATCGTGGATCATGCATTATCGACCGATTCCTTTGTAGATGATGCCTGCGTCCTGGACAGCTTTCTTGTCGAGGAAGTTGCGTCCGTCGACGATGGCCTTAATGCCCGCTTTCGCGGCCTGTGCGAAGTCCATGGTCAGGAACTGCTTGTGGTTGGCACAGAGAACCAGTATCTCACTGCGGCTGATGCACTCGTTGAGGCTGGTCGCCGTGCTCTCGGCAGGCACCCATGGATCGAAGATTATGAGTTGCGCGCCCCTTTCCTTGAGGAGTTTGATTATATCGTAGGCAGGGCTTTCACGGGTGTCGTCCACGTTGCCCTTGTACGTTATGCCCAGGATGCCGATGCGGCTGCCCTTGACGCTTTTGCCACTGGCATTGAGCGCCTCGGTGGCAAGCTCGACCGTGTATTCTGGCATGCCATTGTTTATCTTGCGCGCCAGGCTCAGGAACTGGTGGTCGAAGCCGTAGCTCTTCGCCTTCTCGATGAGATAGTAAGGATCGACGGCGATGCAATGGCCTCCGACGCCACAACCAGGATAGTGCGGCATGAACGCGAACGGTTTTGTCGTCGCGCCGCGAATGACCTCGGTTATGTCGATGCCGGCTTTGGCGAAGCTGCGCGCCATCTCGTTCACGAAGGCGATGTTGACGTCGCGGAAGGTGTTCTCCATTATCTTCACAGCCTCGGCAGCCTTGACCGAGCTGAGCGGTGTGATCTCGGCGTCGATCACTGAACGGTAGAATTCCGCTGTCCGATCAGTGCTTTTCTTGTCGATGCCGCCGCAGACCCTCGGGATGTTGCCGACGTGCCATTTCGGGTTGCCTGGATCGATGCGTTCTGGGCAGTGTGATATGCTGAAGTCGACGCCGGCCTTGAGGCCGGATGTCTCGAGTATCGGCACGCAGAATTCCTCCACTGTACCAGGATAGATCGTGCTTTCGATGACGATGAGCTGGCCCTTCTTCATGTTGGGAGCTATCGCTTCGCAAGCCTTGCGCACTGGCGTGAGATCAGGATGGTGCAAGTGGTCGACAGGAGTGGGCACACAGACGACGACGATGTCAGCATCGGCGACGACCTCAGGGTTCACATCAGCCTTGAGAATGCCTTTCACTGATGCGACGGATTCTTCCAAGCGCGCGTCTTTGATGTGACTGAGGCCGCGGTTGACCCTGTCCACTATCTCTTCGTTGATATCCAAACCGACTGTGCGGTGCCCCTTTTTGGCACAAAGGCAGGCGAGCGGCAAGCCCACGTAGCCAAGGCCGACGATGACGATGTTCATAGATTTGGGCTTGCCAGAGCGCTATATTAAGGTTTATGGACGTGAACATTAGTGTTTATGCCAGTGTTCGTGGGTATTAATTTCTATATTAAAATAATATCAAATACCGACGAGCCTTGAGAATCTCTTCCATGGCAAAGTATTGGCCACGTCCTTCTTATCAAGCCAGCCGCGCCTTGCCACTGCGATACCCAACTCCTCGAAAGCCAACTGGTCAGGATGGTGGCTGTCGGTGCAGACAACAAAGCGGCAGCCGATGTCTTTCGCCTTACGACAAAGCGTGTCAGTGAGGTCCATGCGCAAAGGATTTCCGTTGATCTCCAACAAGACATCGTTGTCCTTCGCCGCTTGGAACACGGTATCAGCATCGAAATCGATCGCAGGCCTGGCGCCGATAAGACGCGTGGTAGGATGGCCGAGAATAGTTACGTGGTCGTTGGAGAGCGCATTAACGATGCGCTTAGTCATCACATCAGCGTCTTGCCTGAAAGAGGAGTGCACGCTCGCGATCACGATGTCCAGCTCACCCAACAACCGGTCAGGATAATCAAGCGAGCCGTCAGGCTTTATGTCGACCTCGCTTCCGATCAATATGTCGATGTCGTCATTCTTCTTCTGCAACAGCCTGAGTTCTTTAACGTACGCGAGCAAACGCTTGGCATCCATGCCATGCGCCTGCACTTCGCTGACACTGTGATCGGTGAGTGCGATGTATTCATAGCCGCGGTCTCTTGCGGCGTCGACCATGGCCTGCGGTCTTGTGACGCCATCGCTCCAGATGGAATGGGTGTGCAGGTCTCCCTTTAGTGAACCATAGGGGATTAGGTCGGGTGATCTTCTCAGATCGAACTCGCCCGCATTCTCCCTGATCTCGGGCGGAACGAAAGGAGCGCCGATCCTCTTGTATACCTCCTCCTCGGTCCTGCCGCAGACGTACTTCTTCCCTTTGACAGTGAACAAGCCGTACTCGCTCAAAGAAAACCCTTTCCTCAACGCAAGCTGGCGTAGACGCACGTTATGCTCCTTGCTGCCCGTGAAATATTGGAGCGCTGCGCCGAAGCTCTTCGCAGGGACGACCCTTACGTCGACAGGAAGCCCTTCTTCCAACAGCACGCTGCTCTTGGTATCGCCGCGTCCTGTGATCTTCTCGACATTGGGCATTGACGTGAAAGCGTCCATGACTTTTCCTGGCTGTCTCGATAGGACCAGGATGTCGATGTCCTTGCAGCTCTCACGCATGCGCCTGACACTGCCGCCGATCATCGCTTTCTCGACGCCATCGACCTTCGAGATCGTCGCCAAGACCGTCCTTGCCAGAGGCAGGACCTTTCCAAGCGGCACACGTTCATCGCCCTTGCGCATGAACTCTATCGATTCCAGGATGTCCTGCTCGCTCTTCTCGCCAAAACCCCCGAGCGTCCTTATCTTCCCTGATCTCGCGGCCTTCTCGAGCTGGTCGACTGAATGTATCTTCAGCTTGTCGTAAAGAACTTTCACGGTCTTCGGTCCGACGCCCCTGATATGCATCAATCCGATGATGCCTTCTGGAAGCATCTTGCGGGTCTTCTCGATCTCATCGAACGTGCCTTTTTCGAGGAATTCCACGGTCTTCTTGGCGATCGCTTCACCGACGCCGGGTATATCTTCCAGCGCCTTCAATCCGCCTTTCTTGAAGATGTCGGCCACGTCATCATTGAGCGTTTCGATGTTACGGGCGGCCTTGCGGAAGGCTATGGGCTTCCATTCAATCCCGAGAATATCCTGCAGATCGGCAAGCTCATAGAACAATTGCGCAAGACGCTGGTTGTTCATGGTGTGGACCTCGTTACAACGCGATGGTCAAACATCAGCAGTACTACAACGTGAATCATACCAGGTACGCATTCGCTTTCTTGAGCACGTCCTGGCTGTTCTTGAAACTCAGCTTCTTGAGCGCAGTCTCATAGCTGAGCCAGATGTAGCCTATGTGCTCCTTTGAAAGCGTGACCTTGTCAGTCCTAGTCTCGACGAGGAAGAAATGCACGTCCTTGCTGATCGTCTCTTCCTTCTGCTTGAAGAAGTAATGGATCGTCTCGGCAAAACCCTCCTTGAAATCAAGGTCTATCAGGCCGGTCTCCTCTTTTATCTCGCGCCTCGCTGTCTCTATAGGTTGCTCTCCTTGTTCGATCTTGCCCTTCGGAAAACCCCAGACAAGCTTCGAGCCCCTGGCATGCAGCAACAAGAACTTCGGGATGTCATCCACAACGCGGAAGATGACAGCGCCAGCGCTCACCTCTTTTGCCATGCTCTTCCGGTAGAAGGATGATATATTAATGTTGTTGTCGGAATGGAAGTGGCCTGCCGTACAAGTCGTAGCAAGCAATAGATGACCTGTTGTAAGGGTATCCGATTATGAAGTTCACATAGCTGTACTTGTTGAAATAACGCCTGTCAGCGGCGCTCGGCCTGTTGTCCGGCGTAGGATGGCTATGGCAGGTGCCCTTGACCTCTGTCGTGGTAGGGACGTTGAGATGGATCAACGCGCTGCGTTCAGTCGCCTCGAAATGCTGGTAGATTATGTGCGTGATCGTGAGAGTCCTGTCCTTCAGTCTTCCGCCGAGTAACGCCGAGAACTCCTTGGGATGCGAGCGCCTCGCGAACTCGATCATCTGCGACTCGGCATCCTTTGTCAGTACGACAGCGTTGAAGGAATAGTTGTCCGCGCTTGAAAGCCAACGCAAGAAACGTCTGAACAACCCGGGTGATCTGGTCATTGGTGGTCATCTTCAGGCGCACAATAAAAAGGTGCTGTCAGCCGATGAGGTTCTTCTGTTGCTTGCTCCAGACCTTGTTAGGGGTGCGCTTGAGCCAGGCGACGTATGCATCGAGATAAGCCAACCTTTGCCTGAAATTCTCCTCTTTATCCTTTTTGAGTTCGTCCAGGTCAACATCGGGAAAAGGCTTCATAGATACCTCTTGATGAGCTCCTGTATTTCAAGTTTTCTGGCAGCCTCATCAAGCATGTGCATATCCAACCTATCCTTGAAGATGCCATAAAGATGTCTCGCGTCCTCTATATCCTTCTCGCTTCCAAGTTGAAGTTTGAACGCGATCTGCATCTCGAAAGGAGAGATGAAGAACTCATTCCCATTGAGGATGACCTTCTGCTTATCCTCGAGCGTACGGCGGTCAAGAACTGTTTTATTGAATTTAATCTCCATATTAGGCATAAATTCTTTCTTTCTTGCGAATCTTATCGCGACATTCTCTTGCAAGCTTTCGAATGCGTCATCAGCCGATGATGCATTTATGCAATCAAACTTCGCAATCAATCCATCCCAAACTTTGCCGAATGACTCACGATCCATCCGCTTAATTATCATGTCCACATCTTCCGATGATCTGCTTCTACCAAAAAGAATGGCGACATATCCTGAAATTATGACATAGTTCACACCAGCATCATTCAGGATAGCCGTCGTATCTATGACCAGGTCATCGAGTTGATTCAGCACTTTGTCAAAAACGATGCCTGCCTTCGTGAACTTCACTTCCATAGTCATGGGAAGATCTTTTCCCTTAATAACTATGACGGCATTATCTGAGGTCTTCATCATAGTAGACCTTGCTTTCTTTGCAATCGCGGACATCGATGCCTATCAGAAGCTCATCGAGCCAGATGAACTTCACATCGGCTTTCCTTAGTTTGTGCTTTCTCAGATAACTGATCTCGATGTCAGAGATCGTTTTGATGAACCGCAGCTTCTCCTTCTCAGCGTCCTTCCACATCTGTCTTAACCAGGGGTGTTTCATGCGATGGTTTGGTGTTCTCCTGTTAACATCGTTTACGAGGTGATGTCAAGTGAGGATTCGGTGTGTATTGGCTTCTTGACTGTCTGAAAACGAGGTAATGTCGATCAATGAGGTCTAACGAAAATCTTACGGGATGTCTTGTGTGGAATTCCGGTGATCTGATTTGTTTCATCTCTCGACGCAAATGTATTTAAAGCGGCCGGACAGATGAAGCTGAATGAAAACAGAGGGAAAGGCATAGATTACTGATGGTACTGACACCAAACGCCAAGGTCGTGCTCGAGGCGCGCTACCTTCGCAAGGACAAGAACGGCAAGAAGGAGACTTTCGAGGCAATGCTCCATCGCGTCGCCGACAACGTCGCGCTGGCCGATCTGAAATATTCAAGACCTGCACTTGTCAAACGATTGCTGCGACGACAGGACGACCAGTTCTTCATGCTGGCTGACAGGCAGGAGTTCAAGAAAACCGCTGCCCGCGACAAGGAGTACAGGTCGACTTCATCCAAGTTCTACAGGATGATGTCATCCCTCGACTTCCTTCCGAACTCGCCGACGCTATTCAACGCAGGCCGTGAGTTGCAGCAGCTCGCCGGATGCTTTGTGATACCTGTCCATGACAGCATAGACGCCATATTCAAGGCGATACACGACACGGCGCTCATACACCAGAGCGGAGGAGGCACAGGATTCTCGTTCTCACGGCTCAGACCGGCAGGGGACAGCGTTCGCTCGACGCAAGGCGTCGCCTCAGGACCGGTGTCGTTCATGAAGATATTCGACTCGGCGACAGAGGAGATAAAACAGGGCGGCAGACGCAGGGGCGCGAACATGGGCATCCTGCGCGTCGACCATCCTGACATCGCCGAATTCATAACAGTGAAGGAAGACGAGGCATTGCTGCGCAATTTCAACATATCTGTCGCCGCCACCGACTCGTTCATGGATGCGGTCAAGAAGGGCAAGAGCTATGCTCTTGTGAACCCGAGGACAGGCAAGATATCGGCGAAGAGGAAAGCACGCGACATATTCCATCTGATGTGCAAGACCGCATGGAAGACGGCTGATCCGGGAATAATATTCCTTGACACCATAAACAAACACAACCCAACGCCCAAACTAGGCAGAATCGAGAGCACGAATCCTTGTGGAGAATTGCCTCTGCTACCATACGAGGCATGCAATCTCGGCAGCATCAACCTGTCGCGGTTCGTCAAGCACGGCGTGATAGATTACGGACGCCTTGGCGAGGTCGTATGGGATGCTGTCCACTTCCTCGACAATGTCATAGACATGTCCAACTACCCGTTGCCTGAGATAGCATCTACCGTCAAAGGAAACCGCAAGATAGGTCTTGGGATCATGGGATTCGCGGACATGCTCGTCCAGCTCGGAGTGAGCTATTCATCGGACGAGGCTCTAGTGACAGCCGAGAGCCTCATGGGATTCATCAACGACCAGGCAAAGAAAGCAAGCGCCACGCTCGCGCTCAAGCGCGGCGTCTTCCCAAATTTCAAGGGAAGCAGCTATGATACGGGCAGGAAAAACGACAGGGTGCGCAACGCCACGCGCACGGCGCTCGCGCCCACAGGGACATTGTCGTTGATATGCGGCTGCAGCAGCGGAATCGAGCCGCTATTCGGGTTGGCGTTCACGCACACCATCCTCGAAAGGAAGGGGGAGGTCGAAGTTAACAGACACCTGCTCGAGGTCGCAAGACAAAGGGGATTCCTTTCTGAAAAATTC
>JAGVQG010000062.1 GCA_020051845.1 archaeon | reverse complement strand
TTATTTTGCATGGTGGAGCTAGTACCTCCGCCACCCGCCCATTGCGTCTTCTCAGACGCTATTGGGCGGCGTTTACTTTAATGACTTTCTACTAAGCCAGTACCCACATAACATTTAAATACCATCGCAGGTTCGGTTGCATCAATGAAAAGAGGGGTTGGCAGAGGGGCCCAGATAACGGTCTTCATAATGGTAGGACTGCTGCTGCTAGTAGTCACCAGTCTAGTGCTCTTCCTCACGTTCAACGTACCGCAGCGTGATGCGCTGCCGCTCGTGCCTGCTGAAGTGAGGCCGGTCTACGACGTAATCAACGACTGCGCAAAGCAACTGGGCCAAGACGCCATCAGACGGCTGGGCGCGCAAGGCGGATACCTCGACTTCCCGCCTGAAATCATGCACAACCCGACCGCATACCTCGCGATGGACGAGGACGCCGCGCTGAAAGTGCCTCTCTGGTATTACGACGGCGAGGACCGCACGCCGACGATAGGTTTCATGGAACGCCAAATCGGCGAGGAGATAATCGCGGGGATGCCTGCGTGCATCGACGGTTTCGCCTCATTGCGCGACCAGTTCGCCATCGAACCCAAGGGAAACATGACAGTCAATGTCACGCTCGCCAAGGAGAACGTCGTCGTGCGCATGAACTATCCCCTGCAGTGGGTATCCGCGGGCAAGCAGGTCGACTACTCTGACTTCAACACCTTCCTCGACGTAAAGCTGCTCCGCATGTGGGAGCTCGCCAACGCCACGCTGGTCGCGGAGAACAGGGACCTGCTTCTCGAGAACGCCACCATAGACCTGATGGCCATAGATCCTGGCGTGCCCATGGACGCGCTCACCTTCGACTGCACGCCCAAACGTTGGACGCTGGGCGAAGTCAAGACCGAGGTGCAGGGAGTGCTGCGCACGAACCTGCCGACGATACGCATCAAGAACACGAACTATCCCGCGTTCAACGAGCCGGAACGAGTCTACGAGAACCTCAAGAGATATGGTATGGCTGACGTCAACGCAGGCCGCATGCCCAAGGATATACCTGACGATTCCTACGAGTACCTGCACCTTTTCTGGGACACAGGGGTCAGTGCCAAAGACCTGCGCGCCGCGTTCAGTTACCAGCCCCGTTGGGGCATGGCGCTCACAGGCAACCCGAACGACAACGGCGTGCTCGAAAGCCGCGTCAGCCGTGGAGGGGCAGGATACCTGAACTTCATGTGCATCAACACCTACCACATAACCTATGACGTGGTATATCCTGTGCTGTTCACTGTCCGCGACGACAAGGCGTTCACTGGGACCGGCGCCACCTTCCAGATGGCATTCCCGGTGCTCATCAAGACCAACAGCCCCAACAGGCAGACCTTCGGCATACGCTCCTTCCGCGGATTCAACATCGGCACGGCGTTCTGCGACGAGCTCGGCGACGAGCAGGTCGACCTGCGCGCCGAGGGCGTGATGCCAGGAGACACGATCGGCTCAGAGCTTGACGATGTCCAGTTCACGCTCCGCTGCGTAGGCAGGGAATGCCCACTAGGATCATCGACGGCCGACGAAGGAGCATACAGGCTGCGCACGCAACTGCCGGTCGCCTGCCAGAGACCGACGATAGTCGCAAGCAAGAGCGGATTCCTCACGGCGACAAGCCAGCTAGAGGGCGACAAGCTAACCCTGCAGCTCAAGGAATTGCGCGACGTCAAGATCAAGGTGCTCAAGCATCCCTATGAGCTCTCATCAGGCATATGGGGAGAGCCTTTGCAGCTCGGCAGCGTCGAGAACGTGAGCATCCGCATCTCGCTGAAGGACGGATCGCTCGACCAGTTCGTGCTATACCCTGCCAATGACACGATACAATTGCTCGACGGAGAAGGCACCTATGACGTCAACCTGCTCCTGTCCCAGTTCGGCGGCCTCACAGGAGGATTCGTGCAGGAAGCGTTGCCGATAGACAGCACATCAGGAACCATGACCTTCCACGTCCTCGAAGGACGGCCTGTCGGGTTCACAGATGATTATCAATCCAAGCTGACGACATATCTCTATGGCACTGATTACCAGGCGCGGCTCGCGCCAGAGGCATGGCCATGAGACGCGCGCTGTTGGTAATCGCGATCATCCTGGCTGTCGCCAGCGCGAACGGCCTGATGGTTTTCCACGATCCCAACCCTGCTTCGGCCACGGAAGATTCATTCGTCGTCAGATGGACGACCGACAACGCGTCGATCGGAGCGATCAACTACGGCACTTCGACCCCGCCCACACTGCAGGTGCAGAACAACACGCAGACCAAGTCGCACTCGATACTCATAGAACGCCTCCAGCCGAACACGAAATATTACTACAACATCGTCTCGATAGCGCCAGGCGAATTCCCGAAGATAGACGACAACAACGGCGATTATTATTTCATATCGACGCGCGCGAAGGCGGACAACACGCCGCCACGCGTGACCAATATCACCGTCGAGAGCGCCGAGACGACGGCCATGGTCCGCTGGATGACCGACAAACCATCCACCACCCTGGTCTCATACGGCGAGCGCACACCATCCAAGCAAGTCTCGGACGAAAACCTGGCTCTGAACCACCAAATGCAGCTTGAGGTCACGAAGAACACGGCCTATGTGCTGGTAGTCGGCGGCTGCGACGCGAGCGACAACTGCGTCAACGCCACGTCCGGCTTCTTCAGTTCAGGATCAGGCATGCCGCTCAACGTCAGCATACCCGAATTCACCCGCAGCGGCAAGGTCGACGTCAAAGGCAACACCGTCCCTGGCGCTGAAGTGCGGTTGAGCGTCAATGGCAAGGCCGTGCGCGCGATGATCGCCGGATCAGACGGCGGTTTCCTGTTCCAGGACGTCGCGGTAGAAGGCACAGAATCGAACTTCATCGTCAGCGCGCGCGACTCCGCAGGAGCGATGCTGGAGAAGAACGGCAAGGTGGTCGTCGACAACGTGCCACCTCTCGTGACCTTCACACAGGGCATACCCGAATTCGCGGCCTCGACAAGTCTTACCGTGAGCGGCTCGGTGAGCGAGCCTGTCACGATAAACTATGGCACAGAGCAGACAGGCGCTGCGCCAGAACGCGTCACTGAAATGCAGGCAACCAAGGTCACAGGCAACAGCGTGGACCTCCAATGGACGAAGAACGACGCCACGCGATACGCGGTATACCGCAACGGCGTGCGCGTCGCCATAGTCAACGACGTCCGCTACACCGACAGCGTCAGCGCAGGCGAGGTCTACAAGTACCGCGTATCGGGCATAGGCAAGGGCTGTCAGGAAGGCAGTTTGTCCGAGACAACGACGGTACAGACGAACCCTGAAGGCTTGCGCATGAACATAACGCCGCAAGAGATCCCCCTGACGTGCGGAGCAGGCAAGCAATCTCTCAAGGCTTCTGGAACGTTCAGCTTCTCCATCCAGCTAGCGGAAGGCGAGAACAGGGTCGTGCTCGAGTTCGTCGACAAAGGCGGCAACGTCGTGCGGATCAGCAACATGACCACCGTCGACACCGTGCCTCCGCAATTCCTCGAGGAGAACCTGAACCAGCTCAGCCCGACATACCGGCCGCTGGTCGAGGTGCGCGGCAAGCTCAACAAGCAGGGAACGGTCTTCATCTACATCAATGATGACAAGCCGATAGCGGTGCTCACCAACAAGAACGGCGGCTTCAGCAAGCAGATAGAGCTTTCGCGCGACGCCAAGCTGAAGAAGACGAAGAACCCGATATCCGTGACAGGCGAAATGGCAGAGGGCTGGCAAAACAATGTCAAGCTCGAAGCAGTCGACCTCGCAGGAAGAAAGGTGACTGTCGGGCCTGTGCCTGTGACATACGCGCTCTGCGGCTACGGCTCCACATTCCAGATAACGCTCGGCAAGCCCATGCCAGATGTGGTCACGCCGCGTCTTGTCATCCAGGGAGTGCAGCAGGCAGGATTCTCGCTAAACGCCAGCTATCGTGGAGGACGCGATCTCGCGCGCCAGGGCACAGTCACCATAAGGCCGCTCACTTTGTCGAACACCGAGCAGAAGAAGTATGACCACGATATGGTCCGCGTCGATTTCCTGCGCGACCCGCGCAATCCGACAAGCGGCTATGTGCAGCTCACATTCCAGCCACAGCAGCCAGCCAACGCGCCGTCATCAAACAAGACGATCGGAGGCCAGGAAGTCGAGCTTTCAAAGCACAGGCTCGGCGAGTGCAAAGTGCCGGGATTCGGCTGCGTGCGCTTGATGCTTGAGGTAGAGGTCAAGGCACAGGAGAAGATCCCGAAGATGTACAGCGGCGATCCTGGCTCGCAGATAACAGCAGAGAACTTCCTACTCAACGACGTCTCCCAAAGGACTTGCGTCGACGTGGAATTGCAGATAGACCGCGCGATACCGCTCAGTCAGAACATACCCAAGAAGTTCCTGGAGAACAGCATCGAGTTCATAGACGGCGTCACCGAGATCATCGACAAGGTGCTTGACCCGATGATAACTGTCGGCACCTACACCACCTACGGCTGCATGGCCATGAACGGCGTGCTCTTCGGCATGTTCTTCTCAGAACGCATGAGCTGCGAGTTCGCCTCGATACAGGACGGCGGCATAATCGCAGGCTTGCAGAGCGTGCTGGGCAAAGGCAACAACATACGCGACGTGGCAGAGATAGGCATGTGTGAGTCGGTGTTCAAGGACGCTTCGGGCGCGATCAAGGTGCCTGGTGTGACGTCAGGAGGCGCAGGTGTAACGCAACCGGCGCAGGACCGCGCAGGCGCCTATGCTGCCTGCAAGAAATGCCAGGACGCGATCTCCAGGCGCAAGTCGCTCGAGCAGAAGATGCGCGTCGTCTGCGACCGTGTCGCGTGCCCAAGCGCTCCGACAGTGCAGACATACATCAAGGAGAACCAGAAGACGCCGCCGCGGCAGGTGAAGCTCGGGCCAGGAGTGCCTGACTTCGCGTACGCCGCAGTGCCCAACAATGTACAAGGACTCTTGTATACGGGCAGCAGCTGCTCATTCAAAGGACAGGGAGGAGCCACGCTCGGAACAGGCTACTCAGGAATCTCACTTCCGGACTTGGCATTCAAGGTCACGTCATTGGACGACAAAAAACAGCCGGTTTGGGGCAAGGTGATGCCTGCGACGCCTGCGGCTACGCCTGCGACGGTAACCTCAGTGCCGGCTGCGACCGCAACAACAACCACCGCAACTTCTACCGTGGCGGTTGCTAAGACAGGACCAGTCAACGCCAACGAGGCAGCCATACTTGCCGCTCAGGGTGCGGGCAAGGATTTCAAGATAGATCAGACATTATCGGTCTCTTACGCAGAGAAAGGTGTCAAGGAAGTATACCTTGACTACCTGACGCACAAGAAGGACAAGCCGGTCACTGAAGGCAGTTCAGTGGCATCTGTTGCCACAGCGGGCACGACTGTCATCGGAGCAGGCGCGACAAAGATCAACTGCGCAGGACTGCACCCGTCGAATCCGGAATGCTGCGGCTACGAGTACTACCAGGAATGGGGCAGCGCCTGCGGAATACCTGGCGTCCTTGAGACATTCGATGAGATAAAGGAAAGCGCGTGCCTCGCGGCCCAGAACGCCAACAGGATTCCAGACCTGCAGGAGGCGGCTTCCAAGAACCCGACAAATCCCACTCAAATACAGTGCAAGAGCCTATTCAACGCTGTCGCAGGATTCTGCGAGCCAGGAAGCGGCATGCCTGTTGGCGATGACATCGCGACAGGACTGACATATAATGAGCTCAAGCGCAAGGAACTCGCGGCTCCCAAGAACAACGAGATCTACGTGCGTATCGAGCCTGTCGGAGCTGACAACAACCAGTATGTCATCGCGCGCGGCTACATCGCAGAGCGCATCGCAAGGCAGCGCGTAAGCCAGGACAAGTCCGCGCAGATCGCGAAGGAGACGGCGAAAACCGAAGAGTTACGCAAGGACAAGACAACGGAAAACAAAGGCCAGTTCTACCTAAACGCCGAACTTGACTTCGTGCCAGACACCGACGGACAAGAAGACCTGTCCATGTACTTCATGGAAGGCCAGAACACGATAACCAATGCAGATGGCACCCAGACGCAAGTGCTTGTCAAGTCAGGCGAGATGCCGCCAGGATTCGCAAAGGCATTGTGCGTCAATGCGCAGGAAACAGGTATTTGCGAGAGCACCCGCGCGAGGACCATATACCTCAACATAAGGTCGAAGCTAGGCATAACCGACAAGACCTACATCGTCCGGCCTGACCGCGACGGCGTCGTACGAAGCACGCAGTGCATGTGCCTGCCTGCCGTCACAAGCTACCTGACATTCTGGAAGAACATCCTCGGGGCTGTGCGCAACTGCTTCCAGACGGTGAAGATAACGGGCGACGCATCGGCAGGAGTATGCCAGGCAGTGCTGTCACAATATGTCTGCGACATGCTCTTCGACGTGCTATCCTGCTTCACGCAGAAGTACAGCACGCCAGGATCAGGCACGCAGTTCAGCGGACGCGGCGGCATAGGTGACGTCCTCGGCTCGCTTTCGGCCGCAGGAGGCGACATGCAGCGCTCCATCAACTCACGCTACGGAGACACTGCCTTGTGGAGAAGCATGTTCGTCGAGCGGAAGCTGCTCCACAGCGTATGCGCCTTCGCATTCACAGGAACCTGGGACCTTGACATGAGCGGCATGTACGCGCAGACAGTCAATGAAATACCGATCAAGAGCCAGGGATTCCTCTACCCTGCAGACAGGCGCTTCATCAGCTACAACCCTGTGACGCGGCCATCAGGATTGCCCACATTCACCTACCACTTCGGCGTCGGATTGATAGCAGGAGACGAACTACGCTATTCCCTCGAGCTCAAGTGCAGCAATTCGCTGCGCTGCGAGCCAAAGGATGGATTCGTCAGCGGAAAGTGCGACTGCTTCGGACGCAGGGAACAGGTCATCCTCGTCGGCACGCCAGAGATGGGTAGCGGCATGCTGAAGAAGAACGACATCCTCAACACCGAGGTGTTCTACACCATACAAGGCGCTGATCCTGCGAGCGGAGTGCGCTATGACACGGCCATATTGAGCTGGGAATCGGTCAACCCCTCGAGCGGCGAGGTGATCAGGGACAAGAAGGAAGTGCCTATCCACAGGGTCGGTGACAGCCCGCCGAACATCTGCCAGTTCGATCCATTGGCATTGGTGTACAGGTGCAACATCGGCATCGGCGACTACACAGGAGCGCGCTTCAGCGACACGCCAAGAGCGTTATATCCTGACAACCAGGCAGCGTTCACGACAGGCAAACCACTTGTCTTCGAGTACTCGGTCAATCTCCAATACCCGTCGAACCTGCAGCAAGAGAGCGGCTGCGTCAGCGGCACATGCCCATACACCAAATGGGTCGACTATGAGATAAAGAACCAGCAAGGACAGACAGTCCTTGGACCTTTCAAGGCCGTGGCCGGCGAGATCACGAGCAACAGCCACCTGAAGGTCGAGGCCAATGGCGAGACGAAGAACGTCGTGACCACGACCTGGAGTCCAAGATCGGAAAGCTTCTCTTTTGTTCAGACACTATCGACAGGCGCCACAGCAGGGAAAGGCCAGAGCGCCACATTCGTCTCTGATATCCGTACAATCAAGGAGATACAAGAAGCGCTCGTCCTCGTGGTGACGCCCACTGAAGCGTTATCGACCTACAATGTCGAGGTCTTCAAGGCAGCAAGCACGGATCCACTGCCAGTCACCGATTACATGAACAGGACTGATCCAAGGGCGAAGGTGGGTGAGTGGGGATGGTGGAAGAAGACAGACAACAAGCCACTGGCGACCTACACCATCGTCGGTCACGATTCCAAACGGGTCCATGGAGACTCAATAGAGCTTACCATACGGCAGAACTTCAAGCTCACAGACCCTGCCGCGGAGTACTACATCGGCCGCAACGTCGCGCAGCAGATAGGCACGACATCGACCATATGTGAACAGTTCGCCACCAATCCTGCCAACTGGACAGTCACCTTCTCGATGTTTGACAGCACGCCGGTCGCAGGCGGATCATCATATGAGTTCAACCCGAACCAGCCCACAGTCGACCCGAGCACAGGAGACATCCAGAAAGCCACCATACCATTCCAGATAGTATGCGCTGATTCTGTCGGCGGCAAAGGCGGCAGCGTACAAGCATGCCCGGACGACCCCACACTTGACCTCAACAAGGCATTGATCGCCTGTTATTGCGGAAACAAAGCAGGACTCGATGAGGCCAACAGGAAACTGGCCGCTGACCCGACGCGGAAAGACCTGGTCAACTGCGGCCTAGGACAATCCGGAAACTTCTGCGTATATCCGGACGATGACGCCACAAAGGACAGGGTGTGCAGAAACACCGCTGGACAGAAGCCGGTGCCGAAGACGACGACAACACCTGTGACGACGGCGCCGACACCGACGGCAGGCGGCTACGATTCAAGGATATTGAGACTCACAGTCGAACCACAAGGTGTTGAACCGATATGTTTCATCTGCAAGGAAGCGGGCTCCACACAAGCAGGATTGTTGACGAAGACCTTCAAGATGTCCCCGGGACTAGTCACTGTCAAGGCGACGCTTCTAGGACCAAAAGGTGCTTTGGTCAATGTCGCGTCGATCCCCAATCCTGGAGGAAAGATCACGCCGATCAGGTCCACGAAAGAAGGTCAAGACCAGCTCGACGTCAGCTACGCATTCACGGCAACGGCAGGATCGTATTCGATAACATTCGATGTCACCGATGAAAAAGGCGCAAAGCTGTATTCAACGCCGGAACTGAAGCTCCAGCTCACCGTGAAGGACACTGTCACGACAGTCCTGGTATAGGTGGATCATGCGGACAGTATTCTCCTTGCTCAAAAAAGCGTCAAAGACAGTGACGAAGCACTGGCTGCTGCTTCTTGTCGCGATCATAATCGATCTGGTGTTCATCGTGTCATACGGCATGATATACACCAATCTCTTCGCAGACACCGCAGACCACGTCGACGCATTCAACAGGATACTCGCAGAGCAGACGGGCGCTTTCGTCGGCACGCAGAACCCTGAGGCGCTCACCCTGATGCCGGAAGCGCTCGACCACTATCATGCGATACTCTGGGGCATCGCGTACATCATCGGCACGTTCTACGTGATCTTCGCGATCTCGCAGGGAATGAATTGGTGGATCGCGCACAGGGAAGAGGGTGAAAGATCGGGATTCTTGCTGATCCTTTGGCGTTCGCTGCGCCTGAACCTTTTGTGGGCGCTTCTGTCCGCAGGGATCATATTCCTCATGGCATGGCTTGGACAGCAAAGTGCTGTCGCGCCGGTGCCGATAATCGGGCCAAAGGCATACCAGTACACCGCGTTCGCGCTGTTGTCCATAGTCGGTTATTTCGCCATGGTCTCGTTCGCGTTCATCACCCATCCCGCGCCACTGCGCACATCATTTGTGCAGGCGGTCAAGAACATCAAGCGATTCATCGTCGTGATAATAATGGGCTTTGCCGTGATGGTGCTTTGCGGCGTCGCCATGGTCACTGTCGCTGCCTACGGCTACCTGTTCAGCCTCATTGCGGTCATTGTCATGCTTGGTTGGATCGCGCTCTGCAGGGTATGGCTCTCTTTGTTGGCGCACGATCCGGTGCCGAGGAGGGCATGATGGAATCCCTCGATTCTGTCGTCGAGAAGAAAGTCAAGCCCATGCTCGATGATGCCATGCGCACCTATCTCGGCGTCCGCATCGACGAGCTCACTTCAGAGGTCTCGGACAAGCTCAAGCGCAGCCCACTGCTCGAGATACCTGTCGACATATCGATACCGTTCAAGAAAGCGAAGCTCGCGTTCAAGAAACACTATCTTGCCCGCCTTGCGCAGCTGCACTTCGGCAATATCGCCCAGGTCGCGCGCATATCAGGCATCGATCGCCGCAGCGTGCACAGGTTGATGAAGGAGTTCGGCGTGGGAGCTGACCGGTTCCGCAAGGAGTTGCATCGTCAGGAATTCTACGTCCAGGGAGAGGTGCAGTCCATAATCCAGGAGAGCACGATACAGTTCAAGGAATCGCTCGCTCCGGAGAAATACCAGGCGTTCTATGAGCACGCGCCCAAGCTCGGCAAGAACATAGCCAAAGAACTGCCCCTGGAGCTTCCGACACTTGAGCAGGCCGAGCTTGTCTGGGAGCGGAAGTACCTTGAGAAAGCCCTTGCCGAGCACGGACCATCGCCCGTAGCTGTCTCACGCAAGATAGGGCTACGCTACGAGACATTACATAGGAAGCTCGTCAAGTACGGGCTGGTCTGACTGTTTTCTTGGTAGGTTTGTCACAGGACGGTGATATATTTATCGACGAGAAACGGTCATCCTCCTAGGTATTAACTACCGAAGAATTTATATACGAATGCACCATTTTTGAATGACAACAAAAAGGTTTGAGGTGTGTCTAATGGTCAGAAAAATCGCGTTCGTTCTGTCAGTAGTTCTATTGGTGGCTCTGGCCGCATGCTCTGTGCCGCCGCGTAGCAGCACGACGGCATCGTGCGACACAAACGGCACACTGCCTGAGATAGATGAGATAGGAGTGGGAGACGGCATCGACGCGGCTACCGCTGTCCTGGGCACCGAACCTGTGGCGGCTGATATGACGAAACCTGTCGCTAAGCCAGAAACCACGACCAAACCGACGACCGCACCAAAGGACACTGTCACCAAGACGGTCACAGAAGGCGACATCGTCTCATTCCCGAACCTCAAGGCCACTGACCCTGACGGAGACCCGATAACTTACACGTTCGCTGCGCCTCTAGGTAAAGATGGCAAGTGGCAGACCAAATCAGGGGACGCGGGCGAATATGTCGTCACGATAACGGCAAGCGACGGCAAGAACAGCGTCTCGCAGAAGGTGACGGTCATCGTCAAGCCAGGAAACAGGCCGCCAGTGGTATCCGGCCCATCGACCATAACAGTCAACGAAGGCGAGAACGTCGCGCTGGCACAGGAACTGAGCGATCCTGACGGAGACAAGGTCACCGCGACCTACTCCGGATGGATGAACCAGCAGATCAAGGCGACCGTAGCAGGCGACGCAGGAGACCATGTGGTCATGGTCACCGCTACCGACGGCAAGCTCACCACGACGAAGAACGTCACAGTGAAGGTCGTCCATGTCAACAGGGCGCCGGTGTTGAGCGCGATAGACGCTGTCACCGCGACCGAAGGTGACAAGATGACGGTCGTGCCAAAGGCGACCGACGCAGACTCGGATACGTTGACTTTCACATACGGCAAGCCGCTTGACGCGAGCGGCGTCTGGCAGACCAAGAAAGGCGACGCAGGCAGCTACACGGCGACAGTCACGGTATCTGACGGCAAGGCGACCGACAGCAAGAACGTCAGCGTGACAGTGGTCAAGCTCAACCTTGCGCCTGTCATCTCCGACTTCGTCGACCTCAGCGTCAACGAAGGCGAGACGGTGAAGCTCGTGCCCAAGGTCACTGATCCTGAGAACGACAAGGTCATACTCATCTTCACAGGATGGATGACCTCGGCGACCAAGGCCACGGCATCCGGAGACGCAGGAACCAACGAAGTCACCCTGACAGCGACAGACGCGGCGGGCAACAGCGCCAAGAAGACCATCAAGGTCACCGTCGTCCACGTCAACAGGGCGCCTGTCTTCGATCCGGCAGCGTTCGGATAGACGCTAAACGATTGTTTTTATTCTTTTTTTCTTTTTAATTCCCGTCCATAATATCGAATATCAGTGAGGTGCGAAAATGGCGATTGAACCATACAAGCGAGAATTGATAGATTTCTTGAAGACCCGTGCGATTTTCAAGACAGGTGAATTCACACTCAAGTCAGGCAGACCATCGCCCTATTTCCTCAACATGGGCGACTGCAACACTGGCGCGGACGCCGCGGCTCTCGGAAAAGCATACGCCGCGACCATAGCCTCGCTTGACTGCAAGGTCGACACTATTTTTGGGCCTTCCTACAAGGGAGTGCCGCTCGCGGTCATGACATCAATCGCTCTTGCGCAGAATCATGAAACCAATGTGGGCTTCACCTTCGATCGAAAGGAGGTCAAGACGCACGGTGACGCCACAGGCGCGGACCTTGCCAAACAGATACTTGTCGGCGCACAGGTCAAGGATGGCAGCAGGGTGCTGCTCATAGACGACGTGCTCACCACGGGTGGCACGAAGAACGAGGCATTGGAACTGCTTGCCAAGATAGCGAAGGTCGACGTCCCGTACTGCGTGATCGCCGTCGACAGGCAGGAAGTCGGAATCGACGGTGTCAGCGCAGTGGAATCTTTCACTCGCGCGACCAATGTGCCTGTGAAGTCGATACTGACCGCTTCAGAGATATATCAACATCTTTCAGAGACAAAAGGCGCGTCAGAAGATGATCTGCGCCGCATGGCCACCTATGTCCGCGTCTATGGAACAAAGGCGGCACACGAATCTCTGAAGACCGAGCGTGGACAGCAGATATTCGATGTCCAGCGCGGAGTAATACCTGCTTGCGATGTCGCCACGCTCGAGGATCTGGAGAAGATCGTCGAGGCTACGGCAGACAACCCGAAGATCTCAGCTTACAAGATCGGCTTCGAACTAGGTCTTGCATATGGATTGCCTAGGGTCGTCGGGACAATCAAGGACAAAGCTCCAGGAAAGAAGGTAATCTACGACCACCAGAAGGCAGGCACAGACATACCTGATACTGGCGCGGCATTCGCGCGTGTCTGCAAGCAGGCAGGAGTCGATGTCGTGATATTCTTCCCGCAGGCAGGACCTGAGACAGAACGCGCCTGGATATACAGGGCGTTGTGCCAGGATCTCGGCGTATTCGTCGGCGGCCGCATGACGCATCCTGCCTATGCGCAGAGCGAAGGCGGCTTCATCACCGACGAGGGCGCGCTCGAGATGTACAAGATTGCGGCACGCGCAGGTGTGAACCATTTCATCGTGCCAGGCAACAAGCCGGACGTAATCAAGACTGTGCGCGAAGTCGTCGAGGCAGAAGGCGTCAAGCCTGTATTCGGCGCGCCAGGATTCGTGGCGCAGGGCGGCAAGATAAGCGATGCCACCCAGGTCGCTGGCGACAACTGGCATGCCATAGTCGGTCGTGGCATCTACGCTGCCAAGGACATGAAGGCTGCTGCGTTGGAACACACGAGCAAGCTTTGAGGAGTATAGATGTCCGTCATCTGCATCGACATAGATGAAGTGCTGGCAGCCTACATCGTGGACTTGCTTTTGTGGCATAATGCCAAGTATGGCACATCGCTGCGGTACGCCGACGTATGGAATTATTCTTTGAGCAAGATCTGGGACTGCGACCACGCAGAGGAGAGAAAACGCGTCAACGAGTTCGAGTCGGACGAGAGGATGATTGCGATAAAGACGATTCCTGGCGCTGTTTCGGGCATCAAGGAACTAGCGAAGCAGCACACGCTAATCGCTGTCACATCACGCCAGAACGCCATGCGGCAGGTGACAAGGCAATGGCTGCAACTTCATTTCGGCGATTCCTTCTCTGATGTCTTGTTCACGGACAATGACAGCTTCCACACAGCGCGATTCTCCAAAAGCCAGTTATGCAAGGACGCAGGGGCAGCGCTTTTCGTCGACGACCTCCACTGGCACTGCCAGGACTGCGCAGAGAAAGGCATACCGACGGTGATCTTCGGCCATTACCCCTACAACAAGGAGAATGTCCATTCGTCGATAAAACGTGTCGCTGACTGGCCTGAATTGATGGCATATATCAAGCAGGTTCTGTGACGTCCTTCGCTTCTTCAGTCGTCTTCATCTTCCGTTTCGCCAGCCAGCGCAGCACCATGGCGACGCCATAGGTCACTATGGCCAAGAAAAGGCAGAGAAGCCCGATCCGCAACGCAGCGTCCTGGAAGAAAGCGGGCGGGAAGAGCTGGATTATCCTGCTGTTGTATTCGAACACCCAGTTGCCCTGCGGGAACGCGAGCGAGTGGAACCAGACCCAAAGCGAATCGAACGGCACGAAGCCCGCGATTATCATCAAAGCTATGGTGACTAGACTGCCCCACTCGAGCGCGACGTGCAATGTCTTCTTGCGCCAGGAATAGATCATCAACCCTGCGAGAAGAAGCGCGCCGGTGGCCATCGACAAAAGGCCTGTGCGCCAGACATGGCGTACATCACGGAGGTGCTGCAGCTCAGCGTCAGTCATACCTGGGATCTTCGGCAGTTCATCCGTGTCGGTGATGATGTATGAATAATAGTAGGTGAGGGTGTCGTGCGCGTTCTTAGGGTCGCGAGAGTCCTTGTCGATAAGCGAATGCATGAGCGGTCCTGCGTGCACGATCAGGGTAGTCGATATGAGCGAAAGGACGATTGGAAGAAGTATTATGATTATGACCGCGGAATGACCTATGCTTTTCATCTGATCGTCGCGCCGTCCTCGATGTCGACGACGACGTCGCCTGTCGGAGTCACAAGCTGCTGGCCGTCGAACACCGTTTTCTTCATCCTCGTGGTGAGCTTGATGGCCATGACATCATCGATGGTGATCTCTTGGGTATTGGGCTTGACTCCGGGCAACGTGACAGGAGCGCCGGGCTCTGCGCCAGGCGCCTCAAGCACCTTGACCACGCCGTTCTTGTCAGCGGCAAGCAGCATCCCCTGGCTGACGATGCCGCGCAGTTTCGCGGGCTTTAGGTTCGATACAACCACGATATGCTTCCCGACGAGTTCCTCTGGTTTGTAGAACGCCTTGAGGCCTGCGCAAAGCGTGCGCTCCTCATTGCCGAGGTTGATCTTAAGTACGAGAAGCTTGTCGGCGTCAGGATGCGGAGCGGCTGTGACTACATGCGCAACGCGCAGGTTGAGCTTCGCGAAAGGGCTGTCCTGCTTCTTGGCCTCGAGCTTCTTCTGCAGGACTTCGCCTTTTTTCACAACGCCTTTCGTGTCGCGGTCGAACTTGGCGTGCTCAAGCGAGATCTTCTGGCCGAGTTGCTTCGCAGCGTTCTCTGTTGTGGCTGGAATGAAAGGAGCGAGATAGTTCGTGCCGACACGCAACCCTTCAAGCACTGTGTACAGCACCGTGCCAAGGCGGTCCTTGTCGGTTATCTTCCACGGCTGCGTCTCTGTCATGTACTTGTTGACAGCGCGAAGGAATCCGAGGATCTGCTCCAGCGCCTTGTTGAACTCCAGTCCTGCCAATGATTTGTCGACCTGTGATTCAAGCTCGTTAGCCGCTTTCTCGATGTCATTCTCGAGTTCGGTGAACTTGCCTGACGCGGGCCACTGGCCCTGGAAATTCTTCTCGACGAGTGTTGCCACCCTGCTGAGCAGATTGCCATAGGCGTCGGCTATTTCGCCATTGACTCTTGTGACTAACTGTGCCTCGCTGAAATCCCCGTCCTGGCCGAACGGGATGTAGCTGAGCAGGAAATAACGTGTGGGGTCGACACCGAAGCGGCCGACAAGCTCCTGCGGCGTTATGAAATTACCAAGGGACTTGCTCATCTTCTGGCCTTCGACAGTCAGGAAGCCATGTACGAAGACCTTTTTCGGCAGTTCTATCCCTGCGCTCATCAGCATGGCGGGCCAGATGACCTCGTGGAACCAGCTGATGTCCTTGGCGATCAGATGGCAGTCAGCAGGCCATAATTGGTTGAACTTCTTCATGTCCTGCGGCCAGCCGATGCCGCTGATGTAATTCGTCAAAGCGTCGAACCAGACGTAGGTGACATGGCCTGTCCCGACAGGGAATGGAATGCCCCATGAGAGGTTGGTGCGGGAGACGCTCAGATCCTTGAGATCCTCCTTCACACGGTTGATTATCTCCTCTGCACGATATGACGGCGAAAGGAATCCAGGATTCGCCTTGTAGAATTCCAGAAGCTTGTCCTGGTATTTGCCGAGCTTGAAGAAGTAGGATTCCTCCTTCATATGTATCGGCGCGGTAAGATGCATAGGGCATTTTCCGTCGACAAGGTCGCGTTCGAGATAATACCTCTCGCAGCCCTTGCAGTAAAGACCCTCGTATTCTCCCAGATAGATGTCGCCGTTCTTCTCGCAGAGTTTGATTATCTCAAGCACCGCCTTTTGATGGTGGTCGTCTGTCGTGCGGATGAAATGATCATAGCTGATGTTGAGAAGCTTCCACGCGTCCTTGAACGACGGGATCAATCCATCGACGAAATCCTTCGGCTTCTTGCCTGCCTTAGCAGCGGCGTCGGCTATCTTCTGTCCGTGCTCATCTGTCCCAGTGAGGAAGAAGACCTTCTCGCCCTTGAGACGGTGATAGCGTGCAAGAACATCAGCCGCTATCGTGGTGTAGGCGTGACCGATGTGCGGCACGTCATTCACGTAGTATATCGGCGTCGTGATGTAGTACTTGGACATAGCGACTATTCACGGGGAGTTGTTTATAAATATTGCCGGTCGAGATATTGTGAAGTGGTAATGTCAACTCTTTGTTGACGGAATTTCGTCCGTTTCAGGATTGGGTTTCTTTAGTCTTTTTCGCTTCTCATTCTCGGGTTCGTCCAAGTAGTTCTCCTTGCTCATGATAGTTCTTCTGGTCTTGTGTTCAAGTTCTGTTCTTGCATGTTTCGCTACTGTTCCTCCTTCTTTAGATACTTGTCTGTGTTCAGGGAACGATTTAGGTTCTTTGACCCTTTCTATTTCGGTAGTAGATGCTTCACCAAGCATAGTGAATATGATTTCGAGATCGTTCATATGGTCGCGAAGGTTCTCTTTATCGATTCCTTTGAACTTCTTGTATTCTGTCGGAGTCATCCCGAATGTCGCTTTTGAGATATCGGCAGTAAGAATTGAAAACTCCGTATTTTTATCAATGCCTCTCTTTTTCCATTCATCCGTCAAATCCTGCCTTACCGCAATCCCTCTAAGTCTCTTGTCTATCCATGGTTTAGAGTATCCTTTCTGCTCATAAAGCTCTTTCATACGTTCTTGAGCCAGTTCAGGATTCTCGATCTCTTGGACTCGCGCATAACCAACTTGGGCAAGCCATACTTTGAATGGCTCTGCCTTTCTTGATGGAATTGACTGTATTATCCTGAAGAGTGATTTAGTACTGGCGCAATCAGTGTCGTAATATTTGCCGTCAGAAGATGGTAACTTCAGTTGTACGATTTTTTCGTACAACTCAAAACCTTCTTCATTAAGCTTTATCTTAAGGTCAGACCAATATCTTCGCGGAATTGAACTATCAGTTAAAACAGCAATAATATCAATTATTGAAAAAAACCATTCGTTATTATGCCAGATTCTCCTGATCTTCTTATCCTCAAAAACCACAAGTGCGTTGTCTTTGTCCATTTCAAGTTCAGGTTTATGTGTGGATGTTTCAGCTTATAAGCTTCACGCGGAGCTGTCCAGTGACCGGAAAATTCACCGTCTCCAGAAGAGGTAGTAGAGCCAGTAAAGCGCGACCAACACCATCATCACGCCGAACAAGTAGAGTGAGAGCGGAGCAGGTTCTGCGCGTTTGCCGCAATCAGGGTCAAGGCCTTGGCCGCAGTCAGGATCGCAACCGCCATCCTGTATGGGTAAGCATACCTTGTCAGCGACCCGTATCTCGCAGTCGGCAGGACAACTGATGCCGTTCTCGAAACGGTCGCAGCGTCCGTCATTATTGCACAACTGCGCAAGGTCGAAGGAAGCCACGGTCTTGTCGTCATGTGTGATGATGATCCCGCCGCGATTGCCGAAATATGGCAGTCTGCGCGTCACGCCCATCTCAGGCATCCTTTCGCGCGCGTCCATCAGCACAAAGGTCACAGGCACATAGGTCTGGTAGTAGGTCGTGCCGTCGACCTCCATCTTGATTCCGTCAGCCAAAGGCTTCCCTGATTCGTGGTCGATACCTGCGAAAGTCGCCTGCACGTCATCAAACCTCGCCGAACCATCAGGAAGGAAAGTGATGTCGACCAGCAACGCGGTGTCCTGGGCGACGACGATGGTCGAGAGCAGGATCAGTGCCAGCAGCACAATGATACGTCTCATGGGCACACCCCGAACTTGCCGCAGAAGTACACCCAGAAGACAGCCTGGGTCTGGCTGTTGAGTCTGCGCGAAGGCGGCACGTCGCCGCTGCCCATGATGTTGAAGAAGCCATCCGTCTTCTTGTCCGCGAATCTGCCATCGCAGCAGGCAGCGTCCTTGCTGCAGCAGATATCCGTGCAGTCGCTGTTGTCCGCAGTTGGTTTTCCGTTGAGGCAGGGATGGCCGAAGCCCTGGCTCATGTACTTGTTGGTCTCGTCATAGACGCAAGTGTCGTACTCGTCGCACAACCCTATCGTGTGGCCTAGTTCGTGCAACACAACATGCGGCGAGAACCCGCACGATGAACCACCGACAAAGACATTGGGGCTGTACATCAACGAATGCGCGCAGCCGCAGCGCGCCTCATCCTGGGGCTGTTCGCTGATGCCGATTATCCTGTAGCTGTAGAGCGGGATCCCATCCTCGAAACGCACGCCAGACAAACCATGGCCTGTCTGCTTCTGCAACCACTCCTGCACGTGCCTGTCGAAACCGCGCGTGATAGTGAGGCAATCTCCATCAGGATAGGTGTTCTCGACTATCACGAAATTTTCGTCAGTGAACGGCATGGTCGCGAACATCCCTGCTTTCAGGACCTCTGCGCGCAGAAGGAACTCGCGGTCGTCAGGAGCGTAGCCGACCGGCAAGATGTAGAAAGTGAAGTTGGACTTCGCCTGCTCAGCCCTGCCTTTGCAAGTCCCATCCACGTTGCACAACTCGTTCGTCGGACAGCCGCAGTCGCTGCACATCGGCTTCATGACGCCGTTCCTGCACTGCAAAGGCCTGTCCTTCCCGCACTGGCCGTTCTTGGTGCCGTCCTCGCAATCATCCTTCAGGATCGGCGCTCGATCAAGCGCGCTTAGAGCGGCGTTCTCCTGCTCGCGCTGCTGCACATCTATCAAGTAAAGCGTCAAAGAGACTATAATCACGAACACAAGACCAAGAATTATGAACAGCGTGATCTGACCGCGACGCATGATGACCTCTTTTTTGTGGTATTGACGTTTGGTGCGCTTTTATATGTTTCCCCAGGCTTCCCTGCAAAGCGTTTAAATAGTAAAGTCGGTGTGAATCATTAGAAAAAGAGGTATCATGGTACGTCTCATCTGCTACAACGTCGAGTATTGTGAAGGCATGCTTGGTGATTGGTGGGAATACCTCAAGTTCTGGCGCACATTCAGCCCGCCACCACATCTGGATCAAAGGATCATCAAGGCGCTCAAGACACGCAATCCAGGGATACTGGCACTTGTCGAGGTCGACACAGGCTCCTTCCGCGCCAAGAAAGACGAGGTCAAGTTCTTCGCCCAAGAATTGGGATACAAAAACTTCATAGAAGCGGTCAAGTACCCGTTGCAAGGCTGGTTGAGACTGTTCCATCACGTGCCCATACTCAACAAGCAGGCAAATGCGATAATATCCAAGTACAGGATATCGGATGTCAGGTACCATGTCTTCCATGAAGGCACGAAGAGGGTGATAATCGAGGTCACTGTCCATGTGCCTGAACGGCTCACACTTCTGGTCGCGCACCTCGCACTAGGCGCTCAAACCCGACGTGAACAGATACACGAGCTTGTCGGCATAGTCAACTCCATACACAATCCGGTGATCCTGATGGGTGACTTCAACACATTCCACGGTGAAAGTGAGATACTTTACCTGCTCAAGCACACGCATCTGCACCACAGATGGAGATTATCTCCCAATGAGGCCTACACAGAGCCTGCGGTCCATCCGTCAAGAAGGCTTGACTATGTATTGACAAGCTCAAGGATACACGTCCGCCATTATCATGTCTTGAACTTCAAGTTCTCGGACCACCTGCCGCTCGAGGTCGACTTCGAAGTCATGCCATTGCACCATGACGAACCGCATGAGTGGCACACTCCGATACCGGAGTTCAAGAAATCATACCACTACACGCGCTGGATGCACGAAGCCAAGGATGATATCAAGCAAGGCGTCGAGAAATACAGGTCGTGGCGTGCTGAGAGAAGGTTGCTTAAGCGTTTGACGACGCAGAATGCGAAGAAGCAGAATTCGCAGAAGCGCTAGCGTGGCGAGTAGTCGACAAGTTCGACGTCGTTTATGGTGTCCATCGTGGATTTACTGTCGGTCAGGCGGATGGTGAACGTGTATTTCTTGCCTGTGGTGAAATCCTTGGTTTTGTCGGTGAAGACAATGATGTCATTGTCAGTCAACGTGTATGTGCCCATCTGTTTCTGATCGTCCGAAATCACTATGTTGTCTCCCATGCACGGCTTGCACATGGCTCCAGCAGGGCATGGCGGGCAGGTGTAGACCTTGACTACGAAGGCATCCACACTCGCTTGCTGGGTGTCGCCAAGCTTGAACTGTGCGACAGTCATTGACGGTCGCTCATCGCTCGTTTGCGTTGTCGTCGATGTCGGGATATTCTGGACAGCGCAGGCAGTGAGGATCAGAAGGGTCAGTGTGAGGACAATATGCTTCATTCTACCAAGTGAATGAAAGAAGAATAAAAATCAATCGAAAAGATTAGGCCTAGCCCAAATTCACGAGCACTTCGACATCGCTGCCGAAGATCTTCTTGAGGTTCTCGAAGAGCTTCTCGCGGATGAAGGTCCGTGGAGGGACGACCGCGTTCGCGAGCGCCTTCTCGAACTCTTCCTGGGTCGTGTCGCCAAGTGTTCCAAGTGAGCCGTCAGGCATGACCTTGGCCTTGCTAAGACGCTTCGGCTCCTCGTCAAGGTCGTGCACGATGAAGGCCTGGCCTTCGAGCAGGGTGAGTTCGGCGAACTTGTTGCCGTACTTCACGCGCACCTTCGCGCGCTCAAGCTCTCGGCCGCGTGATCGTTGCACGAACTCGATGATGCTGCGCAGCAGTTCTGTCGCTGCCTTGCGGGCCTCATCGACCTCTGTCCTTGTGAGCTTGCCCTTGTCATAGCCCTTCTTGGCCTCGATGAGATTGTCGAGCGGCTTGATCAGCGAATGCGGCAGCTTGCCTGTCTTTATCAGACGCTTCTCGAACGTCTCAAGCATGTCATCCTCGCTCACTTCGCGCTCGCCCGCAAGACGCAACGCGTCGCGCACAGCGCTGATCACTCCGTCGTAGAGGTGGACCAAGGTCTCCTTCTCGACGATGCTCTCGATCTGCGTGAAGAGGCGCTTGATGCGCTTGAGGTACTTGTCGGCGTTCTCCACCAACTCATCAACTTCCTTACCAGTCATCTCCTTCTTTGTGCCGTGCTCGATGTCCTTGCGGACCTTTATGGTGTCCTCCAGGATCTTCACGTCGGCTTCTGTCAGGAGCTTCTCGCGTTTGACGAAGATCTCACGCATCACCTCAGGAGTCTCCTTCGGAGTGGGCGGAGGCAATCCGTAGAGCATCAGAGCGGCCTGCGAAGGCGTGAGTATGCTCCAGAATACATCCTCCATTCCGATGTCCTTCAGCTTGAGGCGCACGCGGTCAAGACCCTGCTCGCCCGAGCTCATGTAGATGTCGATGGCTTCGGTGCTTGGCTTGATCTTGCCCATCCTGAGCAGCTGCTTCCATGGCATGAAGATTCCGCGGTCGTAGAACGGGATGCCGTCACGCAGGAAGGTGAAGGCGATAGGGTTCGCCTCGCGCATCATGTCCCAGAAGTCGGTCAGGATGTAGACCTGGATGTTGATCTTGTTCTGGATGCCTGTCATCTGGGCCGCTTCGAAGCCCATGCCGATGATTATGCTGCGCAGTTTGTCCTTGAGCTCGGCGCGGGTCATCTTCTTAACGTCGGTGTCGTCTATGACTATCCAGACGTCGACGTCGGACTCGGGAGTGGCCTTGCCCTGCACGAGCGAGCCGGCGAGCACGTAGGCCACGATGTACTTCTCGAACTTCTTGAGGACCATCTGCTTGTGGACTTCGGCGATCTTTATGGCGCTGAGCATTCCACGGTCGAAGACAGGAGCGCACAGCGCGATCATCTGCAGAAGATCGTTCTTTCCGTCGTAGCACGACTGCCAGACTTCGCTGAGAATAAGGACGTTCGGCACGAAATTCGGCTCGATCTCCTTTGCGACATTGTTGATGACTGTCGTGAGCTTGTCCTTCAGCTCATCCTTGGTCATCTTCGTGCTGTCGCTGTCGTCTATCAGGATGAGTAGATGGACCTCGTCCTTCTGCTCGGGTTTGACCTGTTCGCCTTGGATTGGCTGTGGCGGAGGCAATAGCCCAACGCCCATGATGTACTTGTCGAACTTGCCGACGAGCTCCTTCTGGAACTTGTCGATCTTGCCCTTGATGACCTTGAGCTTCTCCTCGACTTCAGGAGGGAGCGCGGGTACACCAGCAGGCATATGAGGGGATTCTGTCTGGCCCTTGATTGGAGTTTTGTATTCCTGTTTCTCCTTCGGGTGTTCCTTGGACTCTGATTTCTTCTTTTTTTCTGCCATGGTGATTACCTCACTGCTATGACTTTGTGGACCAGTTCAGCGAACACGTCCATCGCCATCTTGCCGCCCTCGACAAGGTCGGCCACGAAGCCGAAGGCCTTGTCGTGCAGGCCGTTAGCCGCCGGCATCGGGTTGATGACGTGGCCGATGCCTGCGATATTATTCTCCTTGATAGTCTTCATCCACGCGAGGCTGAAGGCGAACGCCTTCGCCTCTTCGTTGTGTATGACTGGAAGCGGCTCGCTCATCACGTGGCCCAGTTCGTGGCCGATGGTGAGCAAAAGCCTGTCCATGTTGTCGTGGCGTGCGAATATCTCGCTTGTTCCCCAGCCGACCCTGTTGAGCGCGAAGCCAGCGATTGACGAATCCCACTGACCAGGATATGCACGCGCCAACTGTTCTGTCGTGCCGATCCTTATGATGATGTCACGCGGAAGCTCGGTGCCCATAAGCTGTTTGAACGCTTCCTCGACAAAAGGTCTCACTGTCTCGGCGTCTCCGACAAAAGGCGTCGGGGGCCTGAACGGGTCGAGGAATTCGTCGGCGCTGAAAGCCGCTGCCATCGTCTCCTGCGGAGCGAAGTAGTGCATTCCTGTCGATGCGTTGCCGTATACTCCTGTCGTCGAATTGCTGTAAGCGGAAGCCGATTGCGTTGAGTACGACGATGAGTTCGATGACGAGCTTGTCGAGTAAGATGTCGCGTCAGACGCCATCTGCTCGAGCGGACTTGCCATCACGTAGCTCTGCGAAGAGGAACTGCCCGTGTAAGAGCTTCCCCCTCCGCAATAGCCGCCGCAGCCGTACATTTTCAGAGCGCTCCTTCAAGACTCTTCTTGCCAGGTGTCTTCTTAGCTTCTGCTTCGAGGTCGACACCAAGGTCCTTGAGGGCCTTGATGTGCATCTGCATGAGCTGCTCGACGATGCCGAGCACCTTCATGAATTCCTCACGTTCCTTCGCGAGCGTCGTAAGACTGCCCTTGTGGAATCCGATCTGTTCATCCTTTCCTGCCATTTCTTTCACCCTTTGTTCTGTTTGCTTGATTGAGCAGCGTACTGCTTCTGGCCGTATGCCGGGGTTTTGCCGTGTGCATACGCTGGCTGCATCCCTTGCATTGCGCCGTATCTTTGTTCGATCGCGCTCGCGAGTTTCATGTATGTATGTGCGAGTTCGACGGTCTTCATCATCAAAGCGGCGATGAATTCAGTCATTGTCGGGAATGCTTGCATGTCCCGCATCGGCGGCATCTCGTATTGGGACTTGTCCAGGATATCTGTCAATGGAGGTGTCTGTGAAGGCCGGAGGTTGTAGGTTGCGGGGGTTGCTTGTCTTGCCATCTCTGCCTTTGTGTCCTTGCCCTTGTATCCGGGTTTTGCTTGCTTATTCGCCTGGTAGCCAGGCTTTTCCACGTATTGTTTGTCTTCTTTCATGTTTATCACTGTGATATATGTGACCTTTTTGTCATACTAGGCACTATTAGGCTTTTTATACTATTAAAGAAATGTATGGTCTGGAGAATATAAGTGGGACAGAAAAGTCATATCCACAACAGTCTCTTAATACGTATGTCGTCATAGCCGACGAAAGAACAACGTATTTATTCAGAAGGCGCTGTTGGTCATATATGCGCATATACTTCCTATTATTGTTCGCATTCTTCATAGTTGGCTGCGTGCCGCAACCAGCGATTATTGTTGAGAGTGCTGTTCTAGGTGAACAGACGGTCACCATCGCGCAAGGCACGCAATACCGTAATGGAAATCTGCGCATCGGCGTTATCAGTGTTTTGGAGAATTCCGCCGCCCTCGCAATACTCGTGGAAGCTAATGATCCCTCAGAGGCGCAGACAAACAGTGTGAAAGAAACGCTCGCGGTCGGCAATGAGACGAACGCCGGTGGATACATGATCAAGAATATCCGGACAAAGACAGGCATCGGAGGATTCCGGCCTGGTCAATCCAGTGGCAGCGTGACTCTGCAAATAACGCCAATCTAAACTGTTTGGGATGAGCGTAAAGTGTGCTTTGACTAGAAGAACCAGCTGATTGCCTTCAGTATGCCTTGCTTCCAGGGCACTCGGTGGCTGATGCCTGTCTGGTTCTCGAACTCTTTGTGGTGTTGCAGATACCATTGATAGTTTCGTATCAATGCCTGCTTGTTGGAATATCTTGGAGTGAATCCAAGGATCTTCTCGGCCTTCTCTATCGAGACGAAAGAATCGTGCGGAGCGGTCTCATAGACCCACTTGTATAAAGGTGAAAGATGCAATGCTTCAAGGGTGCGTAGTGTCCAGATTGTCGGCGTCGCAGGCGTGCCGACGATGCGCTTTCCGAAACCCGCGTATTGCAGCACTGAACCGAAATCCTCTCTCATCGTCGTGAAATCCTTAGCTCCGATGTTGAAGGTGTCGTTTGCGACATGGGCTGGTTTTGTCGCGCACAATAAGATCGCCTCACAAAGGTCGTCTACATCAAGTAGCTGGTACTTGTTCTTTCCATTGCCGACGATCGGGACGCTCTTGCCGCGCCTGATCCAATCATAGTAAATCGCGAAAACACCAAGACGCTCAGGACCGATGAAAGACTTAGGACGTACGATAGGTACAATGAGGCCTTGTTTTCTGAACTCGACGCATACATCCTCAGCCTCGATCTTTGCGTTGCCATAAGGACCGACGCCATCAAGTTTGTCTGTCTCGAAAAGAGGATGATGGTCAGGGATTCCGTAGACAGCGGTGCTAGAGACATGTACGACGCGCTTGATCCCTAGATCTTTCGCTGTCTGAAGGACATTTCTTGTGCCGTCTACATCGACACTGTGGATCTCCTTGGGCTTGTAGAGCGGGAGGGCTGCTGCGGTATGTACCACGACATCGCAGCCCTTCATCGCTTCCGACAAAGCTGCTTTGTCCCTTATGTCACCCTTGAAAACCTTGAACTTTTCCCTGTCAGGATAGTTGAACTCAGCTATATCGATGGACTGCACCTTGTGGCCGCGGTCAAGCAGGTAACGGCCGAGATTGATGCCGAGGAAGCCGGCGCCACCGGTGATGAGGAACTTCATTATTGGTGTTTTTCTTGATCCGGTTAAAACCTTTGTGGACCATCATTTGATCACTCAAACTGCCGAAATTCCTCCAGCGTTTCTGACGGAACGCATAATAAACCCTGTCTGATCAGTAGTGTAATGCCGCAAACCATAAATAATAGTTATACGTGTATAACTGACATGATAGACTTGAAGGCCAGGACTAGAAAATGGGGCAACAGCGTAGGTGTGGTACTACCTAAAGAATTAGGAATACGTCCGAACGAAGAGATAACTATACATCTTGAGCCAGGCAGAAGTCATACGCGCGTGAAAGATATATTTGGAAAGTTCAAGGTCAAAGGCGGCGTGGCCGCTCTGATGAAGGAGATAGACGAAGATTTGGAGGGTTGATGTACTTCTTCGATAGCTATGCACTGTTCGAGATATATGAAGGGAATCCGGCGTATGATGCTTTCTTCAATCACCAAATAACCACGAGCGCATTGAACGTAGGTGAATTTTATTATGGTTTATTGAAGCGGACAAACTCTTCCCGGGCAGGATTGATAACTGAAGCGTTTGATCCTGATATTCTCGAGATTGATTTGAACACGGTCAAACGGGCGATGGAGTTTAGGTTTCGGCACATCAAGAAGAAATTCAGCACTGTCGACTGCATAGGGTATCAACTTGCACTGGTTCACAATCTCAAGTTCTTGACAGGAGATAAGGAATTCGATGGGCTGCCTGGCGTCGAGTTCGTCAAGTGACTTGCATATCGGCCATTCAAATGCTTTGTGGGAGAAAGGCGTCTAAGGCGGCAATTCTGGCACTGTCTACGTGGTCGTTGTCGTGATGACTGGGCTAAGAGCGACCGTTCTTATGCCGCCGGCATAGTCCAGATTGATGGTTGTGTGGGCGGGGTCGGACGTCTCTTTGATTTGGACATTCTTGCCATCCACAGAAGCGGTGAAGTTTCCTTTGAGAAGCGTTGTCGGTATGGTGATCGCGGCATTGCCCGTCGTCCCGCTGGAGCCGGCAACCGTGAAGGTGATGGTTTTTGTGCCTTTGTTGAACGTCAGAGCTGAAAGAGAGGAGGTGGAACTTATGATAATGTGATGACACTGGCCATCTGACGAGACCACGAAATCGTAGGGAGGTCTCTTTTCCTTCATTAAGAGCGCTCTTGCATTGCCGCTCAGGATGTTGCGAGCGGCGTTGTACTCCATGTTGGAAAGGAGACGTGTCCAGTGTCCGACGGCGTCAGCCGGGGCACCATCACTTGTCTTGCCCACATAGTTGAGCCATCTCTCAAGGCCATTTGAGCCCCCTCCAGCATCTGAACCGAACAAGATGCGGGAGTTCCATGTCTCAAAGAACCGCCTCCAGTCCTCGTTCAATCGACCACTGGTCTCAGTCATCCCGCCTTGGCTTTGCCCTTGTTGTTGCTGTTGTCCTTGACTGGATTCATTTGCAAGCATCCACCAATTAGAGTTGATTTCCGGCAGAGGCTTTTGCATGTTCTGAATCCCGGCAGTGTCGAAATACAGATTGGGATATCGCAAGAGGTAGTCGTTGAGCATGTTGATGTCGAGCGGCAGCTGGTTGAATCCGAGATGAGCCCAGATCAACATCGCGTCTTTGTTGTGGCTCAACATCCTTTCGAAGGCGGCATTCGCAACAGGGTCGTCAGGTATGAAGTGAAATGAGATAGGGACGTGATATTTGGCGGACAGGTCCACCAGCTGAAGCCAGAGCGGAGTGTCTGCCGGAACATAGACGATCGGAGAGGCCGGGCCACTGGAGTACCTCAGGTTAGCTTCGCCTATGCCATAATATTTTCCTGTCCTCAACTGCTTCTCAACAGATGTTACAAATGCTTGGCCTTGCGTCAACCAGGTTGAGGGTTGCGGCGAGTCAGGGGTATCTACGAATGTTACAAATCTACCAGGGTATTTAGATACGGTCTCGAGCGAACCTGAATACAGGTTCGACATGCTCACATCTGCCTTATCCATCTCGGTGATTATCTGAGACATGCTGATTTTGGACGTTATGTGGACATGGGAATCGAAAATATCCATGTGCTCCGTGTCAGTATATTGGCCGAGACATGACTTCTCCGGTGCGGGTGGGGCGGGAGTCGGAGCAGGCGTAGGAGGCGCGGTCGGGATGACGGGTGGCTGTTCAATCGGTGAGGGTTGTGCTATTCTTTCGGGTTGTGGTGGTGTTTTTTCAATTTGTGGTTGTTGAGCGCAACCCATCACTACAATCAGAGAAACCAACAAAATTGTCAGAATGAACCACTTTTTCATCATTCATTTTTTCAGTCTCATATCGTATATATACTTTTGTGGCTTCTGAGGCACTTGAGCAGGACAAGGAATTCGAAGCACTCTCTGGCGTCGAGTTCTTTAGCGGGCATCCTGCATAAGTCTTAAATAGTCCTCATTTGCATAATCATGCAAATGACAAATGATGCCGAAAAGGCGGCGTTCTTCAAGGCGCTGGGGGATGAGGTGCGATTGTGCATCGTCAAGGAACTCCTGCGCAGGAAGAAGTGCACATGCATATGCGAGCTTGCCAAGGTCGCGAAACGCGACCAGTCAGTCATATTCAGGCACGTGAAGCTGCTTGAGGCGGCAGGCATCCTTGACACGAAGAGCGAAGGCAAGTACCTGATGTGTCGTGTCAAGGATCCTCGAAGGATCAACGGATTGTTGGAGGAATAAGATGGGAATCATAAAGAAAGCGATAGACGCGATGGACAAGAGACTGCAGAAGAAAGCAAAGAAGCAGTGCTGCTGTTGCCAGAATAAGTGAACATGATTTCGGGTGTTGTCGACTGGCTTGTCTACGGCGTAATGGGCCTTTCTTCAGCGACAGCTATTGGGCAGGCAATGCATTACTTCATCTATGACTCGATCGAGCTATTGGTGCTGTTGTTCTTGACAGTGGCCGTCATAGGAACGATAAGGACCTACATTCCACCTACAAGATTAAAACGATGGCTTGGGCACAATTCGCTCAAGGCGCACGTCGCAGCATCCGCGTTCGGCGCAGTCACGCCGTTCTGTTCATGTTCGTCGATACCTATATTCATCGGATTGTTAACTGCAGGAGTGCCGCTTGGAGTGTCGTTCTCATTCCTGATAACCTCGCCACTGGTCAACGAATACCTTGTCGTGCTGATGCTCGCGACATTCGGTTGGAGGATCACGGCAGTGTATGTGGTCGCAGGCATGCTGCTCGGAATAATCGGCGGCATGGTTCTAGGGCGTTTGCGTCTTGAAAAACATCTGGACGCAGACATGCTGGCGCTTCCGAAAGAGAGGAGATATTCGTCATTCAAACAGCGCGCAATGACAGGACTATCGGAAAGCGTGAAACTAGTGCGCAGGCTATGGTACTGGATACTGATAGGTGTAGGCATCGGGGCGATAATCCACAATTTCGTCCCACAGACAACGGTTGAAAGTGTCATGCGGGCAGGTGGAATATTCACGGTGCCTGTGGCTGTGGTGCTTGGAGTCCCACTTTACGCGAATCCTACCGCGCTTGTGCCTATAGCCCAAGAATTATTCATCAAAGGAGTTCCGCTAGGAACTGCGCTAGCGTTCATGATGGCAACAGTGGCACTGAGCCTGCCTGAAGCGGTCATACTCCGCAGAGCCATGAACCTTCGGTTGATACTCATCTTCTTCGGTGTAGTCGCTGCGAGCATAATCCTTGTCGGCTACCTGATCAACGCGTTGCAGCCATTGTTGGTTTGAACCAACGCAACGTACTTAAACATCCTGCATCTGCCCGCAGGTCATGTCAAAGAGGTATGTGGTGGTCGACATAGAGACCACTGGTCTGTCCAAACACTTCCACAAGATAACGGAGATAGCGGCTGTTGAATTGTGCGACGGACACATCGGGAGGAACTTCAACAGCTTGGTCAATCCTGGAGTGAGGATCCCGCGTTTCATAACTTCGCTCACAGGCATAGACAATGAATTGGTCAAGGACGCGCCGAAAATATCTGATGTGATGCCGGGATTCCTAGAATTCCTCGGATCGGACATCCTTGTGGCGCACAACGCGACATTCGACCATGGGTTCTTGAACAAGAATTCGCAGGAGCATTTAGGCACACCACTCCAGAACAACGCTCTGTGCACACGGCGGCTCTCGAAACGGCTTCTTCCTGATTTGCCAAGCACAAGATTGGGGGTCATCCTTGAACATTTATCCATTCCGAACAGCCAGGCGCACAGGGCGATGGGAGATGCCATGGCGACTGCGCACCTCTTGAACCATCTCACTTCAATCCTTGAGGAGCGCGGGATCAAGGAAATGGATGAGATAATCAAGTTCAGCAAGATGCCGATAGCGAAGGCGAGTGCGATATTGCGATGCAAGGTTTGATTCGCACAAACTTTATATATGCAAAGACGTCTTTTAAACCGTTCAAGAGGTGTTGATAGTGCGATTGGATGATTGTCATCGTTCGTATCTCTTAGGTATCTCTATGCGATTGGCGCTTTTGATGGTGCTTTTGCTCGCTTGTTCGTTCTCTGTCCTTGCGACGAAAACAGTCTATAGCTACACAGGCGTAAACCAGACCTATGTCGTTCCAGCAGGCATCACGCAAATAACTGTGAAGGTCTGGGGTGCTGGCGGCGGCGCGGCCGATATCGATACAAATGTCGGAGGAAGTGGTGGTTTCACCAATGCCACCATCAGCGTCACACCATTAGAAACTCTCAACATAGTGGTCAGCGGAGGCGGCGATCTTGGAACGTCAGGTGGCACGGGTGGTTTCGGCGGCGGTGGCACTGGCGGCACTGGCGGTGGTATCACTGGCGGTGGAGGCGGTGGTAGGTCTGCAATCTACAGGGGAAATGATGATCTTGTCGTCGCAGGCGGCGGTGGCGGAGCAGTCACTGCTGCGAATTGCCCGAGTTGTTATGGCGGTTCTGGCGGCGGTCTCAATGGTTCTGGCGGCATGGCCTACGAAGGAGCTGTCAACATCAATTATGGCAACCAGACTTCAGGGGGCACTGAGATCACAGGTTATGCGTATGGAACTCCGGGTAGCAAGAACTTGGGTGGTACTGGTGGTGGAGGAAGCTGGCGCGGCGGTGGCGGAGGAGGCGCGGGCTATTACGGTGGTGGCGGAGGCGGTGGTGAAGGAGTAGGCAACGCAGTCGGCGGTGGCGGCGGTTCCGGCTACATAGATGGTTTTGGCGTCAGTGCTGCCACAACCACAACAGGCATCAACGAAACACCTCCGAGAACAAGTGATGTCGATCATCAGATACGTATAGGTTACGGTGGCAACAGCAGCAATGCCACAGGCGGCAATGGCCTCATCATTATCATGGACACGAACGAAACCAGTCCTGCGCCCGTCCCCGAATTCTCGACATTCGCCATCCTGGCTGCCTTGGGCATCGTGCTCGCAGGCGTCCTGATGCGCAGACGCGCGTGAGAAGGACGTTGCGTGACACTGCCTTCTATCAGTCTGACTGACCGCAATGTTTTTTAATGGGCAGGATAGTGGTGAGAATATGACATTACGACAACCCGAATCAATGGATGAATGCGTCTACTTCACACGTCGCTCTATCGGCGAGAACTTCAACGGCAAGGCAATGGCATGGGTCTTCAAGGAGAAATGCCCCAAGTGCAAGAAAGGCATCATGGGAAAGCCGCGCGATGACAAGACGGGTGGTGTGAAAATCAGGGCCAAGGAATATGCCTGTCCAGAATGCAAGAACACCATCGAAAAAGGGGCGTACGAAGTCACACTCACGACCAATATAGTCTACACCTGTCCTTTCTGCAACAAATCAGGCGAGACGACAGCGCCATACACGCGTAAGACCTTCGAAGGTGTCAAAGCCATAGTGTTCGAGTGCCAAAGCTGCCACAAGAAGTTGGGAGTCACGAAGAAGATGAAAGCGCCGAAGAAGAAATCAGGTCCTGTCAAAGCCGAAGAAGCTGACGATGACGACGACTTCTAGGGTCGCATCCAGTGTGGTCACCATTGTGGTCCGTCATGTTAATATAGTCCTTTCCTGAACGTGATTCTATGCTAAAAGAAATACTCGCGACGGCCGCAACAATCCTTGTCACCAGCAGCTATATCCCGCAGATCGCGAAGGCATACGCCACAAAAAGCATGAAGGACGTCTCTATCATGTTCCTTCTATCAATCGCGTTCGGCGTCGCGCTATGGGTGGCCTATGCATATGTGAATGGTGACACCATATTCCTGATATCCAACTGCATAACAGGATTCTTCGCCACGATACTCATATTCATGAAGCTGCACTTCGATAAGGGCGTTCTTGGCAAAAAGCAGTGAATAATAAGTCAGAGTGATCCTGAAGAAGCGGGTTTTTAAAAAATAACAGAAGGACAGCAGCGCTGCCGTCCCCCTGCCTCACCACCTTTTTAGTCTTGGTTACGGAAATCGTTTTAAATCCATTGTTGTCATACAACACCACGTCGCCAATAGTCGTGTTTTCGGACGTGACAATGGCGAACATAGTTTGCAGAAAATAGGTGAGCGTTTGGAAGAGGTGTACCTTATTATACGCGGGCGCGTGCAAGGCGTCTTCTACAGAAGTTGGGCTGTCCAGGCAGCCATGCTGCTTGGAATCAACGGCTTCGCGCACAACCTTCCTGATGGTAATGTCGGGATCATCGCACAGGGCACGCAGGGCGCGCTGGCGGAATTCATCGAACTCTGCAATCTTGGCCCGCGCGGCGCCAATGTCGACTCGGTCAACACGGTCTGGCGCAAGCCGAAGGAGATGTTCGGCAGTTTCGAGATGCGTTAGATACGACTGAGCGTGTCCCACTCAGGCAGGCCGAAGATGTTGTAGGGAATCCCGGGCTGGTGCTTCTTGAGCAGGCGGAACACCTCGCGCACGTGATGGGTGTGCTCGACACCGGTGCTATTCAGGGAATATCTGCGATTGACAGCGTCCTGCAATGTCTCGCGAAGGGTGAACGGCAGCGCCTGCATCCAGGGCAGGCCTGATGGGCAATGCTCCTTGATGAACTTGTCGCGCACCTCATCCATGCTCTTGATGACTTCGGTCTTGTTCTTGAAGTGATCGCCAGAGTAAACCTGTCGCCCTGGTTCAACGCGTTCATTCTTGCTGGGTTCGTACCAGAGCATCTGCTCGTGCGGGTACATCTCAACTTCGAGGGTGAGGCGCAGTATGGCGCGTTCGAACGCTTTATGCAGGTCATCGGGGTTGTTGCCGCTCGTCGGTACAATGATGTCATTCAGCGGCCTGCTTTCATTGACGTAGCGCTGGTGCATGTGCCTGGCGCTGTACCTGATGGCGCCGGTCAGGTATGGGCAGAGCACGGAATAGAGCGCGAGCTCTTCCTTTCTCATAGGATTATGTTTCACGTTATTCTTCTTCATCTTATCAAGAAACAGACGGTCGTCACGGCGGAGCATGAAGTCCAGCGCGGGCTTTCTCTTCACATCCTTGAACGTCTCATCCAAGGTCTGGTCTGTGCCTGATTGGTAGTTGAAGACGCAGAACATGTGGCTCACGGTCGCGCCTGCCTTCATGAGTGTGTACGCGCTCCTCGCGATAGTGCTTCCTGTGCGTGCCGCATCGTCGACGATGATTGCGTTTCCCTTGAGCTGGTGGCATTGCTCAGGAACGTGGATCAGCCTCTTCTTGACGCCCTGTCTGGCCCAGCAATCAACAACCGCCTTTGCCAGCACGCGCGCCTTCGGACTGTCCGCTGCCACATATTTGAACCGTCGGCGTTTCCAGAACGGCAGGTCAAGACCGAGCCGCTTGGCGATGTAGACCGCATACTGTTCAGCGATAGTCTCAAGGCCGGAAGCGTCGCATTTGTTCGTGTCGATGCGGCAGACATGCGGGAAGCCCGTGCTTGGCACGTAGATCCTCCTGTCAGGGTCGCTGAAGAGCGCGCCGCTCGAAATCAGAGTCGTAACCATGGCATCCTTGTATTGGCTGTAGTATTCACGGTCAGCGGCGATCTGCCTTTCCTCCTCAGTCAAAAGGACGTCGGCGGTCATTTCACGAACCTCGCCTGCTCGACAGCGACGATGTACTCCTTCACGCGCTGGGTCGTCGCCTTTAGCACGAACTGCTCGATCTTCTCATCGAAAAGCTGAGGCAATGACGCGCCTTCGTGGACGCGGTAGCCTTGAGGAGTACGGTCGATAAGATACAAAGATCTGAGGCGGCGCAGGTGCCTACGCACGTTCGAGGGAGCTATGCCTGCGGCATCCAGTCCTGCTTTTTTTCGGCTGTTGATGACTTCAGAAGTGAGTTGTTCGAGAGGCAATGGTCCCTTGGAGTGTAGGATGGAATGCAGGACATCCACGACACCATCCCTTGAATCGCCCGGCTGCAGAAGACCCAATGAAAGGCAGAGTTTCCTTGTGAGTTCCCTGCCTTCAAGACCGAAAGGCTTTTCGTACTTGCGTAATGTGAACTCAGCCAGAGGCAGCTCACGGGCAACTCTTTTCATCAGCGACATGTTATCGCCGTCCCTTTATAGGTTTTATGAAGGAAATAACACGCTAGATATGAGATTGCTTGGGGGTGTGCATCTTGGCGTCAGGATAACTCTCCATGGCATGCACCAGTGGACCACTTTGCTGCGGTTTCATGTAATACACGCAGCGAAGAACGGGCTTCAGATCAAGCCAGCCAGCGACAAGACGTGTGCGGCAAAGGGACGACTGCGCTCCCTTGAACTCGAAAGGCATGCTCGCGTCGCAGTCTGCCAATTCCAGCTCCAACACGATGGGGTGGGTCCTGGGACGCTCCAAGCAACCAAGGGCGTTGTGCATGTCTGTGCTCAGTTCGATGTGGTTGTACAATTCAGCTATTCCCATCTCATCGCGGAAACACTCGCATTTCGGGCTCCAGAGCCCGTACTTTGTGATGTAATCCTTCATGCGCAGGCCATGGGCACGACGCGACTCGGGAGAATCGGCACTGTCAAGGGCACTACAGAGCATCACCCTCTGATCGAGCAGACGGACTGCTTCATCTGTCGCGTGGTAAAGCGTGATCGTCATTTCTTCCCCTCCACAGCAGGCATGCCTATCCTTGTGGGCGTGTCATGGACTTTCGGCAGTATGACGCTTGTTGAATCGTCCTTTACGGATGGCGCGTTGACCTGGGTCTCAGCGGCCGAGACGTCGATCCATTGCATCTTCATCACTTTGTGCGCCAGCTCCTTTGGATCGATGTTATACATGTGCTTCGCCAGCGAGTGATGCAAGTTGAGCGTCTCGTCCTGGACGACATGTTTTTTATCCCCCTGAAGGGTGTTCAATCTGCGCACGCGATCCATATTGAACAAATAATTCGCAGCTATCTCGAAGTCGGTGAACAAACCAAACGCCTTTAGCATTTCGATATTCTTCTCGACTTCTGGCGTCAGCGCTTCCTTCCTGATAATCGATGTCGGAATCACTGGTTGAGTGCGCAATTCGAAGTATGCTTGGTTCTCCGCGGCTTTCTTCGGATCAAGATACTGTTTCATGAACGAGTGAATGGATGATTGAATCGGGCTCTCGACCTTACATTCCCTCCACTCAGCTATGCGCAGATCGATGTTGCAAAGACCGCAGAAAGAGCTGAAGGTCTGCTGCGCCATGCTGGTCTCAAGGCTTCCAGTACTGATATTCTTCTTACTGTAAATTAACTGTCCGACACCGAAAGTGGCTTGATAGAGCGCATCGACGATGTTGCGGACTTTTTCTGGAAGAACGATGATGTTCTCCGAAGGGTTGGCGTACGGTCGGACAGAATTGGTGGCATATTTGAAGGTGGGTAGGTTGTCTTGCCTGAGATTCCCGATCAGGTTCCTCGAGAAATAACCCAGCGCGAGCGTCTCGATGCTATTTGCCATCATGACCACCGACCTTTTGCGGCCTGTACATCTTCTTATGGCTTTGGCGCTCAATGGTGCAGCGCGGGAAACGGTTATAGATGAGTCTTGCAAGGTGATCGGAATCCTCTTCATACTGGTGATAGACCTTTCTCAATGTGAACTCGAGCTTCAGCTCGATAGGGATGATGCGTTTCGGCCAATCGACATCGCCGCGCGCCTCGACAGGAAGATGGACGCGTTCAGCGTCGACCTCGACCTCGAGTTGCGCCACCGGCGTCGGCTGGTCGCCCAATGCTGTCATGAGCCTGCCTTTCTGGCGTTCTCTCATGAACCAGACGTGGGTGCCGCTTTCGAGATCTTTGGCCATTTTGAGCGCGGCGTCGATCGTGAGGCCTTCTCCGTAACGTTCGGACACGCGATAGCAGACGTCACTATCATTGCCCTGACGCAAGGCGCGGTTCTTCCTGAGCTTTGGAAGGTCGATGTAATCCCGAAGAAGCTCGTAGTCGTCGAGCTTCTTCTTGAGCGCTAGATAGGTATGGTCTGAGCAAAGTGGGCTTGTGAGATCATAGCATGAGAGCTGCCTGCCCATCAGCGCCAAGTCCGCGAGTGGAGTCACGTGGTAGAGCTTGATGAAAAGTCCCATTTCACACCGGCCCATTGATTATCCCGACGAGTTCGACGCCTTGCGCCTCGTAGGGGCCGGAGTGTTTCTTTATCTCCTTGACGCCTTTGGCGAAGTGGATCTTTTGAAGCGTACCTTCGAGGGAAAGCTCGAGTGGAGCGAGAAGTTCTGAGCTTTCTCTCTTGTCCATCGGGGTGTATGTGCCTGTTTTGTGGGTGATAGTATAGGGGACGACAAGTCTGTCCTCAGGGACCGATAGTTCGAGGACCGCAGCCGCTTTGGAATGGCATGGAAGTCTATGCACGGCCTGATCCATGCGTGTGTCCAGCAAGACGAAAAAATTATGTTGGAAATCGTGGAATTTGGTCAGTCCATCAACGGGGACGTGATCCAGCCCATAGTTATCCTTGATCTGACCCTTGAACCCACCTGCTTCGAGCCGGTCCAGCACAGACTTCAACTCGTCTTTCAAGAACGCATTGTATCTTTCAGTGAAGCCCATCCTGAACAGCTTAGGGCACTGGATGCTACCCTTGCTGAGGATCCTATCCGTCCAGGGAGTCGCATGGTAGACCGTGATGTTTCCCGTCGAGTTACTTGAGTGAGACTGCATTGTAAACCTTCACCGGCAAAGTCTTGCCTTTGAGTGTCAACGCGGGCAGTTCGTCCGCGACGACGCTCTTGCGTACCTGATCGTAGGTGTTCTGTGTGATCAATATCTGGCCCGGAGTCGCGTGGCTGCAGAGGCGTGCCGCGGTGTTCATGTGGTCGCCGATGGCGGTGTAATCGGCGCGCTGCTCGCCGCCGATGTTTCCGACGACGACGTTGCCGCTGTCGATGCCTATGCCCAGGCCCACCGAAGGCAGGCCCTGCTTGCGCCATTTGGCATGCAGGTCCTTGAAGGCCTTCTGCATCTCGACGGCTGTCTTGACGCCGCGCTTCGCGTGGTCCTCGAAGAAGACCGGCGCGCCGAACATGGCGACGATCTCGTCACCGACGAACTTGTCGAGCATGCCCTTGTTCTTGATTATGATCTCGGTCATGACAGTGAAATACTCGTTCAACATGCCGACCACCTTCTCAGGCTCTATGGTCTCCGAAAGCGAGGTGAAACCGCGCAGATCAGAGAAGAGGAGCGTGGCCTCGTGACGCGCAGGACGCAGGGCGTCGCTGTCCTTGAGGATTATGTCGAGCACGTCGCCGCTGACATAGCGCGAGAAAGTGTCCCGCATCTTCTTGCGTTCGCGGTCCTCGAAGAGGGCGTTGTCCGCCTGCTTTGCTATGGCTGCGAGGATGCGTTTGTCCTCCTCTGTGAAGCCGTCCTGGTTGCTGGAGTTCGCCATGCCGAACGCGGCGTGGTCGTCTCCTATGGTGACTGGTATGCAGACAGCGTCCTTGAGGTGGGAGTTGATGTTCTGCTCGACCATCTCTCCCTGTGCGACTGATTCGTCGGCGAAATCCTTGAGGACGGCCTTGTGCGCCGCGGCATTCCCTGTCGCCGCGAACTTCGTGCCCTTGGTCTTGTTGTCTGTGAGGAATATGAACGCGCACTTGGCGCTCGTGAATTTCTGTATCTGCTCGGCAAGCGCGTCGAGGAGCATCTGCGTGTCCTTGCCGAACTTCTCCTTGACCTTGTCTATCTCGTAGATTATCTTGAGTTCCTTGTTGCGCTGCGTGACGTTCTCGCCCGCCATCACATAATCGAGGGCAGGGGGGAGCTGTGTGCAGAGCGTCTGCATGGTATGGAGCGAGCGTTGCGCGAAGGCAAGACGCTTGAACCTGAAGGCGACGACAGCACCTATGTACTGGTTCTTCCAGAGCAATGGGGCGGCGAGCGCGCAAGCGACCTTGGCGTTGCGCAGTCGCAGGTGTGGTCGCGCGTTGTTTATGATAACATTCCTGCCTGTCTTCATCGCGTTCTGCGCGAGAAGGTTGATGACATCGGAATGCTGGTTTGTCACATCATTCAACGTGGATGCGGAGATCTGCATCTTCTCGCCTTCCATGAGAACGATGGCCACGAATCTGGAAGCCAGTTCGCTTGCTATGAAATGGGCTGCCTGGTCAAGGAAGTCCTTGCTGTTCTGGCACTGGTCGCGGAGGGCGCTGAAGCGGTTTATCGCATCGAGCTGCCTGGTGCGTACCTTAAGCTGTTTTGCCAGATTATCCGACCTAGAGCTGAATAGTCCCATGTGTCTTCACTCGGGATTACTATACTAATTGTATTTATAAAGCTTTCGGTATTTTGTTACCTTGGAGTGGTGAAAATAGTAATTTTTATATAGTCTGCAGGCATCATCTCGTTCCATGGACTCGACAAGACGTTCACAGATGAAGCTCGGAATCACAGGCATAGTCCTGATTGCGGGCGCGACAGCGGTGGCAAGCGCATTGAACCTGCGCTATGAGGCTGTACAGATAGAGAATGCCAAGCCTGCTCAGGTCCAGGAAAGGTACCAAAAATCAGCCCCTGCTCCTGCGAACGCCGAAGAGCCTGAAGTCTATTGCGAGAAAAGAGCGCCTGCATATTCTCCGTAGAATCCTTACGAAACGCGGCAGTGATAGTCAATCAACGACATCGAACGAGACCAGGAACTGCTTGTCCTTGATCTTGGTCTCTTCGTTGTGCTTGTGCTTCTTGGCAGGGCCCTGGTCAGAGACGTAGAGCTTGCACGCATTGGTCTTCTGCGCGATGGCGTCACCGAAAGGCTCGATGCGCTTGACCATGGCGGTCTCAGTCAGTATGTGGGCTGAGATGTGCTGGCTCTTGGTCAAGCCGGCTTCCTTGCGCATCTGCTGCAGGCGGCGGGTCAGCTCGCGTGAGAATCCCTCTGCCTCGAGTGCGTCGTTTATCTCGTTGTCGACATATACGTGGCCGCCTGGGAAGGCGACTTCAATGAGATGCCGAGGCACAAGGCGCTCGACATTGAAATGGCCTATGTTGAGCTCGGCGACGCCTGTCGCGTGCTTGATCTCGACCTTGCTCTGTCCGCGGATCTCGCGCAGGACAGCGGCGAGGTTCTTCTTCGCGAGCGCCGCTTCGATGTTCTTCCTCGCAGGACCGAAAGCCTTGCCGAAAGCGGCAGGATTGATCGTGATGGTCTCCTTGACCTCGGGAATGTCGGGCTGCAGAACGACCTCCTTGACATTGAGCTGGTTCTTTATCGAGTCGCGCAACTGCTCGACGGCCTGTATGGTCCCTGTCTGCTGCGTGACGACGTAGATCCTCGGTAGTGGCCAGCGCAAGCCACGCTGCGCCTTCTCTCGTCCGCAGAGCGCGGCCTGCATGACTGCCTGCGCGAACATCATGTTGTCCTCGAGCGGGTAGTCGATCGCCTTCTCTTGGGGCTTGGGCCAGTTGATCAGGTGTATGCTCTCGTGCACGAGGTCGAACCGCGACTTCAATCGCTGGTAGATCGACTCTGTGATGAACGGACATATCGGAGCGAACAACTCGAGTATGCGCATCAGGGCGTGGTATGACGTGAAAAGCACGACGGCACGGTCCTCATCCGATCCTGACGCCTTCTCGCGCACGAGCTGTATGTAGACGCGCGAGAAATCCATGATCAACTGCTCGACCACACCCGGGATCTGGTTGAGCTCGTAGTCCTCGAACATCTGCGTGACCTTCTTCGTCGTGCTGTTTATGCGCGAGAACAGGTAGCGCTCCTCCGTGTCGAGTTGCGTGAGCATCACTGTCTCATCCATCTTCGCAGGGTCCTGCTTGAGCTGGTCTGCGAGGTCAAGCACGAAGTTGTGCAGGTTCCAGAGCACGATGAGGTTGCGTGACTTCAGCTCCACATCCTTTGGAACGTAATTCAGGTCGACGCCTGGCTGCGAGCCGCCTATGGTATAGTAGCGCAGCGTGTCAGCGCCGAACTTGTCGACGACTTCATAGGGTGAAACGCCGGTCTTGAGCGATTTGCTGAACTTGCGGCCTTCCGCGTCATTGACGAAGCCATGCATGTACACTGCTTTGAATGGGATCCTGCCGAAGCTGACCATGCTCAGGCAACTCAGGCTGTTGAACCACCCGCGGATCTGGTCCTTGCCCTCAAGGATAAGGTCAGGCACGCCGAGCTTCTCGACAAGCTCGTTCTTGGACGGGAAATCAAGGGTGGCCCAGGGCGCGGCGCCTGAATCAAGCCAGACATCGAGCACGTCAGGTACGCGAGTGTACTTCTTCTTGTCCTTGATGATCTCGATATCATCGATCCAAGGCCTGTGGAGGTCATCGAGTCTCTCGCCTGACAACTTCTCAAGCTCCGCTTTCGAGCTGACGAGTATGTAGTCGCCTTCCTTGTTCATCCAGATCGGCAACGGAATGCCCCAGAACCTCTGGCGCGAGATGCACCAGTCCTGCAAAGATGACATCCAGGAATCGAACCATTTATTACCTGCCCATTCAGGCACCCATTTCACGTCCTTGTTGAGGGTGCGTATCTGCTCGCGCAGTTGTTCGACGGCAAGGAACCATTGTTCTGTGGCGCGGAAAACCACAGGGTCCTTGCTGCGCCAGCAGTGCGGGTACTCGTGCTCGATCTCGCCTATGTCAAGCACATTGCCGCGCTTCTGCAGCTCCTCGACGAACCTGGCATCGTCCTTCTTCGCGACAAGGCCTGAGAGGTATTCCATCGATTTAGGGAAGGTGCCTGACTCATCGATCTCGTTGAAAGCGGGGATATCATATTCCTTCCCGACCTCAAAGTCCTCGGGACCGCAGCCAGGCGCGCAATGGACAAGGCCAGTGCCAGCGTCCATGCCGACGTATTTGTCCGACAGGATTATGGTGTACGCGTTGGGCGTGTCCTTCCTCCTGTTCTGGTGGTACGCAAGATCCGCGAAAGGATGGATGTATCTGATCCCCTTGAGCGCTTCACCCTTGACTTTCTTGAGGACCTTGAAACGCTTTCCGGCGACAGCGCCGATGACTGCGCTGCTCAACGCCTCGGCAAGGATCCATCTCTCCTTAGTATCTTCTATCTCCGCGATCACATAGTCAGATTCAGGATTGGCCATGACAGCCATGTTGAACGGCAACGTCCAGGGCGTCGTCGTCCAGACGATTATGAATTCGTTGTCCTCCCCTTCGACCTTGAACTTGAGGAACAATGACGGGTCCTTGCGCATCTCGTATTCCAACTCGTGTTTGGCAAGGGCTGTAGCGCATGTGCTGCACCAGGTCATCACGCGCTTGCCACGATAGAGCAAGTCCTTCTTGTGCGCCTGCGCAAGAGCCCACCAGGCGCCTTCGATGTACTCGTTCTTGATCGTCACGTAAGGCCTGTCCCATTCCATCCAGACGCCGATCCTGCTGAAGTCCTTGATCATCGGCTTCATCTGCGTCAGGCCGAACTCGCGGCACTTCTTGATGAACGTTTCGATGCCGATCTTGTCGACGATCTCCTTCTTGCTCGTGATGCCCAGCTCTTTTTCCACAGCCTTCTCTATCGGCAAGCCGTGCATGTCAAAGCCAGGCTGGTCCCAGACATCGAAGCCGGCCATGCGCTTGTAGCGCAGGATGCTGTCTCGCAAAGCCTTGCCCCAGGCGTGACCGATGTGGATCCTGCCGGTCGTGTAGGGCGGGCCATCAAGGTAAAAGAATGTCTTCTTGCCAGCGTTCTTCTTCTTGGCCTTCTGGTAGATCTTGTTATCTTCCCAGAAGTTCATTATGGCGGGTTCGATATCCGTCGCCTTGTACTGGTCAGCCATCTCTTCGGGAATCAGAAGCGTGTTTAAAAAGGTTTATGCGTATATCGAAAGAACTACAACAGAATTAGTAATTTAATATGCCGTGTTGCATAACTCGTTCGAAGTTTTGACTGTGTGATGTGATTTATGTTTCTCCGTAGCGTTTGAGTCGTTGGTATGCCCAGACTTTGCA
>JAGVQG010000066.1 GCA_020051845.1 archaeon | reverse complement strand
TTGGAACATCAGCAAAAGCGGACGTTCCAAAGAGATTCATCGGAAGAAGAGTCTATGTAATCGTAGTCAAAGAATAGATAATTGTGCAACACAGCACTTATTTGAATATTATATGCGGTGTGCTTTGCGCGGTCACTGAACCTGAGACTGATGTGGGAATCAGCAATCTCGAGAAGATTAGCCACTCCGTCATATGTTGGAATGAAATCTCGGAACATGGCGGTTATATGGATATCTTTGTCATTGACCATCAATCTATCGCGCAGGGAACGACGGACGAACAAAGCTATATCGATGTCTATGGATGCATACGTCAAGTGTCTCTTCTCTTTTCTGTGCATATCGCCGTCTCCTGTGTAAAGTCCGATTAGCTCTGCAAACTGTTCATCAAAATCTATTTTTCGAGGAAAGACGAACGATTTTCTGTTGTGATTCCCACGATTCGCGTGGAAGAGAACAGTGATTGAGTCAGCAGATTCCTTAGCAATCCATTCCGCAGGCAACAAATTTCTAATATCAACGAGAGACATGCACCATTGCTCGAGAAATCAGGTTAAATATCCCGCGTGGCACTGTCGAGTGGATAGTGTCAGTCGAGGAAATCCTTGTTCTTGATCTTCTCAGGCAGGTATTTGTCCGAGATGAACGAAATTCCTCTGGCGCTGAGCGCCTGGATTTCGGCCTTTGCACCATAGCCCTTCATCATCTTGAACTGCCGTTGCCAGTGTTTGTTGTTCTTGAACCACTCATACTCGCTGATCTGCTTGAGTCTAACCACGTCGACATCCTTGAACTTGATGAAATGCTTCTGCAAGCCATACTTCTCGATGTCGTCCATAGTGATTCCTAGGAATCTCGCGTTTGTCAAAGTCATTGTCTGACTCATGTGGGCGAGATTGATGGACCCGAACTTCAACACGGAATAAATATAGTACCCATAAGGATCGGCGTCAGTCAGGATGTAGATCGGCAGTTTGTGCTCGTCAGAAAGACGCTGCAACAATCTCCTGATGCCTCGGGTCGTCTGACCCTGGGATGACATGATTATGCAATTGTTCTTCTGCCAGAACTTGTCCTCGTGGAGTCGCTCCCAGACAGCGGCCTTCTCCATGTAAATGACGTAGTCTGCGTCGACTTTCTTGAACTTGATGTTCTCGACATTCGAAGGGATGCTCCAACCGCCTGAACCGAGCCTGCTCCAATCGATCGTGTCGCCTGCGTCCTCGACAACGACCTTCCCAGCGACAGAGCCCATCTTGTTTGCGTTGATGTTGAGCTGCTCGCGAGAGAACTCTGTCAAAAGCTCAAGGTCCTCTATTGCCTTGTCGCTCTCGGTCTGCTCCTCGACTATGTCGGTCTTGGTGTTGGGAATGGTCCTTTTGACCATGTAGAACACGTCCCTAAGCGAGGCGTGCTTTCCGACGGCCAGCAAATCCTTGGTGACCTTCGCGATCTCTATCGTCTGCAGGAACTTCTTGGCGTGCGCGACGTTGAAGAACTGGCGTTGGGACATCTTGTTGCCAAGCTCGAGTGTGCCGGACTTCTTGTTGAACTCGACGTTGCTGAGAGAACGGACAGGCACCTCAAGCTCGGGCTGCTTGCCTTTCATTATGTCCTTCACAATGCCCTTTCCGAGGTCCTCAATCGCTTCCTTGGGGTTTTTACTCTTTGCCATCTTCCTTCACGTCCTCGTCGTCATCTTCATAGGATTTGCCCAGGGAAGGGCCTTCTGAATCGACTTCCTGCACCTGCGCCTGGTTGCGCATTATGAACTCCTTGTTCTTCTCGAGCATCTTGCGCATGGCTGCCGTGATGATCTCCTTCTTCTCGCCGGTGATATCGGCCAACGCGGCGGCGACCTCAGGTATGTAATTCTCGAAGATATTGATGCGCTGCTGCTGGTCAGCGACCCTGCGCTTCTTGTTCACATAGCTGCCGAGCTGCCTTCCCGCTTCCTGCAGCGCGAGCTTCATCTCCTTGATGATCTCGGGATAGTGGGCTATGGCCTCCTTGGCCTCTGAAGTGAACGGCGGCCAGACAGAGGCAAGGTGCACGACAAGGGTCATAGGACCTACGGGCAACGCTCCGTTCGATTGGCTCATGCCATAGCGGCGCCAATCGGTCTGGATGATCGCCTTGTTGGAAGCGCACGCGCTCATCTGATAGAGCAAGGGTACGCGGTTCGCGAAACGCAAAATCCTGGCGGGCTGGTCTCCGGGCTGTGTGCCGCCATAGGCGACAGCCACCTCGATGACGAACGGGATGCCGCGATAGACTTCTGGCGGACGCGTGACCGAACAGTAGAACTCGGCAGGCACTTCCTTGCGCAGACCCTTCTCCAGCAGTTCTTCACCGATGGGAACTATGCAGTCCGTGCTTGGCGCGATGATCTTGGTCTTCTTGATGCCCTCCATCAACTTCTCGACGTGAGGATGTTCCAGTTGTTCTGGTTTCATCCTCGGGTCGAGCGATGAGTTCTCGCAGATCTCCTTGGCAGTGCCTGGACCGACACGCGAGAACTCCTCTGTCAGGAATGCCTGCAGCGTGCGCTTCTCGGTCTGCTTGACCATCTTGAGAAGGATGCCCAGTTCGACACCGTACGGGTGCGGCTTGATGGCCATCGGTTCCTTGGGCAGGTGCTCGGATGCCCGAGGATAGATCATCTGCTCTGCTTTAGGATTGGTATAGATGAAGGTGGCGTGCGGGTTGACAATCGCGGTCTGCTTGACGTATGCGTCGACTCCCTGGTCGCCCTTCTGATAGGTGGCTTCGACGTCCATCTCGATGCGCACACCGTGGTCCTTGTTGTTCCAGATGGTCTCCTCTTCCTTGATTATCTCCGGCGAGTTCGTGGATGTGTCGATGCGCAGCTCGTAGATGTGAGCAGGATCCTTGGGACTGATCTTGCTCTTGATCTTCGTCGGACGGCCAGTGGTCAATTGTGAATAAAGGACGGCGGCCGAGATGCCGATGCCCTGCTGGCCACGGGCCTGCTTCATGGTGTGGAACTTCGAACCGTAGAGAAGTTTCGCGAAGATGTTCGGGATCTGCTTCTTGACGATGCCGGGACCGTTGTCCTCGATGATGACGCGGAAGCGGTCGTTGCCCATCTCGACGATCTCGACAATTATCTCGGGCATTATGCGCGCCTCTTCGCACGCGTCAAGCGAGTTGTCGACGGCCTCCTTCACGACTGTAAGCAAGGCCTTGCGCTTGTTGTCGAAACCAAGCAGGTGCCTGTTGCGCTCGAAGAACTCAGCCACCGAGACCTCTTTCTGCTTCTTCGCCAGCTCATGCGCGATGGGTTGGCTTGTGGTCTTGGTGTCGTTGTTGAGCGTCGTCTGAGCCATTCAAAATCCTCCTTGGCTGAGTTGTTGTTGTCGTAGTCTTCTTCTCTGTTCCTCTAGCATACGGAAAACCGAGGCGTGCCTGTTGCCCATGATCAGCATCTCGATCGCCCTGCGCGCGATGGGCAGGCCGTCGAGGTCGCCGATCATCGCCACGGTCTTGCCGTAGATGGAGATGAAGACACCGGTCATCTCCTCGATGATACGGCGGCTCTTCCCATCCTCGCCAATGATGCGTCCGCGCAGGCGGATCAGGTCGTTCTCGTTCTTCGCGTAGTCCTTGAGATTGATGAGCTCGAAGCCGTTCTCCTGGCGCAACAGAAGCTGCGCGTTCTCAGGCGAAAAGCCGCGTCCGATGGCTGTTATGACCTCGCGCAGGCCATACATGTTTATGGCATCCTTGCCCGAGATGGTCACGTCACCCTCTTTGCTGTCGACATCAATCTTTGTCTTGGTCATCTGCTCAAGCGCCCGCTTGGTCTCGCCCTTTGTGCCGATAAGCACCGCGACCCGCTCCTTCGGGATCTTGAGTTGGTAGATGAATTCCGTGTTCGCTGGCGAACTTATTTTTATATCTTTAGTCATTGGTAATCAGTTCCTTGAGGCTCTCGTCGGTGACCTTGACGCCGAGCTTGCCGAAATACCTGGCGATGTTATGTATGTCGCGATCGAAATACATCCGCCAGTTGGGGTTATCATGGGTGGTGGATTGGCTCATGTCTATGAAGACAGGAGCTTCGTCGTCAATGAGTATGTTGTACTCGCTCAAATCAGCGTGCACAAGCTTCGCTTTATGCAGTTTACGCATCATCTGGACCACTTGATTAAAAAATTTTTGTGGATCGGCGGGCTCCTGTTGCTTGAGCTGCTGCGCCGGCGTGTCGCCACCGATCATGTCCATGACAAGGACGTTGTTGCGGCCGACGTGCGGCACAGGGCAACGGATCCCCGCGTCCCTCGCTATCATCAAGTTGCGGAACTCGCGCTGCGTCCAGGCGAAAATCACCTTCCTGCGCTTCTTGACAAGCGTGCCGAAACGAGGATCGGCCTTCATGTATTCGTACATGCGGTTGAAATCGCAGGTGCTGAGGCGATAGATCTTGACAGCGACTAGCTGATCCTGCTCGCCCCGGCCTATGAATATGTTGGCCTCCTTGCCGATCTTGAGCGGACTGATCAGCCCTTTGAGATAGCCCTGGCCCATGAGCTTGAGGACGGTCTGGCTGGTGAAGTCATCGAAGACATCTCCCCAGGTCTTGAACGCATCGCGGTGCCCGCTGGTCTTTTTAGCCATTAATTCGATTTCCCTGCCCTGCCTTTATATAGCTTTGTAGAAGAACACAATTATTTTGTATATAGAATCAAAATGAGTTCCGAGGAGGCACAATAATTTTATATAGTGCAGCCTATACTTTAACTATGGGTTCATACGGGGGAAACCCTGTGTGAAACAGCCCGCCACGAAAGTACTCATGGGAGCGCAGGATAAATTCCAGCGATGAACCTGGGAGTTAGTGTTGCGGGCCCCAATTTAGTAACAATCAACAACCGCTGCAGGCGGGTAATCATCATGCTCATCAAGTGTGGACCGACATTCATTGTAGGTAGACCATAATTAGAGATAGGATTACTCGTTCTAGCAGTACGAAGGAGAGCCAAATGGCCGCACAATCATCCGCATTTCGCGCTGAATCAGTGCACCCTCTCTTTCTGGTTTAGGAGGAAACCATGGGAAAAATAAGCTTAGTGTCATCAAAGTATATAGTTAACGCGACAATAGAAATCGACGGAGTCGTCGACCGACCTGACGTCATAGGAGCCATATTCGGCCAGACAGAAGGACTGCTCGGTTCCGAACTCGAGCTGCGCGAACTGCAACGCTCGGGAAGGATCGGAAGGATTGAAGTCAACACCGAGAACCGCGGTGGCAAGACCCAAGGAAGCATAGTCATACCATCCAGCCTTGACAAGGCAGAGACAGCGATAATCGGCGCAGCACTGGAGATAATCCAGCGCATAGGACCGTGCAACGCGCGCGTGCGCGTGCAGAACATCGAGGACGTCCGCATCAGCAAGCGTAACTTCGTGCTACAGCGCGCGAAGGAACTATTGCGAACGATGATGGACACCATGATGCCCGACAGCACAGAACTCGCCGAAGAAGTCATCAATTCGGTTCGTTCGATGGAATGCGTCGAGTACGGCCGCGACAGGCTGCCCGCAGGACCAGGAGTGGATGAAAGCGAGGAAGTCATCGTCGTCGAAGGACGCGCCGACGTCATCACGTTGCTCAAGGCAGGCTTCAAGAACGTCATCGCATTGAACGGAACAAGCGTTCCACCCACGGTCATCGAACTCAGCCACAAGAAGGACATAATCCTATTCGTGGACGGAGACCGCGGCGGAAACCTGATCATCAGGGACATGCTCACGCAGGCAGAAGTCGACTTCGTGACAAAAGCACCCGACGGAAAGGAAGTCGAGGAACTCGCCAAGAAGGAGATCCACAAGGCATTGCGTTCGAAGATCACGGCAGAGCAAGCGAAGCACGAACTCGAGTCGGTCGACACGAGCCAGTCAATCCGCAAGCCGATGATAGCGGGCGACCGCAGGGAAGAGCGCCGCGACGACCGCAGGGACAGGCGCAGGCCGGACGGCCGGCCGGAAGCAGGTCCATCCGCAAGACCGATGCGGTCCGAACAAGCACCGCCACGCGCCGCGACCGCCGAAGCCACACCCGAAGAGAAGAACCGCTTCCGTGAAATGATGGAAGAGCTCATCGGGACAAAGGGAGCATACCTGCTCGACAACAAATTGACCATACTCGGCAAGGTGCCGTTGTCAGAGCTGGCCACAACGATCAAGAGCCTCAATTCAGGCATCTACGCGGTCGTGCTGGACGGCAACATCGACGAAGAGCTCGCTTCGCTAGCAGAACGCGCGAACGTCCGCCACATAATCGGCATGGACTCGAACCTCAACGGCGAGAGCCAGACGCTGCACGTCATGACAGCGGCCGACCTGTAAACCGGATCTTTTATTTTTTCTATTCCTTCTATTTTTTTT
>JAGVQG010000016.1 GCA_020051845.1 archaeon | reverse complement strand
CATCATCTTTAACGATCCTCCATATGTCGCTTGTAACTGCTTCAACAAGATAGCCTGACGTTTCTCTGTTTCAAACACTTTTCCTAGAACGCCGTCGTAGAACATCACGAGTGCGCCTTTGATTCCTTCTGTTCGAGCTGCTTTTTGGAGTGCTGTTTTGTAGTCTGTGACCCATTTTGGTTCTTCGTTTGGTAGGTAATTGACGCCTGGCGCTTTGAACCATTGCACGTCGCATCCTTTGAGTATATCTTCTACGGTTTTCTTTTGCATCTCTATCTCTACGCCCTTCACGAAGATCGCATCCATTTCTTTCTTGAGTGCGTCTGCTCGTGTTTTGTCTGTCTTGACAAGTTCGTAGTATTGCTTCTCTTTCTGGCGGTAGTCGGAATAGTATTTCTCTGCTTCGTCGGCTTCTTTCTCTCCTTTTGTCTCGCCAGTCTTCAATTCTGTCGCTGGTTTTTGTGGATTGTCTTCCTTAGAAAACGCCGGCATCGTGAATCCTGAATATCCGGCAAGCACAAGAGCTAGTCCGGCAGCTGCTGATTTCAACCAGTGCATTGGTTGCGTAGAATACACTCTCTCGTTCTTGAGTAATTCGTCCAAAGTCTCGCTTGTTTTGGTGAGCATCATGTCGGTATAGCGTGTGAAATTAGTGTAGTCTTTCTCGGAAAGAGTGTTGTTCTGTGCCATTTCTTGCCAGCGTAAGAGCAATACTTTGGTATTGGCCGCGTGCCGACGTACTTCTTCGACCCGCACCCTATGACTGATAGTGCCTAATACGTCGCCATCCCTTAGAAATCCTTCGACCATAGAAAGTAAAGACAACCACAATGAGCTTTCTTGTAGGACGACTGCAGTAGGAGCCAATGTCGGTCGCAGAGGATGTTGCCTGACAAGCGCTGAAAGCATTCCTTTGACTGACAATATCGCCTCTTTTGCGATCATGGTGTATCAATGTATAATCGGTTTATAAATATCATTCGTTTATCTTTCGGACACTTCCCACAAGACAAACCTTCGCAGGATAGTTAAATCGGGATTTCTCATTCTATTCGGAATGGAGAAAAACACCATCAAGAAGTTGAAGAGTGCATTTGAAGAGTGCATCAGAGACAAGAACGGAATAGAATTCTGGTTTGCAAGGGATCTCCAAACACTTCTTGATTATGAAGAGTGGCGAAACTTCACCAACGTGATTGAAAAGGCTGAAATCGCTTGCAAAACATCAGGGCATGATGTTTTGAACCATTTTGTTGACGTCACCAAAAAGGTCAGACTTGGGTCTGAGGCAGAACGTGAGATAGACGATGTCATGCTCTCAAGATATGCCTGTACGCCGCAAAACTAGGCGGGAGAAATCGCACGGAACGATTCGATGAGATTCTCCACAGACAAAGTCCGAGAATGAAACGCAGTCTGGGAAGATATGTCTCTTGCGTGCAGAAGTATCTCAGAAAATAGGATATATTCGGATTGTTTAGAGTCATCCAATCGCCTCGAGAAGCTTCCGGATAGAATCCGAAAATACCTGCATAACATCCGGAAATCCTTTCATAACATTAATATCTTCCAAAGACATATGAAACCCCATGAAACCCGACTTGTCCGAAGTGTTACGCGCCTTGAGGCGACCTGTTCACACTAGGGCGTATGACATCATCGTTCCCTTCAGTGAGGTTAAGAAGGGCAAGGAATATGAATACCGCACAGTGGCCCATGTAATCGCCCAGGACCTCGAGGACGCTATTCGCCAAGCGTGCAATCAAGTATCACAATCCTGTTTCTCCGCCAGACTCCGTGGCGAGATCATATCCTGGTATGTCGATAGGAAAGCCGCATATCAGAAATCGGCGTGACTAAAAGACGGTCCGTATCACTTCGCCATCAGTGTTTCTGCATCATTAAACCGATGTTCTTGAAGAATATTGTCGCGTTCTTCACGCTCTCGTCTGCGGGTTCTTTGTTGGCTTGCGGGAGTTTCTTGTATGTGAACTTGCCACGTTTCGCTTTCTCTCTCATGAATATGCCGAGAAGCTCGTCCGCGCGGATTGCCAGCGATTTGTATATGATGAATAATGCGACATCTACTTCTCCAGATTGGACAATCTTGTCGAATTCGTCATATGTCTTCTTGTGCTCTTCCGGAGGTTCGGTCTTGATGCCCTTCATTGTCAAGTACGCTTTCGCGGCGTAGAATATGGCATAGTAAGATAGAGCGATGACGTTGCTGTAGAACGTCGCGTCTTCCTTTAGCTCTAATTCGGTTTTGATGGAAATATCACCTGAGATCCGGAAGACGGCGTTGGCCAAGTCCAGTTCGCTCTTCGCGCGTTGCAGGTACAACGTTTCGCTATGGTCGGAATCCATGTTTGTGCGCCTCTTTGATGAGTTGGAAGTAGATGTTGGGATTGAATTGTATCATGTGCTTCCGGAACACTTGCTTGGCCAGGTTCTCATCGTCGCGCAAGAGCATCGCGACGAAGTCGGCGAATGTCACGTAGTGGACATCGAGTTCGACAGGCGAATGCAGCGCGACGTCATTGACATATGGTTTCATCTTTTTGGCGGTGACTTCGCTTTCTACCAGGACTAATAGATCCACATCCGAATCTGGCTTGGCCGTGCCATCCGCGTGGCTGCCGAAGACTATCAACGAATACGCCTTCTGCGGTATCGACGTGATAATATCATTGATTATGGGCTGGTGTCGCCAAGGCATCGCTCGTGCATCCACAATCTGCAATGCCAATGGAAGCATCGGATTGTCGAGCTTTAGCTCGTACGTGTTGGCATTCGCCACTTTCGTCTTGGCAACGTAACCCTGACGCTCCAATTCCTTCAATGCGTTGAACACCCACGGCTTGCTTTTCTTCCCTGCCAATCGCATGACATCCCGCAAAGTGAGCGTCTGGAAGGGATTCTTTCGCCAGACGGCGAGCAGAGAAAGAGTGGTTGGAGTTCTCATACGACGTTCTAGTTGTTACTTATATAAATAACTATCGTTACTTTTATGGATAACGGATGCAGGAGATCCTCGACGAACTCAATGAAAGAACTACCTTCATGCAAAACTTCCACAATCCGCGCAACGCCTCCGGTGGATCGTCCGAAGCCCATTTTGACCGTCAAGTCTTTAGTTTAGAACATGACGCATCTTCCAACAAAACCTTATCATACTTATTCTACTTATTCGCCTTATGGAGGCGATAATATGGTGAACATGACGATAGCGATACCGAATGAACTGCACAAATTGATGAGAGAACACGACGAGATCAAGTGGAGCGAGGTGGTGAGGAAGGCGTTGTGGGAAAAAGCGAAGCGCGTCGAGATAGTTGAATCGATCATGGCAAAGAGCAAAGCCACTGATCTTGATGTCGAGGAATTATCACGCAAGATAAAGAAGGATATTGCGAGGTCGCACGGCTTATGAAACTGGTTGTCGACACGAATCGCATCATCGCGGCAGTTTTGCGTGACGGCATGACGAGAAAATTACTGAGAAGCGATTCCTATAAATTCTGCACAGTGACCGCTGTTCTTGTCAGTCTTGCTAAACACAAATAGGAATTCTGCAGAAGAACCGGGCTTTCTTGGCAGGAGATTGATCTTGTCATCGCAGATGTCATGTCAGATATTAATATTTATTGCGGTAGACGGTATTTTGACGCCATGTTGAAAGCAGAGAAAGAGATGATGTCAATCGATACTGAGGATGTCCCTTTCCTCGCACTGGCTTTGACAGAAGAATCTGAGATTTGGAGCGATGATAGACATTTTCGTCAACAGGATCTGGTGAGAATCTGGACCACAACAGGATTGCTATCCCTCTAACTTCCTCGTCAAGACAATCTTCTTCCTTGCCCACATGTCAAGGCTCGTCTGCAATGGTTCTTCGACCTTGCCGGCAGGATACCAGTTGCACTTGTGCTCTTTCATGATACGCAACTCATGCTTGGACTTGATGATGCCGTGGAACCTTTCCGGGAATATCCTGGTCATCACATCGCCGTACTCTGCATCGTCCTTGCAGTAGAACTCCACCTGCATGTTCCAATTCCCGACTCCATTGACGACGAAGAACGTCTCTGGCAGACTCTTCAAAAAGCTGGTGAATTGTCGTGTCGTCACAGGATCGACATACTTCAATTTAAACAACACAAGATGCCACTGATAACCTAACTTCGTCATGTCGATCAAGGGCTTGAAAGCGGAGATGATATTGTCCCTGTGGAGATTGTCGACGTGCAACGACACTGTCCTTATGTCCGTCTTGAGTTTGCGCGCCAGTTCATTGTTGGTGACACGGCAGTCTTGCGCGAGTTCCTGCAATATCGAATAATCAAGACGTTGCAGTTTGGCGACTTCACCCACTCCAACTTTAGTGCCATCTTCACTTATCTCTCTCTTGCGATCCAATAATGGATACGGCATCTGGTGCGCATCCAGACAGATGAACATGCCGTCGTTGACGATCTCGTGCTCGAATATTTTCGTGATTGTGTTGAATATGTGCTGGAACTGGAGCATGTCTGCTGAATTGACGCCGATGACCAGGTTGTAAGCTCCGATCGTCGACGCCAGCCATTGCACGTGCGGGATCTTCCGGACCTGTTCTATAAGGTTGTTCTTGTGGTCGGTCGTCATGTGCTTGAATTCGAGGCAGATGTTGAATGTCCTGTACCCCAATCTCTCGAGATTGATGAAAGTCACCAACCCGGTCAGCACCCCGTTGTCACGAAGCCGTTGCACACGATAGCTCACGACCTGCTGAGAAAGCCCGACTTTCTTCGCGATCCTAGAATACGGTTGGCGTGCGTCCTTGTCCAACTCGGCGAGTATTCGCCTGTCTTTCAGGTCGATTATTGCCATGCTCCCCCGTCTATTTGTCATGTCTGCAAACGATATAAATGTTTCTGCATAAGTCACAAAAAAGCGGCCTGTCCGGTTTTTTATCCTTGCTTCCCCCATAATATTCTGTGGTCAGTGAAGAATGTAGAATGATGCCATCCGGAATATTTCCGGATAGTGCGAATGCCCTCCGCGCACACCTTAAAGATTTATATAAAACTAATAGGAAGTAATAAGACTGTAGACACTAATTAGTAGTAACAGTGTGCGGTGAGGGACATGAAGATGGAAAAAAGCGAGGCCCTCCAATGAACCCTAAAGATCTACTGATGATAGCGAATCTGAGGATCGACGGCCGCATGCAGCTCACAGAGATGAGCAGGAAGACAGGCATCCCTGTCAGCACGCTCTTCGACCGCCTGAGGATGAGCGACGGCTTGATCTCGAAACACACCTGTCTTTTAGACTTCGAGAAACTCGGCTATTCGACAAGAGCGAGCATCATGCTGAAGGTCGACAGGGAACAGAAACAGCTCCTGAGGGACTTCCTGTCAAAACACCAATCCGTCAACGCGTTGCACCGCATCAACAACGGCTATGATTTCCTGGTGGAAGGAGTCTTCAGATCGGTCATCGATGTGGAAGATTTCCTCGACCAACTCGGCAGCAGGTTCAGGATAGAGGACAAGCAGACCTTCCACATCGTCGAGGACATCAAACGGGAAGCGTTCATGAGCGATCCGGAGTTCATACCATGAGGCTGTCGGAAACCTTCCGGAATTTTCGTGGTTACACATTAGAAAGCTGAAGTCTGATATTCTGTGATG
>JAGVQG010000059.1 GCA_020051845.1 archaeon | reverse complement strand
TACAAATCTTTGAACCGAAAAACCTCTTTATGCTGCTCCATACAGCAGCATACATGCTTAATGGGTTAATTGATCTCCATCAAAATCGGTGAAGAACCAGAATGTACAAAAACCTCGAACAACGACTTCAAACACTGCAGCCAACAACAAATAACTGACTACACCCACCTCTTTCAATTACGTTTGTGGACTTCAGAACGCCGAACAAGCAAAGTCCTAATCTCTTCCATCGCGTCACCCAGTTCTACGAGTTTGCCTTGCACCCAGAATGGTCGCTCGAAACAGCAATGACGGACATATGCGCTTACGGTCGCGAAACCAGCGCCATATGCTAGCATCCTAAGCTCCTCCACTTCATTCCTTGTCGCCCGCATCCTAATCATCCAGTTCCTTCTCATTTTTGAACACCCCCTAAATCCTTCTAACCGCAAACTTTATATACTTGGTTACCTATTGAGTAACTATGTACAGCGAAATCCCGTTTTACGGCTTGAGAGCCTATGCCTTGTTCTATTCCAGACATGGGACCAATGAAGAGTTCACACAGTCCGATTTAGACTGGATAGTACGGAAGAGCATGAAGAAGAAGATATTCTCGTTGTTGTTGAACTCGGGCTGGATCAGGAAGATAAATCGAAGCACATACCAATGTGTGAACCCCGAAGAGGTCTTCAAAGGCTTGTTGGAATTCAAAGTACCAGAGATAATCAAAGAATCCACAAAACCATATGCGTTCACGGGATTATCAGCAATCGAAGCATGGTCGGATTATTCCTATGTCCAGCGGAGCAGGGAGAAATCGCCGTACTACGTCAAAGTCTTGAAGAAAGATTTGAAGTACTGGAAAGCATTCTTCAACAAGAAACGAATCCCTAACTATGTTCGAGAAGGCGCAACTATCGGAGAATTTGTCATATTGGTGCCTGTTGAAAAGATGACGCCAACCAATAAAGAAGGAGTGATGGTCGACGACTTACAGGAAACCATGAAAGCTGCAAAATCAAATACCACCTATGATTATCCGTACAACTACATGAAGGAGAAATATGGATCCACTATCGCTTAGAGAGAAGGAGATCTTCGAAACACTGAAGAGAATCCAGCGGAACAAGTTCGTAGTGATCGGCGGCTATGCCGTGAACGCGTACACGTTGCCTCGGTTCTCTGTCGATTGCGACATCGTCGTAAAGAACGATGAAGAATTGGAAGACATCAAAATGATTCTGGTTGACTTCGGCTATGTGAAAGTCCAAGCCGATTCCGAAATCCCCTATCACGGCCGATTCGAACGATACGAAAAGACACTACCCAACAAATTCAAGGTCAGCATGGACATCCTCATCGATGAGATACTCGATCGACAGACAAATGCTACGTTTTCCGCCGACTGGGTATTCGAGAACTCCTCAATCCGAAAACTCAGAGGCAAGACAATAAGCGAAGAACTCAAACTCAGAATCATCAACCCCGACGCATTGTTCGCCATGAAGATGATCAGTTGCAGATCGACTGACATAAGAGACATATTTCTTCTAGTCAATTCCGTGGACAAGAACACTGTCCGAAAAGAAGTCGAAGAACGATATGACTTCAATGATAGATTGACAAAAGTAACCAAGGAAATAACGTCGCAGCACTTCAAGAATGGCCTTCAAGGAGTGTTCGGCATCATCGATGAAACAACATTTGAGAAACACAAGAAACTGATTCTGGAACTCGAAAAATAGTTGTGTCCCAGCTGGGCCACAGACATTAAATGCGTTCAAGCCCTAGATAAAATGTCGCGGAACGGGCAAAAACAACCAAGAAATCAACCTACTGAGGGAACCATAATGAAAGTTCACAGCCCCCGACGGAAGTTGCATCCGTGACCTCCACCTGGTTGGATGGGTCACGGATGCCGTGGCCCTTACCAAGGTGGCGCAATAGCTACTATGCTACGGGGGCATAGTTGATTTCTGACTTCCTTCTTGAAGTGTATTTAAAGATTCTCTTTGGCCAGACATAGGAGCCAGAATCAACTATCTGAACAATCCCGCGGCTATGCTCGAGCGCAGCATCGGGAGCTTCTCGAACATCGAGTCGATGAACGACGTGTGCTTGAGGAATTGCTGGGTGTCGATACCTAGTTCGCTTGGCACGACCTTGAATTCCTGTCGCTCTGCCTTGTTCTGGCCGTAGACGCGCAGCACTCCGGCGATCTGCCTCTTCGGCTCGAAGAATTCTGATTCTTTGAGTATGCCGCTCTGGTCCTGCGCGAGGAAGAATTCCCTGTCAAGACCGTCCTTGGTGAACATGCAGACCTTGCCTATAGGAAGTCCGGCGTACGCCGTCTGCTTGATGAGATAACCGCGTCCTCCTGCCAATCCAGCGGCCATGGCGACCTGAGTTCGGCCGCCGATTATCGGTGTGTCGACGGCGACGGCCTTCCCTGACGCGAGGAAGTCCTGCGGCAGGAATCGCTTCTGTAGAAGCTCTATCGTACTAGCGCCTTTGAAGCGCATGATGTCACTGACAAAATTCTGCAGGAATACTTTGTTGCTGATCCTTCCCTGCTGTATCACGTAGGCGCCGTCAAGGTGCGATTCGTGTATCACCCGTCGCTTCAAGTCCATGCCTTTTATCGGCGTGAATACTATCTCCTGCTTGACATGACGCATCAGGCCAGGGACTTCCCTCACCATCAATGCAGCGACAAGACGAGGATTCTCGACGCCCTCGAACTCACTCTGATGGTTCAGGGTGCGACCGTAGAAATTCTCAGTCACAGTTAGCTTGGAGAGAAATCTGAATACCTCATCCTTGAACAATTCCTGGTCCATTGCACCATTTATAAGGGACGTCAATATATAAACATTGCGATTTGTATACGTTTTCGTATACTGACTATTAAATGATATAGTCTGTGTGATATGTTATGCATAAGTATGTTTTAATGATGTAGTTCAAATAATACACTACAGAAAATACATATCACAGAAACAATCACTCGCTCTTGCCAGCAACCTTCAGCAGGGTTTCGTACACGTACTGGTTGTACTGCGGATATTTAGAGAGTTCCACGGCATTTGCCAGCCCGAATATCTCATCAATTGCCTTTGCAACAGCAGGAGCCCTGCCCTCGCCGAAATGGCAGTGCACCAACAAACAGTCGATTGATCCGCGCCACTTCTCGAAATCAGACAGTATCCCACGAGCGATTGAATCATCAAAAACAACCAAACCAGAAAGATCGTCGGTCTTGGCTCCAGGCTCGAAATAACGCCTAGGCCAGACATCGTCGAACACGTACTCGCAGATATAGACAAATTTCATCTGATGCCGAAGAGCAGGAGGATTGCGGAACATGCTGTTATGTATACGCATCGCCAAAGTCGGGACCAAAGGATCATACTTCACAGCCATCTTGCACGACATGACATCAATCTTGAGCATGGAAGAGAAGAAACGGACCAATATGATAAACATTGACGATAGTATGAATAGCTCAACAATCTGCGAAGACTTTTATATGCGATATGACGAGATTGAATCACGCGAGCCAGGCTCGCGTTGCACAATGAAAACCAAAGGTTTTCATGTGCACGGAAATCAAGGATTTCCGTTGCAACCGCGCGGGAACCCGCGCGGTTTGTGCGGAAAATAGAATATCGCAGGTATAGCGAAGTGGTCTCCACGCAACCTTTTCGCTCGTCCCCTCGCAAAAAGCTTGCAACGAAAGCTTTGCTTTCGTGCACAAGTGAGCTTTGCTCACTTTGTGACCAAAACCACCCCTCCAAAACTCAATTCTTAAATAGCCAAATATAACACAACAGCATCACAACCACGCGGGTATAGCGAAGTGGTCAAACGCGCGGGACTTAAGATGTCCACGGACCCATAAATGCGGTCCGCCTAGGATGGGAGAAATCCTGTGGCCTAGCGCCTTCGTAGGTTCGAATCCTACTACCCGCAGACCTTTTGCTCGCTCGCGCAAAGAAAGCCTCGGGCTTTCTTGCGCACGGAACAACGTTCCGTTGCGCTCGCAAAAGCTCTACCGAAAAGGCTGCCGTGCAAACACGCTGCGCGAGCAGGAACGACAATACAATTCTCGAATTCACTAATCCCGCAAGTGCGAAAGCATCTCCTCGACGCACTGCCCTGCGGTCTTGCCCTTCGTGTCCATGATGATGCCGTAGTCAAATCTCGAGACTAGGGCGTGCACCGCTTTCGCGGCGGCCTCGCCACATGGTTTCTCCCTCTTGCTGTCGCGCTTGACGCACAATTCCAATGGAGCTTTCAGCGTGAGAACAAAGTGCTTGCCTGACAGGTTGCGCTCAAGATCATCTATCTGCTCCTTATGATAGAAGCAGCCGTCGAAGATGACGATCTTCCCGTTCTTCAGAGCGGCTTTCGCTGCTGCGAGCACGATGTGATCCGCCTTGATGAAGTTCTCGGCCGGAATGCAAGGCCTGTTGCCGCGGACATCCAGACCGTTCTCCGCGAGCACGTCATCGACAGAGATATACGACGCACGAAGACGCTTAGTAAGGGCTTGCGCAATAGTGGACTTTCCGACACCCAATGGCCCTCTGATTATGATATAATACGCCATGAGCGCAACCAAGCCATGCCGCATATTAATGCGTTCCGCCATGTCAAGAACCGCGGGCTGAAGCCCGCGGCGTGTCCGCGGTTCTTGAGCATGCTCAGAAACCGCCCTCTTGCTCCGAGCTAAAGCACGGAGTTTGCGAGTGGCGGTTTCTGACATATCAATGATTCATCAAGCTTTAATATCGTCTTGAACAACAACCGGGCATGGATATCGACTGGACAAAAACATCTTTCATCGCGCTCGTGGCGTGCATCGCGCTGGTGAGCGCAGTCTACATGGTCGCCGCTTTCAAGGCAGACGCTGCCTGGACGCCGCCAACGACAAGCTATCTGAAAGGCGTTTCAGTGGTCACGCAACCCGAGCCCGTGATCGTTCCACTGCCAACGACCGAAGTCACGCACATAACAGGACCTGACACCTACGCGCATCCCTGGGACGATGTCAGCGACGAAGACCAATACCGAGTAGGCCACGCGAGACTCAACGCCGATTCTCAGAACCAACCGACGCCTGGAAGCTACAGGCATACGCGCCACGAATGGCTGCACCCATCTTGGTATCATCCATACAACCAGCATCGGGACAACAATCATCGGGATTGAAATCCTCCAACAATGTCCGCTCATGCCTGCCGAGAAGAAGAAACGGCAGAAGAAATGAATCTTCTTCGGAAGGAGAAAAGTGACCACGTGCGACCTCGACATTGAGCACACCTGTCGCAGATAAACCACTAGTCCGTAATCACGCCATCAATATATACTGCTCTTCATATACAATCCTCCTGATGCGGACATCGCCAAGCAACAACCATAGCATGCTAAAACCGATATTATTGGTCCTCTCAGCAACAATCCTGCTTCTCATCGCGCTCAACGCCTGCACACCGACAGGAATGGCGGCCGCCAAGGCGCAGAATTGCGTGGCCAAGGACGTTTCAACAGTGACGAACGGTCCGGTCTTCTACGTGAAATCCACAGCCACCGACGTGAAATGCAAGACGCCTACGGCCAAGATGACCGATTACTACTGCGATCCTGCGAAAGGAGTCACGTCCAGGAAAATAGCATGCGACCAGGCGCATCCTGACAGTGATTATGTCCAGGTGCCGTCCAAGACAAAAGGCGCTGTCGCGATATGTGAGAAATACGGCGGAGTCGTCACATTGTACGACATCGCCGCCAACCCGCCCGAAACCGGCTACACCTACTCCTGCTCAGGCAAGAAGATCAAGGCAAAGACGGCCTCCAGCGATGAAGGCAGGGCAGGGCCGAGACTCGACAAGGACCTTGCAGTCGATATCGTCTCTTTCGACGTCAAAGGCGGGCCTAAGCCTGACGAGTGCAAGCCTTGCACGGCAGGAAGCTGCCCTGGCGGCCTCTCCTGCCATTCTGGAACCGATTTTGACAAGACCAAATTATGCGCCAGCGCCGACAGATGCAAGGACAGCAACGGCGCCGACATCTGCAACGTGAATGCAAAAGACCTCAAATGCAAGGACCCGGCGACCAGTGCAATGCTGCCTCTCAAGTGCGAATGCCCTGCAGGCAGCACATGCGACGGACTCACGAGCAAGTGCTCGGCTGCGGCTCCTGTGGCGACTAAGAAAGCGAAGTGCGAGGCGTGCGGCACGAACCCCGATGATTGCGACACGGCATCAGGGCTGAAATGCACATTGACGACCAAAGACGGCAGAGGATCAAATCAATGCATGTCATCCGACATCTGCACAGGACATTGCGAACTTTTCGACACGGGATGCGGCGACGGCCGCAAGGTCGGATGCCCCCGTTGTCCGTCAGAACAGTACTGCGATGCGGCAAACTCGGTCTGCAGCAATTACTTAGAGACTTGCGATCGATGCGATTTGAATGTCGGAAAGTGCAAAAGCTACTGCACCCCCATCTACCCTTCAAGCAGCAGCACAGAACACTCGAGTTATTGCACGGAGAAATCAGCGAAGGATTACTGTTCTGAGAAAGGCCAGGGATATTGCGGCGAGGCAACCATGTGCGGCGGCGTCATCAAATGCACATGCCCGACAGGCCAGTACTGCAGTGGCAATTATTGCTACAACACGCCACCGCCAGCGGCAGGATGTAAGTCAATAGGATACGCAAACTCTAAGTATGCAACAGAAGCATCGGCAAGGGCGTGCAACCCTGTACCCGAAGGCTCGTGCTCGATCGGACAGTTCTCTGCTAAATGCGGTCCGATTGCTGACGGATGCGGTTGCACGATTCCCTGCCCCGATGCATCCACTTCTGCTTGCACCTCACCTAATGCATGCATATACGGCACATCAGGCTCATCATGCCAAGCCAAGAGCTGCACGCCAAAGACCGCGGATGACGCATGCAGTTCAACAATAAATGGTGTTAAAGTCATCTGGCCATGCGGTAACGCGCCAGATGGTTGTGGAGGCACTGTCAATTGTGGTTCTTGCGCAGGAAACGGGGTTTGCTTGGACGGAAGAGCCAATCCACCGAAATGTTGCTCACCGAAGAGCATGGCAGATGCCTGCGCGTCAGCACAATATAACCAGGCAACACCACCCACAAAGATTGGCTTCAACGGCTGCTCTGGCTGGTACATCTGCCCGTAATTGGCTCCTCATGGATTCTTCAGGCATAACACCTTCTGATTAGGCACCATAACGAAGGGTTTATAAATGGTGGGAACCACCCACTATGAATAAATAGGCACCATGCTGGGCAGACAGCTCGTAAAAAATGCAACGATAATGGAAAAATACGCACTAAAAGCAAGCAAAGGCATCGCTGCGCTGGCCATCGCTCTATCAGCCGCATACGCTTCTCCGACATTCACGCAGGATACAAATCCTCAAGCAGAGACAGAGACTCAGAAAGAGAACAAGAAAGCAAAGGAGAACGAAGAAGGAAAAGAGGACAAGAAAGACAGCCTGGCAGATCTTGAGAAGATGATCAAAGACGTCAAAATCAATGACGGCGGGAACTGGGAGTTCCACTGCGAGATGGGAAGACAGCAACTCACCGGAGCGCAATACGCCGAAGCCATCGCCTACTCGCACAAAGCGCACGCACTGAACAAAGCAGCGCCAGACCCGCTCGCAGTCATAGGAATAGCATACACCGAAAACGCAAGAGACAAGCCATACGACGAACGCAAGGCACACTCCGAACAAGCCATCAAATTCCTGAAACAGGCGCTGAAAAACAAATGCAAAGAGGAGAAAGAATCCAAAGACAAATGCGAGAAAGAAGTTGAACAGGGAATGCATTACACGAAAAGCGACATAAACGCCTGGATCGGCATCGCCTACCATCGCGCAGGGGATCTCGAAAAAGCGGTTGAATTCTACAGAAAGGCGCCCGAGAGCATGTTGGCGAAATACGGGCTCGCGGACATAGAGGACATGCACTAGCTACTGTCGAAGACAAGACAATAGCGGCTTAATCCACAAACAAGTTAAACCAGGGTCGGGCCTTCCGTCGGGAAATGACAGCCTGCGCAATCATCTCCGACGTGCATGCAAATCTCGAGGCGCTGACGACAGTGCTCTCCGACATACATACACGATTCGGCGATGTCCCCATACATTGCCTCGGCGACATCGTCGACTACGGACCTCAACCTGCCGAGTGCATAGCACGGGTCAGGGAATCGTGTAAGGTGGTCATAGCTGGAAACCACGACGTCGACGCAGCGATCTCAAAACCACGCGATGCCTTCGGCAGATGGACGCAGACCGTGCTGGATAATGGCTCGAGACTCTGGCTCGGTTCATTGCCGATGCAGCACCACAACGAAACTTTCGTGGCAGCGCACGGCATGCCTTTAGATGACACTTACCACGAAGACCGGAAGACAGTGCATTACCTGCGCACTTCGGCATACATAGACCTGGCAGATGACCTGGGACTCGGTCTTGCGCACGACACCTTGAGCTATGTCACACAACTCAACAACACAAGACCCACCTTACGCATCGCCGCTTTCGGCCACACCCATATACCATTCATACTGACCTTAGACGGGGAGCCCACCAGTAATCTACCTGACGAGACTATGCTGGAACAGGGAGTCGATTCACCCACGCTCCTCTGTGTGCCATCCGTCGGAGTGCCAAGGGACGGAGATCCGCGCACAGGATATGCTTTCATCGACAACGACAACATCACGCTGGTGCGCATCCCTTACGACATCGACAAGACAGTCGGTGTCATGACACTGAAAGGTTGTCCGAGCGGAAATCTGATCAACTACATACGTCACGGATGCAAGCGTCCGGATTTATAGGAATATTTGCGCTTGACAGGATTGTAGACCAGCTCTTTCTTATCAGACTCAAGCAACCTGATTATGCGCTTGACAAGGTATTCAGGAGAACGCAGGACAGCCTTCCTGCGCTCCAAGGCGCGGCCGTAGAAACCATAGCGCGCCATCGCAGTGTCTGTCGGACCGGGGAAAAGCGTACGCACGTCGAAAGAAGGGTATGACAGTTCCATCTGCTCCGCCAAGAGCATCGCCATCCTCTTCGTGAGAGAGTACACCGCAGGATCCTTGTAAAGATGCAGCGCGCGGTAGGAGCACATCTGAACGATCATCGGCCTACGGGCGAAGTACGGCATCGCCTGCTTGACCGTGAGCCAGGAACCCTTCACATTGACGTCGAAGAGGAAATCGAAATCCTCCTCGGAGACATCGAATATCCCACCTCGCCGGATGACGCCGGCGTTGTTGAACAAGACATCGACAGGAGAACCTATGCGCTTGAAAGCCCTTGCGAGACTCTTGCCGTCCGTGACATCCGCCTCGATGTAGGCGACACCGAAGACAGGCACCTCTGGAGGACGCGCGTCGATGCTGAACACCCTTGCGCCGGCCCCGACAAGACCCATGCAAAGCGCGTTGCCGATGCCGCCCGCTCCACCGGTGATTACAACCCTCTTTTTTCTCAACTGCATGATGATTGAATAGCTGCCGGTGTTTTTATAGGCATCGATTAGATGATGACCCCGCAGCCGTAGCAATACTTCCCATCATAGAAAACCGCGAACTGGCCAGGAGCTATGCCCTGGTCGTTGCCGTCGATGACGACGTCGAAACGACCATCGGTCCGGGCAGTCAATACACAAGCGTAAAGGTTGGGGCCATGACGTAATTTGACGAGAAGACCATCCGACGGCGGAGAGCCCGCGATCCAACGCACCTCTCCGACAACGAACCTGTCACGCACCTTCTCCTTCTTGTACTTGTTCGAGATGTATACTATGTTCTTGTCCGCATCTTTGTTCATGACATACCAAGGACCAGCGTGCAAAGGAATACCATGACGCTGGCCTGCTGTGTAGAACCAGAAACCCTTATGTTTTCCGACGACCTTCCCTGTGTCGACATCGACAAGGTCCCCCTCTTTCTCGCCGAGATGCCGTCTGATGAACTCATCATAGTCTATCTTTCCGAGGAAACATATGCCCTGCGAGTCCTTGCGGTCCTTGTTGGGCAAGTCCAGCATCTTCGCCAGGTCGCGCACCTCTTTCTTCAGCATCCTGCCTATCGGGAACAACGCGCGCGACAACTGGACCTGTGAAAGACCCGCCAGGAAATAGGTCTGGTCCTTGACAGGATCAGGCACGCGGCAGAGCCTGAAAATCCCGCCAGATCCTTCGACATCCGCATAATGACCTGTCGCGACCTTGTCAAAGCTCGAGTCGATACTATCATAGAAAGCGCCGAACTTCACGCGCTCGTTGCACAGCATATCAGGATTCGGCGTCCTTCCTGCCCTGACCTCTGCGATGACATATGCCACCACCCTATCCCAATACTCCTTCTGGAGATTGACGACCTTCAACGGCACCTTCAACAGGTCGCACACCTTCTGCGCGTAGGACAGATCCTCTTCCCAGGGGCAGCTGCCAAGAGACGCCAGCTCGTCCTCGAGCCATATCTTCAGGTAGAACGCGGTGCAATCATGGCCCTGCTCCTTTAGCATGGCGAGCGCCACTGAACTGTCGACACCGCCCGATAGAAGGACTGCGATCTTCATATCCTGCTGGGAAGGCCATCTGAATAAAAACATAGCTGCGCTGAAGGTTTTATATACAACCAACACCGCTTCCAAGACCGGTGAGAACATGAAACTAAGGCCATTCCATCTTTTCTCGATACTGATGATAGCCGGACTGTTCCTTTTCGTCTCAGAAAACTACAAGTTCTCACCCACAGGCATGGTGGTCGCAGAGATAAGCAACGCAGAACAGGCACTGGGAAACCTGGACACGTCAAGGGACCTCTACAACAACAACATCGAACGCGTTCCTAGCTTCGTCAAGACCATATTCGGGAACGAGAGACTCAATGTGACGGTGACGCGCGACAACGGAAACCTCGACCACGTGAGCATCGAGACCGAGAACGGCCTGATAACGACAATCACCCGCGGAAGCTTCGATGCTTACACCATGGACATGCGCGTCAGCGAGAAGACCATCAACGACATCGCAGGATCAAATGACCAGGCAAGCCAGCTCAAGCAGGCGCTGGACAACGGCGAGATAACCTACACTCCAAGGACGGTCGCATCCACAGTCAAGACCGGCATGGCGAAGATCTTCCTGACGATAATGAGCTGGTTCAGCTAGAAAAAACGGATTCAACACAACATTCACGGTTTCGGAGGATCCAGTTTCTTCTCCAAACCCGTTGGCTTCTCGGCATCCTCGATCATAAGGCCGGCGCGCCTGACTATCTCCTTAGCAGTGTCCTTACCACTAGGCTCATAGCCTGCGAATCCGACGTAACACTCGATCGGACTTCTCTTCATCAGTTCCGTCGTTTTCCTGACCTCTGCGACTGTGAGCCCACTTATCCTTTCCATATCACCGTCACCATAGGCGAAAAGAGCCAGGCATGTAGCATACTTGTCGTCTACTGCGATCAGATTGGCCCACATTGGGTTGCGCTCCCTGCCGAAGTCGATTTCGTGATTGGTGGCTATCCCGACCATGATATTCTTGAGATCATTCAACTCAGACCTATTGCGGGGCTTGAGGAAGACAACACCAGGACCTGCCGTAGAAGGTTCATCGTATGCTCTTTTGACTTCCCTTTCAAGTTCAGAATCGAATCTGGCTGCGTTAGGAGTGGCATCTACCATGGTGCACAGTGAGAAGAACCCCTATTTAAATGTTTCCAAGTGTTAGCATTATAAAGTAGTGAAATAAAAAGGGACCCGGGGAAGCCAATAACAAAATGACGCGACACAACACAGCACAATCTCCGTCCATAGATAACGCAATCTTTATAAACAGGAGGCGTATTAGTCGGAACACTAGTCACACTGACTATAAACAAAAGAGAGGTGGTTTGGGATGGCAAAGAAGAACACGTGCCCCACATGCACATGTGGACCGCGCGAATTCGTCTGGATGATCGTCGCAGCTGTCGTTATGTCCGTAGGATTCTATGTGGCGATAATGACTGTGCAGGCTCAATGGAGCGGCGAAGCGACATTCGTGACAGTGGCCGCATGGTACGCACTGGCGTTCATAATCTTCGGCTTCGGCAAGATGGCCAAGTGGAAGTCCGTTGAATGCTGCGGCGCACACGGCAAGTTTTAAGCGCTGATTTTTATTTTTTATTCTGATTCTTTCAATCTTTGGTCCTTCTGTTGATCAACCACACATACAGCGAAGCGACCGCCGCGACACCATAGAACCAAAGCCAGTTGATGATCTTCGCTGTGGCAAGAGAAAGGACGACAATCAAAACCAATGAAAGGACCACTGCGATGACCTTCCTCATCGAAACGATCATAGCGCCTTCTTCAGCGCGACAATCGCTACCTCGACCTGTTCGGCATCAGGCCGTTGTGTGGTAATGCGCTGCGTAAGCCTGCCCGGCAAGGTGAGCAGCCAGAACACAGGATTATCCTTGAAACGCGCGCTAAGGCGCAACAGCTCGTAGCCGATGCCACCGATAAGCGGCACCACAAGAAGCCGCAGCAGCACATTGTAGTACCAAACACCAGTGTTAAGGAGCGAGAAGACAACTATGCTTATCGCGAGCACGTATATCAGCAAGCTTGTTCCGCAACGGATGTGGACAGTCGAGAAACGCATGGCGTTCTCCACTGTCAACTGCTTGCCGTGCTCGTGGCAGTTGACTGCGGCGTGCTCAGCGCCATGATACTGGTAAAGCCGCTTCACATCAGGCGCAAGGCCGATAAGGAATATGTACAACAGGAAAAGGACAAGCCTGACAACACCCTCGAGCAGATTGAACAGCACGCTCCCAGGATTGTGGCCCAAGGCCAACCATGCTGCCGCATAGGGCAATGCAAGGAACAAGCCTATGGCGATGGCCAGAGATACCAACATGGTCAAAGCCAACTCGCCGCCAGAAATGGCCTCCTTCTTGCTGACCTGCTGGTTCGCGCTCCACGCCAACGCATCGATGCCGACGATCAGCATCTCAAAAAGGAAAATCATGCCACGGATGAATGGAAGGCCGAAAGGGAAGAAGCGCGTGATGCTCTTGTTCACCATCTTCTTCACTGCTATCGAACCATTCGGCTTGCGCACGGCAGCGGCAATGCCACCAGGCCCCTTCATCATAACACCCTCGATGATCGCCTGCCCGCCCACGTATTGCGTTTTCATAGTTGGACCGTCTGATCAGGATGCATTATATGGACCGTCGTCAGCCCTGCGCTGTCGACTATATCCTTGAAATTCTCGGCGTCGTCCAGATGGCCGACGATAGAACCCCAGTGGTAGGGGATCGCGTGCTTCGGCTTCATGCCAAGCACCACCTCAGCGGCTTCCTTCGCAGACATCGTGAACGTGCCGCCGACAGGCAACACCACAATGTCAGCGCGGATCTTCCGCATCTCCGGGATGAAATCAGTGTCACCGGCGACATAGACCGAAGTTCCGTCGAACTCCAGGACGTAGCCAACACCCTCGCCCTTGGGATGCACCTTCTTACCAATAGCATAGGCGTCAACGACCTTGATCTTGACACCCTTGATCTCGTGCGACTCATTGGGCCAGACCGGCTTGACCTCCTGGTGATGGGTGCGCACGGCAGAAGGACCCAGGATCACGCAATCATCGCCGATCAACTTGTGCATCAACGACTCCTTAAGATGATCATAATCATTGTGCGTGACAAGCACCAGGTCAGCCTGCTTGTCATACCAGCCCTCATCACCGGCGAAAGGATCGATGTAGATGACGACCCCCTCTTTGGTGACGATGCGGACGCTCGCGTGGCCGAACCAGGTCAATTCCATGGACAACGACCTGTGGGCGGCGTATTTAAACGTTTGCGCAGCTCAGTGAGCATCGGTAATCTCAAGCAAAGCCACAAGCTCTGTCAGCGAGCCGACCAATATGTCAGGCTGCTCTGCCTCAAGCGCAGGACGCAGATGGTAGCCGGTCGTGACAGCCGCGGTCGCGCAGCCAGCGCCCTTGCCCGCGCGCACGTCATAGATAGTGTCGCCTGTGTAAAGAGTCTTGTTCGGAACGAATCCCATGTACGCGCACATATTCGCAAGACCCTCGACCTTCTCTCTTGCGCTGCCGACGACCTTTGAAAGAAGGCCTGCGACGCCGTAGCGCTCGGCCTCTGCCAACAACGTACTCGCAGGATGGCTGCTCAACACGGCGATGGTACGACCGCTACCCTTGATGCGCGAAAGCGCTGACTTCGCGTCAGCGTAGGCGACTGAACTGTTGCCTGATCTGACCTCCTCCTCGTAAGCAGCTTTGTAGTTGGCGAACAACAAGTCAAAGAACGAGCCATAGACATGGGTGATCGTCTTCCGATCATCATCGCCCAACCCTGCCAAGACACGCCCTGCCTCCTTGCCGCGCCAATCATCCTCAATTCCCCGCGCTTCCCAGAAATCCTGCACAGTCAGCTTGACAGTCGGCAGCCAATCATCATAGTCCTTCATCACAGGATGGCCGAGCTTTTCCAGAATGGTGTTGTTGGCAGCGAACACCGGCCTGCGGTCGTCGCTGATGACCCCGCTCCAGTCGAACACGCAAAAAGAGACATCCATACCTTCGATAGGAACCACCCCTTTAAAGTCATTGTTGGACGCCAAAACCATAACCAGGGAATATATCTCTCAAAAACTTTCAACAGAGCAGTATTCCTCCAAAACATTAAAAAGCCCTGGCAAGTGAATCCACCCCATGGTCCTCGACAACCTCGGCAGCAGCCTCAAGGCGACATTGTCCAAGATAGCACAAGCCATGTTCGTCGATGACAAGCTGATAAACGAGCTTGTCAAGGACATACAGAAGGCCTTGCTCTCGGCTGACGTGAACGTGAAGCTCGTCTTCGTCCTCACCCAAGCCATAAAGGACCGCATCAAGAAAGAACCGACACCTCCTGGCCTCACAAAGAAGGAGCAGCTCATCAACATAGTGTACGAGGAATTGGTGAAGTTCGTAGGCGGCGACAAGACAGTCATCGCACAGCCCGAGAAGAAACCGCTCAAGATAATGATGGTCGGCCTCTTCGGAGCAGGCAAAACCACAACCACTGGAAAGCTCGCGAAATACTTCTCCAAGCGAGGCATGAAAGTCGCGCTTGTCGGACTAGATGTCCACCGCCCGGCCGCGATGCACCAGCTCCAACAGCTAGGCAGGCAGACAAACGTCACCGTCTTCTCAGACATCGAAGAGAAGAACCCGCTCGCGGTCTACCACGCCAACTCGAAAGAATACGAGAAGTACGACGTCATAATCATCGACACGGCAGGAAGGGACGCGCTTTCCGACGACCTCATCCAGGAGATCGGCGCCATAAACAGCACGGCGAACCCGCATGAAGTGCTGCTCGTGATCGGCGCAGACACAGGACAGACAGCGCAGACACAGGCGCAGAAGTTCCACGACACCTGCGGCGTCTCAGGAGTCATAGTCACCAAGATGGACGGCACTGCAAAAGGCGGCGGAGCGCTGTCAGCATGCGCCGCGACAGGCGCGCCAGTGAAGTTCATAGGCGTGGGCGAGCGCATCGACGACCTGGAACCATTCAACCCGAAAGGTTTCATCGGACGCTTGCTCGGCATGGGCGACATAGAAGCGCTGCTCGAGAAAGCGAAGGACGCGATCAACGAAGAGGACGCCAAGGACATGGAGAAGAAACTCCTCCAAGGCGAATTCAACCTCATCGACCTAGCCCAGCAGATGGAAGCCATGAGCAAGATGGGACCACTCGGCAAAGTCCTCGAGATGATACCTGGCATGGGCTCGCTGCAGATGCCAAAAGAAGCGCTCCAATTACAGGAAGGAAAACTCAAGAAATGGAAGTACGCCATGGGCTCCATGACAAAAGCCGAGCTTGAGGACCCTGAACTCATCGACGCCCAGCGCATCGACCGCATCTCCGCAGGATCGGGCCTTCCGGTGACCGAGATCCGCGACCTGCTCAAGCAATACAAGCAGAGCAAGAAGCTCGTCAAGATGATGAAAGGCGGCTCGCCCGAGAAGATAATGAAGCAGTTGCAATCAGGACAGTTGAAGATGAAGTGATGGTGTCTTTTTCTTAACTTAGAACTTCATAATTCCCTGAAAGGCTTTCCAGCACGCCTTCACTATCCGACGCCAACATACCATTCCACTTCATGTATGTCAGCAGCGCGCCTGTGGCTGGAGCTAGCAGCGGCCGGTTAGGATCATATACCCGCCTCGAGTCAGGACGCTCGTGGCTCAGTGTCGCCTGATCCTTGACAAGTCTCGGCAATACACGCAACGACGGGAACTCGAGGCCCTGGTGTTCACGCTTGTCAGCGTGGCCGTTCATCTCCCACTTGCGACGCAGCGTGTACTCGTCGTGACGCGTCGTAGCGAGGAATACCAGATTCGTGTTGCGCGATATGCCCTCGTCCCAGAACCTGCCGATTATACCCTGCAGGACGTAATCCGACGGTTTCATGCCAGTCTCCTCCTGGACCTCGGCTTCCGCGTTCACGAACGGATCGACGGTGAACCTGTCTTGATGCTTCATGAGCCGCACGCCGCCAGAGCCGACGACGGTCTTCCCACCCACATAAGTCCTGCCTCCGCGCGTGCCAAGATAGACCGCGCTCGGCTTGCCACCCTCAACCGACAATTCGGTGATCACGTAGACAGAAGCGCTATCAAGCTGTTTGTCAGGCAACAAGGCAGCCCTGTTGAGCTGCGTCGCGAAAAAATGAGCGAGCTTGACATCGATGACAAGCTTGCCGCCCTCATCACGCACGCTTGTGAAGTTCGCCGCCGTCTCGCTGGACCAAGGATTTGAGATAGCCTCCATCTGACGCTCAAGACGGTGTGATGGCGTGACGTCACTATAGGTCATAGCCCGCATATACGCTTCCTGCCATGACCTCATGCCAATCATGTGTTCGCGGACGCGCTTCGCGGCGTCTGTCGTCAGGTTGATCGGATTGGTGGGTGTTATGCCCAAATTTCCCAACGCCTCCCGATAGATCATATCAATACGTGCGTCAAGATCGAGGAAATCCTGCCTATTCAAATAATCCAGGTTGATCCTGATATCTTGCGGCTTGAGCGGCCGGCCGTATACTGCCTGAACGCTCGCCAGAGGACCGTTTATCGTCGCCATGAACGCTTTCCGGCAAGATTGCCTCTTATAATGCCTGTGAACGAGGGTTCGACGGCACTGCTCAGGTCCACAAAACTAGCGTTTTGGGACCGGAGACTCCTGCGTCGTCTCGGCGCACGGTACTAACGTCCCGGCGCCGGAGCCTTCACTTCGTTCGACTCCGGTCTTCTCGAACTACGTTCGCGAACCAGAAACATCGCCATGCGATGTTTCAGGTTTCATCGTCGGGAACAATATCACGTCCCTGATGCTGACCTGGCCTGTGATGAACATCACCATGCGGTCGATGCCAAGCCCAAGGCCACCTGCAGGAGGCATGCCATACTCGAGGCTGCGGATGAAATCGTCGTCCATCGGATGGGAATCCTCACTTCCGCCGCGAAGCAGGGCGGCCTGCTCCTCGAGCAATTGGCGCTGCACGACAGGATCGTTCAGCTCTGAGTACGCGTTGCTGACCTCCATGCCGCAGATGTAGCTCTCGAAGCGTTCGATAAGCGACGGGTCCTTGCGGTGGATCTTGCAAAGAGGAGTGGTCTCCTTCGGATGGTCTATGATGTGGACAGGGCCGACGAGCTTGGGCGCCGCGAGTTCGTCGAACAGCGCAGCTATCATCGCACCGCGCGTGATTTCACCCTTGATATTGAGGTTGTAGGTCGTGCGCAGTTCGAACAGCTCATTGTCGCTGAGCGCATCGACGTCGATATCCGCGTGCTGCCTGATCGCGGTCTTCATCGCGACGCGCTGCCACGGCGCCTTGAGATCAAGATCCTTGCCATCCCATACTATCTTCGTCGTGCCGTTCGCGGCCTTGGCAGCGGATTCATAGATCTCCTCTGTCACACGCATCATGTCCGTGTAGTCCGCGTAGGCCTGGTATATCTCGACCATCGTGAACTCAGGATTATGGGTGGTGTCGATGCCCTCGTTGCGGAAATTCTTATTCATGTCGTAGACCTTCTCGAAACCGCCGACGAGCAGACGCTTGAGGTATAGCTCGGGTGAGATCTTGAGGTACATCTTCATCTTCAGCTCGTTGTGCATCGTGGTGAAGGGCTTGGCCGCCGCTCCGCCGTAGATCGGCTGGAGCACAGGGGTCTCCACCTCGAGGAAGCCATTGCCGTCCAGATAACTTCGCACAGAATGCAATATGCGCGCGCGTTTGCGGAAGACATCCTTGACCTCCGGATTGACTATAAGGTCGACATAGCGCTGGCGGTAGCGCAGCTCCATGTCCTTGAGCCCGTGCCACTTGTCAGGCAATGGGTGTAATGACTTGCAGAGCATGTCATAGCCCTTGACCGACACAGTGAGCTCGCCGGTCTTCGTGGTGATAAGATCGCCTTCGACACCGATGATGTCACCGATGTCGACCAGCTTGAGATTGTCGTAGGATTGAAGGCTGTCTGCCTTGAACCAGAGCTGTATCTTGCCTGTCTCATCAAGGATCTGGCCGAAGGCCATCTTGCCCATGCGGCGCATGGCGATCAATCTTCCCGCGACGCGCACGTGTTCGCCCAGCTGCTTGTCAGGTCCGCTACCGGCATGCCTGTCCTGCAATTCCTTGGCGTGATGCGTCTGCTTGTAACCGTACGGATACGGATTGCCCTGGCTGAGAAGCTCCTCCCTCTTGCGCATCCTCTCAGCCACCAGTTCCTCTTCCTTTGACATGTTCTTGCGGGAAGAAAGGCGCTTTTTAAAATGTTCGTGGGCAGGGGACGGACAGGGCACAGCACATCACCATTAATTGTCACCACTTTTCGATGGTGTTTCATTCAGAAGGTTTATAAGAGCGCGAAGCGTGCTCACACCCATGGCCGTCGACAAAGCTGCGCATATCCTTACGCACACCAGGATGGAAAAAGGATGCTTGGAAGCGCTTCTATCCGCGGCGGATTCCAACAGAAACATAGAGCTCGATCAGACAGACGATGACGCGCGCACGCTTCATGGCATCGAGAACGACACCCATGACGCGTACTGCCTGGAGATAAACCGCCTGACCTACACCCTGATCAGCAGGATAGGAGAAACACCCCAACTCAATTGGCCGCAACTGCTGCTCTTCGGCCATGGTGATTCCCTCGATAAGGCCCTGCATGATATCTGGATCAAGTTTGCCAATCGCGACATTGAAGAGCATTTCATGGACGCAAACGCGCTCTACGCATCCCTCCATGCGCAATATCACATCACATTCCTATCACGCGCCATGCACGACCGACCCGCCATCCGGCAAATGGATTTCGAAAGGGCCTTGCGGGATGTAGAAAACAACGCGGATCAGGACCGCACCCATCCTTTGATAGCGTTCCTGGACGCGGGCCAGATCTCCGACATGGCGTTGAGCATGTGGACGCGCGCCGATGACATCGCCAACTACCAACAGAAGCAGGGCGATCTCTCGTTCGACACCGACAAGAAACGCTGTGAACGATGGGCGAGCCTGCTCATGAAAAGGGCATATGAAAAATCCCCGGCAGGGCACACTTCCGGCAAGGTGCCGTTCCAGACGCAGGTCACCCAGGGCGGCGGCATCCGCTTCCGTGACGTTTTCGTCCAGCTACGGAATAAAGACGATGCCGAGTTCCTTGCCGGAATCTACGCGAAGCTGAACGGAGCGGATTTCGGTCTCCATGTGCCTGAACCAGAACCGTACACAAAAAAGTACCCGCTTATCCAGGTGGGGGAGAAGGATGCCGCGCTCATCACGAAGTTTGTACACGGCCAGACCGTGCGGGAATTCCTGCGAGAGGAGGGGCCGCCCGACGATTTCAAGACTGATGATCCCGCGCTCAGCTATGTCGCCGAGGTATACAGGGAAATGCGAAGACGCCTGTTGCCGAAGTTGCTCCATGATTTGGCTCTCTATGAACATATCGCGCCGAAGGTCGTGCCCATGGACGATGTCATGGAAAACGACGAGGCCTGCGTCGATCGCCTGTATCAGACCTCCATCGGCAGGACCTCTGATGCGTTGTGCCATTTGCTGGCGCGCATCCCGAACACCTGCGCGGATTACAGCGATGCCATTAAGGCCGCTGATGGTCGGTATACGTTCGTGCCGGTCCGCGGTTTTGGAAACAGACGCGCCATCAACTTCGGCACCATGTTCATGACGTTGCACAGGGATTGCTCCCCCTCCAACGTCATCCTGAAACATGCATCCCTCTCGGACGGCGAGTCGCTCCCTGACGCATCCATCGTCAAGCATCTCACCGGCGACACAAAACTTCATAGACGTGAATCAAGGCCCTTTGAGGGCATCGTTGAAAACACCGCATGCGATGAGCCCGAATCACTCATGATTGAAAGGATGCTTGAAAACCAAACCACACATATCGATTTCGGCCAACGTCTCGCCCTACGCGGCGAGGATTTCTATCAGCTCATGCTCGACCCTGACTGGCCCTGGTACAAGACCAAAGGCGCCGAGTGGGACAAGGCCGTCTTGGACGCGATGGAATGTGGACTTTATCACTACCTCATATACGAAACGATGATAGGCAAGGAGGGACGCGGCGTTTTCGTTGATTATGACCTGGCGACACGCAAGGAGGGGCGCACCCTTCTCCTTGCGCAGACCGAGAACAAACCCATTCCACCCGGCACCAAGTTTCCGATGAACACTGGAATCTACCTCCTTAACACTACCCTCGGAGATGCCGCGTTCACAGGCGAGCACGGCCTCAATAATGATTGGCGGCTTAAGGGCAAGGAGGTCCGCGACTATCTCTTGGCCAACAACGGCTTCGACATCGACAAGCATGCCTACCATCTCGACTGGATGTGGTACTGCCGCGCGATGCGGGAAGCCGACATCGCGCTCACGGTGCTGTCGAAGAACACAGCCAAGGAATTAATCGCGCCCATGGTGCGGCACTTCGTGCGCTGCGGCACTTTGCCGCTCGAGCGCATGCGCAAGCGCTTCCAGCAGGAGATGGTCAAGCATGATATCCGCATTCCAGGGTACGAGAGCTTCGTGCCTGTTGAGCGGCTTGACACCACAAAGACATTCGCTCTTCTACACGACCTGCCCGAGCCGCAGAGGAATGCCCGAAGCATCGCCGAACGCCACATGATGCGTCTCGACTACCTCGCCGCGCTGTCGCAGCACCTGCTGGCGCACCTTCCCGCACCATAACCCGACAGGTGTTAATGAAGTCGACATGCAAAAACTATTTAAAAGGACCCTTAAACCCATACCGTCAAGGAGTGAAGACCGTGATTGCAAACATCACCACATACATCACAAGACTTCTGGGAACAGGACAAAAGCAGGGCCAAGAGAAGCCCTTGCCAGTGCAAGTATTCGAGCTGCTCTACTCAAAATCACACAAACCACTGACTCTTTCTGAATTGACACGAGGACTTGACCTTGACCAACATCAAGAAGGGCTTGTCAGGTGCACGATCGCCGAACTGAAGAGGATCGGTGCGATAGTCGTCCATGGAACAGGAGAGCAGACCGCTTTCCAATATGTAGACACCGTGCCATCATACAGGTGCTGCGAAGCCGTGATGAACGTGATGAAATCATCCTGCCCGCAAGGTAATTGTCACCACCCACCAATAACACCAGAGGCAAAGCTTTATAAATAGCCCGTGCATAACTACGTCGGGGAGAAATGGCCAGGGAACCACTAGTAAACATCGTGCTCTACGACCCGACTATGGCCCGTCGCAGGATGGAAGCCATAACCGAGATAGTTCTACAGATACCCGACATATCGATAGTCACGGCCCACAATCTAGCGTTGCTGAGAAAAGAACTAGGACACAACCGAGAACTCTACCTGATCAACACAAGAGGATCCCCGGCCCAGCCGTTGATCAACATACTTTCAGAGGCGCGACCAGAAGAACATCCACCCCTAATACTCCTAGGCCAGGAACGCACTCTCGACGACCTGCTCGGAAATGCGGAATCTTTGCCGCTTGCCAACGCCTTGCGCGAATCATTCGACCTTGAATACATAAGCTCTCGAAAATCATACCTGCAGAAGGACTTCAAGCCCGCCCTGACCAAAGCCATAGCCGTGGCGCGCAACCGGCGCGTCAGCACGATGGCCAGCGCAGGAGAGGATGTCGACAAATATGGAGTGCATGAGATATTCGAAGGCTGGCAACTCGCATCGCTTGCGCTAACCATGGACGCAAGGGCGGCAGACATAGCCGAGAAGCTGTCAAAGGCGGCTGACATCCCACATGCACTCGCCGAGAAACTCAAGAAGGAGATGAAACGCTGCCAGCACTACGCAAGCACGTGGATGCGGAATTTCTATGACGAAAAGCCGGCTGACGAGAATGACGGAAGGGTCAGCTTCAAGGACCAAGTCACGGAGCAAGGCGGAGAGAGCATCAGACAGCCGTTCCGCGACATCTTCATGAGGCACCGCACGCAGCAGGGTGCTGAACACCTCGCACTCCTGTACACCGAGATAGGCCGACGTGGCATATTGAAGGTGCCAGGGCCGGACTCGCGCAAGAACCGATACCCCATAATCCCGATCGACAGCAACAGAACAGTCATAGTTTGTGAAACCATACACGGCCCAACGCCCCGCATGATACTGCGCGAACGCAACGAGATGCAGGACGCGAAGGACACTGCGCCGCACCTCCGTGATTTCAACGACCTGTACTGCGAACGCACGATGCAAAAAGTGCTGCAGGACCTCACGGTCTACGAACGTAACGCGCAGAACATCTTCTCCCTTATCCACAGAGAAAACAATGAACACCGCGAACACCACATGGCAAGCCTTTACGCCCAACGCGCGGCGAACGCGCTAGAACACCTGCTGGCGACCGCGACACCGGGATGGAGATCCAAACCCGCGTTGAAACGCCACGATAAAGGAATCCACGAAGCGCTGCGCGCCATGGACCCATTCGATGAGACCACGGCCATGGACAGGACACTGATCATAGACAACGACACCATCGTTTGCCACAGGGACAACGTGCCCGCGAACATGACCATAAGACGAGACTACAGGCTCGTGCCCGGCAGGACCGAACTCGAGGACATCTACCACCGCATAATGCGCGCGGTCGACCGTGACGTGCGTTCGGAGCTGAACAAGGGCGACAGGAAAGACAGCACAAGACAACTCGTCAAAGGACGCATCGACGCGCAACTCGACGAGAAACTGCACCACTACGACTTCGGCGACCGCCTGGCTCTGCTTGGCGAGGACCTGTACCAGTACCTTCTCGACGCAGACAACCGGTTCGGTTCGCACATAGACGACCCTGAAGCCCGAAGCGAACACATCCAAAGAGTGTTCCAGTACAACCTGCTCAAGTACCTCGTGTACGACACGGTATCGGCAAACTCACCAGGCTGCAACCCATTCATGCGCAAAGAATTCAGCACAGGCCAGAATAAACTGCTGCAACAGGCATTGGCCGTAGTCGACGTCCTGGACGCTGCCCAGCCAAAAGAACAAGGATTGTTCTCATTCCTTTTGAACGGTCCTGAAGAAGACGCGAAGAAGTTCATAAAGAAAAACGGCGGCCGCGACCCAAACAAATACACGACCCACTTCGACTGGATGTGGTACTACCGCTCGCTGCGCGACGCGGACCTTGCCGTGACGATATACATCAATAACACAAACCCGAAACGGGTGTCTTCGATGATGCATCATAGCGTGCAGATGAGCCTCATGCCATTGGACAGGATGCGGAAACGATGCTTCGATGAAGCGAATAAGAGCGACAATCTGCCGCGCTACTACAAGATGATCGGCTACACGCCGGCATCAGAATTGCAGATCGAGCGCATATTCGACAGATTCGTCGCCATAGGCGATGAAAACCAGCAAATCACAGGAGCGGACAGCGTCGAACACATGGACGAGGCGAAGAACGAGCTGCACATGTTACGCCTCGACTACCTCGCAGCCATGTCAGTGCAGCTGATGACCACGCTGCCGAAAGAACTCACGCGAAACAGCGAGGCGCGACCATGAATCCCTACATAGTCGACCTCTTCCCGTTCACGAAAGCCATCAACGAGGCAGGAGAATTCCTGAAAAGATATGCCGGCAAGGAACTCGTGCACCTTTCCGACGTGGACGCGGACGGGCTAGTCTCGGCATACGGCATCGACTTGATAGCCAGCCACATGGGTTCCAAAGTGAATCGCATCTTCCTTGAACGTCCTTTCGAGAACGTGATCGAACATGTGTATAGGCGCACGACAGGCCCCGTGATATTCACGGACCACGGCGGCGGGCATGAGAAGATGATAGCGCGCATAGCAGGCGACCGCCCGACGATAGTGATCGACCACCACCAGACATCAAAACCCTGCCTGGAGACAACCCTTCCGAGAAACTTCCGCTGCCTCAACAGCAATTGCTGGGGCGTAGACGGCGAACGCCTTGCCTCGGCAAGCACCATAACATACCTGCTCGCGCGACACATAAATCCGAACGTGCAAACCCGATCACACCTGTTCCTTGTCGGAGCCATAGGTGATGGTAACCACCGGCGCGGCGGGGGCCAATTCATACCGAACGGCATCGACGCGCTTTGCATGGCTGATGTCGAGAAGGACGACTTCTCGTACAATTTCAACAACCCGAAGCCACACCGGCGCTACCTAGTGCGGCTCGCCGACGGCGAGGTCCGCAACGCGGCAAAGTTGGCGCACGACCTGACTTCAGTTGGATGCGTCAATTACATGGACAGCGGACCCGAGCTCGGCCTGCAAGTACTCCATATGGGCGCCGGCAAGACCGGAAACATAGTGATAGGCAATAACACCATGCAGCAAAGCACTGGCGTCAGCCATCTGCTCCGCAACCTCGAATGCAAGATGCAAGAACGGTTCGAGGCAGAACGTGATAAATTACTGGAACACAAAACACCATCCCACGCGACCGCCAACACCATCTACTTCAATGTCGGCGAAGCCTTCAGCGACCTGGGATTGAAGATCATAGGCGACTTCGCCCATTACATGATCGACCACGCAGAGCATAATCCGAGACGCACGCAATTCATACCCGACTGCGCCTATGTCCTTGCGGCAATGCCTGTCCGAGACATCATCATACTCGGGGAGAAAGTGCCGGCGTTCAAAGACCTCAAGCCGCGCCTGAAGGTCTCTGTGCGAGCCACTGAAGAGCTGCGCGATCGCATAACCCCGAAGGACAAGAGCACCATTCCCAGCGCCCCACGTGTCTGCGATCTCGTGAGGGAATTCATGCCGCTCGGTGAAAACTGCCACGACGAGCGCGGAGCAGGCATCGTCCTTGAGACCGAAGCGAGCGGACTGGCGCAGCGGATCCAGGAATACCTGGACATCACAATGAACAAGCGCTGATCAGGTCTGCGGTCCCTTGACAGAAAGCACAAGATAGGGCCCTGTCAGACAGAACGTCTTCTGGGCGATGTTCAATGAGTGGTGCGCCAGGACGACGTCGATCTTCGCGTACTGGCCATCGGCGTTCTCGATTATCCTGTAGAACCTCTTGACCATGTCCTTGCGGCCTTTGCCTATCCTCTCAAGCGCGTCCTTGTCGAACTTGTAGAACAGATGATAGTACATCTCGACCATCGCGTTCGCGTCATTAAGCATGGACAGCGAATCAGCATGCAGCTTGACCTTGTCATGTTTCGCCATATACTGGCAGAGATACTTGTACTGGTCGGCAAGGTTCTCGAGCGACTCTATGATGTAGTATATCGGCCCTATCTTGTCGTAACGGTCAGAGCCGCGCTTGTTGAGCAGACGGCGCAATGAAGTCGTGAACCTGTTGTTCGCCTCCTCGAGCAGCGCGACGTTGGCGCAATGCTTGAAGTCACCCTCATTGAGTTCAGTATAGGTGTCGCGGGCGAGCGAATTCAGCATCAGGAAAGTGCGGCGCAGGATCGAGTCGAATTCCTCGAGCTCGCCTGAAACATTGTGGATCGTGCATGATGTCTTGGTCTGATCGGTGATCTCATAGCCGACGGTCTCCTTGCCAAGGGCATTCTTCACCATCTCAAGAGTATCAGGCCTGTCGAAGGTGAGCTTCAATTCGTCGACGCCTCGTTTATAAAGGGCGTGGATGAACCTGGATGACATCACCTCAAGGCCACGAAGGTCGAATTCGGCGCGTTCTGTGCTGTCACCCAGCTGGGTGCTGATCACAAGACGAGAACCCTTCTCCTCGACCTCGACCTCGTCGCCCTTCTTCACATTATTAAGCTTCGACCAGGAACGTGGAAGAGAGACAAGCTGCGTGGATTCCGCGATTTGGATGACCTTTCGTTTCATGATGACCCCCTATAATTCACCTTATACTAGCCCAAACTACAGCAAATACTATACTACTTTATATAAATTTCGCTTTATTCTAAATAGTTTATAATTTTTATAAAATATAAGGGAAATGTATATATCGAGAAGAGTCAATTGATAGTTCTAGTCGGAAAATATCCGGGCAAAACCCGGTGATTAATGTGGAGGTGGGGGACATGAACACGATGGAAAGAACGGCCTCGGCACGCTTCAGCTACGATGAAGCGCTTCGACACCACATTGACAAAGATTACGACGAATGGGACATAGAGGAGGACGAACGCCTCGAATCCGAAACAGCATGGGAAGCTGCCTTTGAGCACGGCGAAGAGCTTGCGCTAGAAGAGCAAACCACCATGGGGGCTGGTTGGGATGAGGACTAAGATCTTCCTCCGTCACATTGAGGACCTCCGCGACTACGAGTTCGCGGACATGATCAAGTGCGGATGAAAAAAACACTGTGCGTCAAGTGCGGAACACCCGTGCAGAAGCCAGGACTGGAAGACCCGTTCCTGTGCCGTTTCTGCGAGCAGAACAAGGATCTGCCACGGTACGACTGGCTTGACAACTGAAGCATTTATTGCAGTCTTCACTCACTGAATTGACAAGGTCCCGTCGCTCTTCGCGGAGCGGCGGGTCTTTTTTTCATTATCACCACTGCCCTGGCTAGGCAGCATGTACCAAACAACTTTCTGTGGGGGAGTATAACCGGATTTCCGGGCTCCGTTTTTTATTCATAACCCTTATAAACCGACCCTAGGGGTGGATTTCTATGACATATCATACTACGAACACGCAGAACTCCATCACGCGTCTGCTCGCGAAACAACCAATAGTGTTTTTCCAGACAGCCTTCATGGAAGAGGGAGAGGTCGCTGTCAACTACTACAGAAAGAGCGACAGATACGTGGTCGCGATCGGCACAAAACAAGGCGACAATTTCAAGGAGATAGCTCACGCAGCACAGGATATGACGACCAACATTGCGTTGGATGACTTCGTGTCACGCGAACTGGAATCATGCAACAATCCACCGATACACATCTTCGTGGACGGCGTTCTAAGGAAAGCGGCCACGCCGCCGGTAAAAACAGGACAATCCTGAGATTTTGCCGGATTACAAAATATCACAACCTATGATGAGCGTGCCGAAAGGCTTAAATCCTTTACTTTCTTTACTTGTAAAAATGGAGCTCAGGACAGTCACCATCAGCAGCAAAGGACAGATCGCGCTGCCGAAGAAAGTTCGGACACAAATAGGATTCAAAGAAGGCGACAAAGTCGTGATCCTTGAGAAGCAAGGACGCCTCGAGATACTTCCCGCAAACAGTGATGATATACTTCTGCGCAGTCTTCTAGGTTGCATGGCGCCAATCCGACGAAGGACACACAAGGAACGCGAGAAGGACCTTGACGAATTCCTCAAACAAGTCAGACCAGATTCGGCTCAATAATCCTGATGATCCCTGAACAAGGATAGAAGTCACGCACATTATTCGTGACAAGGCATACCGCGCCCGCTCGAACAGCCAGCACGACGTGCATAGAATCCGACCTAGGAATAGGCAATCGGACCGCGTCCCGTTCGTCCTGGCCGCATCGCCGGATGAAAACAATCTTGCCAAGCGCCTCCAGACGATGAAGTAATGGCATGACCATTTCCGCACAGCCATGATTGCGCAACTCAAACATCAACCAATCCGAGATCACTATGTCAAATTCACAATCCCGAGTCCGTTGAAAAAGCTGGAACGCGAACTGACCAAGTGGCCGTCTGATGTCACGGCGATCCTCAAGATAATCCATGAAGATGTTCGTGTCGCAATAGATCAGTTTTGACATGAATTAACGAAGTCTCGAGACTTAATGTGCCTATCGACGGAAAGATTGGCGGTTTTTCGGACTGGCCGAAGAACCGACATCAACGCGCCAGATCAGACACTTTACCGAAATCCAAAACGGCATCAGACTCCTCGTCCACGACAAAGACCTTGCCGCGTCTCACATTCGATCCCAACAGCGGACTCAGGAGCTCGCCCCTGAGGATGTCGATGCCCTGCGTAAGCGGACCGAAAGAGGGCTGGACAATCAACGTCTTGGAACGGTAGCTAGTCACAAGGAAACACTTGAACTTCTCGGCCTTGGCTCTTTCCCTCAGGAAAACAGTCGGGTGCTCGTGGCCGATGATGACCGTCTTGATGCCTTTGAGGTCTTTCGGCTTGCTGTCGCCGTGAGAGACAAGGATATCACCCATCACGAATTCATCCACGACCTTGATGTTCCGGTCGTCCGCGATCGGCTTCAGCATCACGTCGTGGTTGCCTTTGACGATAATGACTTCCTTCCCGTCTTTCGCGAAAACGTCGAAAAGCCGCTTGACCTCACGCCACTCCTGATCATTGATCCTGCCGAACTCATGCTTGAGATCACCGTTCAGGATGACTGTCTTGACGCCTTTTGTCCTCTTCAGAATGCGACCGATCCTATGCAGAACATCCTTGAAATGCTGCCTTGGAACGAGAACCCCACCGCGCCGCATCGACTCCTCGATCCCGAGATGAAGATCCGCGAAGACGACGGCTTTGTGTTCCGGGATGTGTATGCCAAGACCCAATGCCTCGATGCCAGGAGCGAGCTTCATGGGACGATGGTTGATATCCGCGTTTTTAAACGCTTCTGAACTATGTGTTCAAGTCACATAATACTTAAAATGAAGAATCGCGTCAAATGACCTATGAAAAGGGGACTATCCATACTGGCATTCATCTTGCTCGCAACAGCAGCCTACGCAGTAAGCGACATACACATCCGGCCTGACCAGTCCACGACCGGCGATGACTTCGTGACGCGCACGTCATTCCTCAACTCCGATGATGACACAAGATTACAGATATACATACCCGAACTCGACGTCTTCAACTGGCACACTGAAGGATTCGACAGGCACAAATCAAGACACAGGAACATAATGATAACCGAACTGCCCCCTGGCACGCCGCCCGGAGATTATCTTGTGCGTTTCATAGTCAGCGATGAAGATGGAAGACACGTAACGCACCGCTGGATAACAGTGGAATGAAACGGCGGATCCATTGATGCAGACCGGAATGACATAGATGTCAGTTGGACGGCATGTCGATCGGCGTCAATTTCTCACCGAATCTTCTGGTCTTGGCATCATGCACGGGATGGCGCGGATCGAACGCCACACAGTATTTGCCTGTTTGCGGATCACCCAGCATCATGTCAGCGACACAAATATCGGACAGATCCTTCCCGACCTTAAGGGCATCCACGATGAGATACGCCATGGCGCCAAATTGATCCATCCAGTGACTATCGAATTGCATCTGCACGGCATACAGACGCCATCCTGGTTTTTGACTGTCGGTGATCCTCTCCAACGCGTGTTGCACACAAGCACGAATGCAATAGACAGCGCCGCGCGCGGACCCAGTCCTCTGAAGATCGATGTATCCTTCTCCTGTCTCGTGGCGGATCTGCCGTGTCAAATACAACAATAATTGATCCGCGACCATAAGCTCAAGCTCGTTCTTTTCCCAAGGACTGTGTCGCTCATCGAAGCCGGATGAGTACGTGTCTTGATCGACATAGCGCTCAAACCGGTTGTCCGATAATTTCACGCCTTTCTTGGGTATGCGCGAGATGTGATGCGAAGGAACAAGTACGGTGTGCAATCCAGGATAGACAGCGGACGCGGGAGCGCTTTGAGTCATCATGCACATGCCTGTCTTTTCGTTCATCTGCCTGTCACAGTCCTGAAGAGCAGCGAGAAAACCGTGCGAGTCTACCACCCTAATAACAGGGCTTCTCCCAAATTTCTCGCCATACACCCCTTCGATCAACGGCATGTAAGATGCCGCGAGCTCTTCCATCTTATGAGTGTCGAGCACCACTGGTTCGCGCGGTTCAGACCAGCCAAGATGCACGGCATCGTTCAAAGACCTGACATCATCCGCTCCAGGATACATCTCATCAGAGCAAACAACCCCGCAACCCTTCAATCGCGACTTATCCTCTTTCCAGATGTCCCGTTGCTTGCGCAGTCCGGCAGTATAAAACGCGCCCTCGGATGGAATCATGTGACCATCGTCCAGTAGTTACTATAAAAAGATTGCTAATGACGGATCCCAAACCAGAGCCAAAAGATGGGACGCCCAGATAAGATTCGGTGAAGCAGGGGCCACATTCCACCCTGCATTATCTTTAAATACAACATCTTATCGGCATTTCCAGTCAACCAGACACAACGACAATAAGGAGGAAGACATGGCAAACAAATACGTATACTTCTTCTCCCAAAAGGAGAGCGACGGCGATGGCAAGATGAAGACCATCCTCGGCGGCAAAGGCGCGAACCTAGCCGAAATGTGCAGGATAGGACTGCCCGTCCCACCAGGATTCACGATATCGACAGAGGTGTGCGACTATTTCTACAAGCACGCCAAGCAATACCCGCCCGAACTCAAACAGCAGGTCGAGGACTCCGTAAAGAAGCTCGAGACGGTCCGCGGCCGCAAGTTCGGCGACAAGACAAAGCCGCTGCTGGTGTCGGTACGTTCCGGCGCGGCAGCGTCGATGCCAGGAATGATGGACACGATCCTGAACCTCGGCATCAACGACGATGTGGTCGCAGCTCTCGAGAAAGAGACCGGCAACGGCCGCTTTGCCTGGGACAGCTACCGCCGGTTCCTGCAGATGTTCGGAGATGTCGTGCTCGGCATCGACCACGACCTATTCGAGCACGCGCTCGAGGAAGTCAAGCGCGACTTCGGCAAGAAGCAGAAGATCAGCGGCATCGAGAACCTCAAGCAGGAGCAGCTCAACAAGGCAGTACCCGACACCAATCTTGGAGCTGACGAACTCAAGGAAGTCGTCAGTAGGTACAAGAAAGTGTACGAGGCAGCCAAGAAGAAGTTCCCGACAGACCCGCTCGAGCAGATGTGGCTCGCAGTAGGAGCTGTGATCGGCTCGTGGAACAACCCGCGCGCGCTCAAATACATGGAACTCAACGACATCCGCGGACTCCTCGGAACAGCGGTCAGCGTTCAGTCCATGGTCTTCGGAAACACAGGCATCGAATCAGGCACAGGCGTCGGCTTCACGCGCAACCCAAGCACTGGAGAGAACAAGCTCTACGGAGAATACCTGCTCAACGCGCAGGGAGAAGATGTCGTTGCAGGCATAAGGACGCCCAACCCCATCGACCAGCTCGCGAACGAGATGCCATTGGCGCACAAGCAGATAATGGAGATCAAGGACACTCTCGAAAAGCACTACAAGGACATGCAGGACTTCGAGTTCACCATCGAGAACAGGGTCCTCTACATGCTCCAGACCAGGAACGGCAAAAGGACGGCCCACGCAGCGGTCAAGATAGCCGTCGACATGGTCCGCGAGAAGTTCATCGACGAGAAGGACGCGGTCATGCGCGTCGAACCCAAACAGCTCGACCAGTTGCTGCACCCCACATTCGACCCGTCTGCCGAGAAGAAAGCAGGCGTTATCGCCCGCGGTCTGCCTGCTTCACCCGGAGCGGCATCAGGACAGGTCTACTTCGACGCTGAAACAGCCGAGGAGAGATCGGAACTCGGCGAGAAGATAATCCTCGTACGCCTCGAGACCTCACCAGAGGACATCGGCGGCATGGCTGTCTCGCAGGGAATACTGACAGTACGCGGCGGAATGACCTCGCACGCGGCAGTCGTCGCGCGCGGAATGGGCAAGACCTGCGTGTCAGGAGCTGGCGAGATAAGCGTCGACTACAAGAAGAAGACATTCTCGGTCGGCTCGACCACTGTCAAGGAAGGCGAATGGATAAGCCTCAACGGTTCGCTCGGAACGGTATACGTCGGAAAGATCGCGACGCAGGAAGCGGTCCTTGCAGGAGACTTCGGCACGATAATGACCTGGGCCGACAAGTTCCGCAAGCTCGGCGTCAGGACGAACGCAGACACGCCAAAGGACACGCAAGTGGCTGTCAAGTACGGCGCCGAAGGGATCGGCCTGTGCAGGACAGAACACATGTTCTTCGAAGGCGACCGCATCGTCAGCTTCAGAAGGATGATCCTCGTCGCTGAAGAGGTCAAGAACCTGCGCAAGCAGCTCGACGCAACGGAAAAAGAGGACGAGCGCAAGGCGATCGAGGACAAGCTCAGAGCACCGCTGGCACAATACAACCAGGCGATCGCTGAACTACTGCCCTTGCAGCGCGGAGACTTCTCCTCGATGTTCAAGGAACTCAAGGGACGACCGGCGACCATAAGGCTGCTCGACCCGCCCTTGCACGAGTTCGTGCCGCACGACGAAAAGGGACAGGACGAGATGGCTGCAGCGATGAAGCTGCCGATCGAGAAGATCAAGAAGGCAGTCGACGCACTGCACGAGTTCAACCCCATGCTCGGCCACCGCGGCTGCAGGTTGGGATTGACCTACCCCGAAGTCTCGGACATGCAGGTGCGCGCAGTGATGGAAGCGGCAATCGAAGTCAAGAAGGCAGGCATCGAGGTCCACCCGGAGATAATGTTCCCGATAGTGGCCACCGAGAAGGAGCTTTCACTCTGTCGCGAACGTGCTGAGAGAGTCGTCGCCGAGGTCTTCGCAGAAGCAGGCGTCAAGGTCGACTACAATATGGGCACGATGATCGAAGTGCCGCGCGCTGCAGTGACTGCGGATGAGATCGCCAAGCACGCCGAGTTCTTCAGCTTCGGAACCAACGACCTGACCCAGATGGGAGCGGGATTGTCGAGAGACGACTCCGGCAAGTTCCTGCCAGACTACGTCAAGCTCGGCATCTTCGAAGTCGACCCATTCCAGTCCCTTGACCAGGGCGGAGTAGGACGACTGATGAAGATCGCGCTCAAGCTCGGCAAGAAAGTCAAGCCAAACCTCAAGACCGGGATCTGCGGAGAGCACGGCGGAGAACCTAAATCCGTCATGTTCTGCCACAGGATCGGACTGAGCTACGTCAGCTGCTCGCCATACAGAGTGCCCATCGCGCGCCTCGCGGCAGCGCAAGCGGCGATACTCTACGGCGAACCAGGACAGGAACTGAAGCTCGACTTCCTGAATTAGAGAGATTGTTTTCTTTATTTTTCACTTTATACCACAATAGCAATATTTATATTCTTCAATAACTACCAAGCAGTAATAACGAGGTTTTATAGATGAAATTGCATCATAAATGGAGAATGAACAAAAGAGGGGAATTACTTACAGTAGCAATCATAGCTTTTGTTGTTGTTGCTGGCTCATTAATTGCAGGGTCATATTTCGCAACACGCGCTCCGGATCAGTACGTTGGCGATATAACATCAAAAAAGTACTACCATTATAACTGCATTTCAGAAGTAGCAGAGGGAAGTAGAGTTCTTTTCGAGAATGAGACTACTGCACAGAAACTGAATTTCACGTATTGCGAGTGTTGAATGGTTGTAAACAAAGAATTCATTGCGGCGTTTATGTTACTGTTTTCCGCTGTTTTTGGGATAATTATGGGACTCGGATTCACTTTTATCGGTTACACTCAAGACAATATTGCTTTACTGATATCAGGAATCATAATGGGAATTACAGGGTTAGTATGTGCGACCCTAATGAGGGAAGAATGACGTGGAGAATATGTTACATGTTAAAATCCGTAAGAATATACTGGATTTGAAATATGAGAGATATCTTCAAAAATCACACACAACCGTGAATGTTTCTTGTGCCGTGTTGCTTGCATTTTGGGGCGGGATTGCCACATACATGGTTCAGTATAGTTTGAAATTCACATCAGGCATAATATTATTCATTCTTTTTGGCTCGTGCATAATAATTGTACTATTCTTTTCATATTACTTGAAAAGCCATAATAAACGTAAAGAGATTCTTACTCAAATCGAGCAACTTAATCCATACGCCAGATGGTTATAACAAAATTTTTAGAAAGAAT
>JAGVQG010000055.1 GCA_020051845.1 archaeon | reverse complement strand
GATACATCGGAAAACGAGCAGTAGTAATCATCCTAGAGAACTAGACTAATTGTGCAACACTGCATCTGATAACCCTGTTATTCACATATGCCTCGGCAGAAAAGAAAGCTCTCAGCCAAGCCTGCTTAGCACCAGGTATGTCAAACAATGACTTTGGAACTGACCAAGAATGAATGCCAAATGTTGATAGTGAGAGAATGTCCTGAACCACGGTCCGGGATGTCAATCTCACCTCGAAAAAGGCATCATGATCCGTCACAGAAGGGGCTTTTGAATATACCCTACGCAATGCACTACAATATGTCTGGAGCATAACAACATCATCAGGAAAGAACCTCACCTCATAAGAACAGTTCAATCTCCCTAAATGAGTCTTGTTGTGATTAACACGTATATTGCCATCTCCAGCAAGAAAGCCGCAAATTGCGGATTTCAGTATCGCTCCACACTCATCATTTCTAATGAGCGCCCTCTCCTTCTCAAGGATCTTTGACCAACGAGAATCTGCAACTCTCTTATTGTGCTCGGAACGAGTCGAATCAGGAAGATGGAATGTCATGTCCTCGCGAAAAAGTGTCGATGAAAGCACCCCTTCTCAAGAAAGAACCGAATAGTAATATCTTACGGACCGCTATGTCCAGTGAGAATCACTGAAAATCATTCGACGGAGAAATATCGAAAATATTACGGAATGTCCAGTGTAAGTCCCTGACCGCGCTTAGCGCCCTTTAGGACAACTGCAATTTTGGCCAGACTTTTTGCGACGCGAGGAGCAAAAAGGCTGAGGTCTGGCGATACCGAGATTTGAACTCGGGACCTACAGGTTATGAATCTGTCGCTCTACCAGGCTGAGCTATATCGCCGTTGGAGTGACGGGAAAGAACTTGGTTTAAAAGTCTTGCTGACTATTTCAGATGGCCACGTATCTCTGTTCCTAGCATGTTTAGCTCTTCAGGCGCCGCTTTCTGGTGCGGCCAGGGCGCAAGGCCGTCTCCTGTCTTGCGGGGGATGACGTGGACGTGCAGGTGGAAGACGACCTGTCCTGATGCCGCGCCGTTGTTCATGCTGACGTTGACTCCGTCGCATTTGGTCACGGTCTTTAGCGCAATCGCGACTTTCTTGGCCGCGGACATGATGTCTGCGAGGTCGCGTTCCGGCGTGTCGAAGATGTCAGAATGGTGATGCTTGTGCACGACGAGCGCGTGTCCTGGACTCACTGGCGCGATGTCCATGAACGCATAGGTCATCTCGTCTTCGTAGAGTTTTGTGCTCGGGATCTGTCCTGATATGATCTTGCAGAATATGCAATCAGTCATTTTCGATCAACGGAAGGATTCCCTTAAGTTCAGCCACCTTGGGCTCGAATTCACGCATACCGCGTCTGTCGACAAGTATGCCTTTGACGCCTGCCGCTTTCGCGCCAGGGATGTCTGTCTCGAGGCTGTCTCCGACCATGATCGCGTCTTCGGGAGCGACGCCGAGTTTCTCTAGCGCTGTCTCGAACATCTTCGGGTTGGTCTTGAGCATCTCCACGTCATAGGAGAACACGATTGCGTCGAAGTAGTCGCGGAGCTTGAATTTGTCGAGCACGAAATCGACCGAGAAATTGTCGGTGTTCGACAATAGCGCGAGCTTGTATCCCTTTTCCTTGAGCGTCTTGAGGACCTCTTCGGTGTCAGGATACATTGTCGCGAGGAGCTTGTTCTTGTTCCACAGCCCGACGAGCTTTTCGAGCGCGATGGGGTGCGGCCTTATGAGCATCCTGTCGAAGACATTGCGGAAGCCCTCTTCCTGCGTCGCCCATTTCTTCGTGAAGAACGAGTCCTCGAAGGCGACGATGAACTGCCGATAGTGCATGCGGGCGCGCATTATCTTCTGCGCTTCCCGCGTTGGTGAATGGGTGCCGTTCTCCACGAGCGTACCCCAAAAATCGAACAATATTGCTTTTACCATTATTCCCCCTGATTCATGAAAACCGACTCCCCTATAAAAAGATTCGCTGTGTGAACCATTCCAAAATCCAAATAATCACAGATTGGAAGGCGATACTCTTTTAAAGCGAACGCTGTGAATCTGCTCACAGTGGGGTTATAGCTCAGTGGTAGAGCGCGTCGTTCGCAACGACGAGGCCGCGGGTTCGAATCCCGCTAACTCCAAAGGGCTGGTAGTTAAACCCGGTATAACGCCCCGCTGGCAGCGGGGAGGCTCGGGGTTCAAATCCCCGCCAGTCCAGAAAAGAGATCAAGTGGCAGGGATATCGTCGAACCCGCGGCCTCGTATCAGTTTGATTCTGAAGGAATTCTCTTCCTGAATTGCACATGGCCGTCATCTATTGTGAATGCCGAAAGATTCAGATCAGAACACTTGACTTCATACTCCCAATTGTAGTAGAAAATCACTTCCACGTATTTCACGACATATCCTTGTCGCTGCGCTGTCTTGTAAATGTTGTAGCAGTTACTAGTGAGTTTCGGAGTCCAGATATTGGCGGGATTAGGGTTGTGATTTCTGGCTTTGACTTCCAAGATTATGAGATTCTGGACCACATAATCCTTGAGTTCAAAGCTGAACAGGTCTATGCTGTACCAATTTTCTCTGAGGAATTGTTTTATGTGTTTAGGAACGGATATTTTGAATTGGTCGAGTAGGGTTATCGGCAGTTCACGCGGACGATACGCCTGTCCAAGATGCTCTTGGGCCATTATCTCTGCGATGCTTCCTTTTGCTCTGCCGAACAACATGCGCAGATTGTTCATACCCGTAATGACACCACTGCGGTTCAAATGCGCTTCTGTCTGGAACCCGTATAACTTTCGGCAAGAATGCAAGATGTGGTAACACCGACAGTCTCACCTGGAGAAATAGTTGGATAGCTTTACTCAATTCTGTTTTTTGAGTGAGTGGAATGGGGCCAGATGGGTAGTGGCCCTACCTATACCCATCTGCGCACCCCCATTTTATCAGCCATCCAAGTGGCTTCCTGGCAGTATGAAAGCATCTGTTGTGAGAATGAAAAAGAACACCGCGACACGGAAAGGGCGACCGTGGGCGATGCGTTGAAAATAAATCACCCGACGGCACGGATACAAAAGAAACGCGAAGCGTTTCTTTGTACAAGAAAAACGTTGGTTTTTCTTTGTAAAGAGGCTTAAACCGGCCGCCAGTGTGAATATGACCATCGCGGAGGCAGTGCGATGGGTGTTTGGTAGTAAGTATAGCTATGGCCGCCGCTTATTAATCCCTTATGAAGAGGACATACGGACGTGAAATTCAGAAAGATTTATAAAGACCATCCTTATTCAGTGATGACACTATGGTAGCTATTGTAGCGATGCCCGAATGGTATAAAGGGCTCACGATTCTGCTCGAGATCTTCACCATGCTTGTGGCTTTCGGCGTTGTCTACGCCGGAGTGCATGCCTTCAAGGTGACCAGGCAGAGAAAGCATCTGTATTTTGCCATCGCTTTCGGACTCCTGTCAGCATCGTTCATCGGCAGGCTTTTCGTGCAACTCACGCTTGCGCTGGAAGAATTCAACCAACGGATAGTCTCTCCAGCGATCGCCACGGCCGGCCTGCAGGAGAATTTCTTCAGCCTGGGTCACGTGACCTACATCTGGCTGGTCTTGGCAGCATACGCCATCCTGATGGGCCTCGCATTCAAGTGGGAAAGGAAGCGCGAGGTCGGCGTTCTGCTTGCTTTGACGACTGTCGTGGCAGCCACATCCACAACCCTCTCATGGCCGTTCTACATGGCCTCGCTCGCGTTGCTTTTCTGCATCGCTGTGCAGCACTTCCTGAACTTCAAGGAACGCAGGGCGAATTCCGCTTACTGGATTTTCTTCGCTTTCACGCTTTTGACGCTCGAGCCGCTCCTGTATCTGCTAGCTTTCTTCATGCCTGAACTGATAGCCGCGGGCTACGTCGTGCGGCTGATCGCATATGTGGTCATCCTGAGGACGCTCTGGAAGGTGCTGGCATGAGCGAGCGCAGGAACCAGCTGGAGATAATCTACGACATCCTCGAGGCTATCCAGAACAAGGGAGGCATCATCAGGCCGACCCATCTTCTCTACAAATCGAACCTCAGCCACGCGAGGATGAAGGAGTACATCGAGCAGCTCACAGGAAAAGGCATGATAACCGCGACAGAGCGCAATGACAAGCCTCACTTCGCGATAACGGAGCAGGGCATCAAATTTCTTGTCGATTACAAGAAGGTGAGGGAGCTCACCGAGGCTTTCGGGCTTTGAGATGGACCAAACCGAGACCGATGAACTATCAATTATGAAATGCTGCATATCGCCGCGAAGACTAACTCAGTCCAGGTATTTCCACGAGCATACGACCCTTCTACGCCCGTGATTTAGCATGGATAAAGACGAACAACTCTTGAAAGAGATTCTGGCTGTTCCATTGCAGGAACGTCTTAGTGCCGCACAGAAGCACGACGTGGACGGAAAGAATGTGGCCGACGCCGCGACTACGCTTGTGGCGATCCTCAAAGTCCACGCAAGAGGGAACAACGGCTATCTGCACCAGTCATTGATTGACAGGGCAGATGTCCTGACAAAGCTGTCGCAGGATATCGCCTCTGCCCCCAGTAAGCAGGTCATTCTTGCGAACGCCGGGAAACTGCAGCGCATCGTAATGGGCTGCGTGCTGGACTATGCGGCGATGCAAAACCAGGCGTCTGCATACTACATGCAGGACAGTTAAGAAGCGTAGTGCCCATTATGAACTCGAATTATTATATCAGTGCCCTGTCAACCATCCCATGCCAACGAAAATAACAAAATCCATCGCCATAGGCGACCTTGTCAGCAAACATCCTGAAGCCGCTCCGATCCTGATGAGTTACGGCCTGCACTGCATAGGATGCCATGCATCAGGAGAAGAGAGCCTTGAGCAGGGCTGCCTAAGCCACGGCATGTCGCCGAAGGACATAGCAGCAATGGTCAAGGACATCAATGAGGCGATCCTGCTGTCTGAGAAGACCCCGATCATTCTCACCAAGAAAGCCGCTGCCACGCTCAAGGCCGCGCTCAAGGAAGGCAAGAGCAAGATGGTGCGCATCAAGGCCATTCCTGGCAACCAGGGCTACACCTATGACATGCACCTGGAGAACAAGAAGGGCAAGGCGGACAAGACCGTGAAGGACAAGGGAGTCACCATGGTCGTCGATCCCGAGTCGCTCCTTGTCCTCAAGGGCCGCACCATAGATTTCTTGGATGGTCCTGACGGTGGTGGTTTCCGTGTCAACAACGGCTGATGTCTATCTTCCGAAGATCTCGAATGCGTTGACGCACGATCAGCGCATGCTCGCAGATCTAGGAGAGAAGGAGAGACTTTTCGATTCAGCGCACACATTCTATGAACGTGAGGCGTTCGATTATTTGAACAAAGCCTTCGGTTATCTCGGGATGTTGCGTAAAGCATCGACCAAGGCGGTCAATCACGCGAAGAGATTGCCATGGCTGTGCGGGTTCTATCAACCACTATGGACAAAGGCGTCAAATTCACCTGGCCTGGTCGTTGTGAACACACCTCTTTCGCATGACCAGGATTACGCCGTCAATTTCCATGGTTTTGGTGAGAGATCACGGCTTGATTCTTTGGACGAAGCAGTGGCAGATGATATCGCATTAGCCCTCCAGATCGAGAAGGACCTGATTTACGCAAGCCGATACTTTTGTGGCGCTTTCGCGACCGACACAGCCGAATGGGTGCGCCATAACATCGACCGTCTGCGGAGGTTTTATTCCCTGCTCAACCAGGAAGCGAGGATCCTCGGCAGCCCGCTGGAGATGCATCCTGACACGCTCACGGGCTGATCATCGTCGATAGTGTCCCATCCCACTCACAAATAACAACATGTTGTGTCAAAGATACATATCGCAAAACCACACATTCATTTTCTAGAAGATTTATTAATGGATGCGACCATCACCAATAGTTGAAAAGAGATGCTGTGAACCACAACAGGTTGTGTTTTTGAGCCGAATCCTGGCGACGGACGTCGTCGATGACGGGAACACAACTCGTTGTGTATGGTGGTACAAACATGCAATGTCCGTATTGTCTTAATCTTGACACAAAAGTGGTCGACAGCAGGCCGAATGCCGATACCCAATCCGTTCGCCGCAGGCGCGAATGCGAGAAATGCGACAAGCGTTTCACCACCTACGAGCAGCTCGAGTCGGTCGATATCATTATCTCAAAGAAGGACGGCAGACGCGAGCCGTTCAGCCGCGAGAAGGGCATGATGCGCGCCTGCGAGAAACGCCCGATCCCCCGCGAGCGCATCGAACGCGCCGTCGCCGAGATCGAGAGCACGCTGCGCCAGTCAAAAAAGCCCGAGATCCCAAGCAAACGCATAGGCCAATTGGTCATGGACCAGCTGCAGCAGATCGACGAGGTCGCCTACGTTCGTTTCGCATCGGTCTATAGGAGTTTCAAGGACGCGAAGCAATTCACGGAAGAGATAGAGCGCCTGCGGAAAGCGGCGAAGATTTAGGAGGGAAAAAGATGGTTGTGGAGACAGTCACGGTCATGCAGGTCAGGAAGAGAGATGGACGCCTCGTTGATTTCGACAGGCACAAAATAACTACGGCCATATTCAAAGCCGCTGAATCGGTCGGAGGCCACGACTTGAAGATGGCTGACGACCTGTCGAAGAATGTGGCTGAATCGGTCGACAAGGCTTTCAACGGGAAGATCCCGACTGTCGAGGAAGTGCAGGACACTGTCGAGCGTGTGCTGATAGAGACGGGCCACGCGAAGACCGCCAAGGCCTACATTCTATATCGCGCCGATCGCTCGCGGAAACGCGAAGCCGAGAAATCCTTGCTTGACGGCAGGTTCGACGACACTGGCAATCTCAGCATCAACGCCCTCACGGTCCTCGAGAAGAGATACCTGCTGCGCGACAAGGAGACAGGCAAGATAATGGAGTCTCCTTCCCAGATGTGGCACCGTGTCGCGGACAACGTGGCCGAGGCCGAAAGGATTTATGGCGGCGATGAGAAGGCCGCTTCTGACGAGTTCTACAAGATGATGGCGAACCTCGAGTTCCTGCCCAACAGTCCGACGATAATGAACGCAGGCACGCCGATCCAGCAGTTGAGTGCGTGTTTCGTGGTGCCTGTGCCAGACAGCATCGAGGGGATTTTCGAGGCGCTCAAGCACGCGGCCATCATCCACAAGAGCGGTGGTGGAACGGGTTTCTCGTTCTCGCGTCTGCGGCCGAAGAACGACCTTGTCAAGAGCACCATGGGTGTCAGCTCTGGTCCCATAAGCTTCATGAAGATCTTCGACACCATGACCCAGCAGATCAAGCAGGGCGGCAAGCGCCGTGGCGCCAACATGGGCATCCTGCGCGTCGACCATCCCGACATCCTGGAGTTCATCAATCTCAAGGCCGACGGCAAGACGCTCAACAATTTCAACCTCTCCGTCGCGCTGACCAACAAGTTCATGGAAGCCCTCAAGAACGACGTCGAGTACGATCTTCTGAGCCCTAGGACCAGGCAGCCGATAATGAAGCTCAGCGCGCGCGCTGTCTTCGACAACATCTTGACGATGGCCTGGGCGCGTGGCGACCCGGGTCTTGTATTCATAGACAGGATGAACGAGGCGAATCCTGTGCGTCACATCGCCGAGATCGAGGCCACCAACCCTTGCGGCGAGCAACCTCTGATGCCCTACGAATCTTGCAACCTGGGAAGCATCAACCTCAACAAGTGCATGAGCAAGGAGAACAAGTTCGACTGGGAGAAGTTCCGCGAGCTCATCCATACGAGCGTGCACTTCCTCGACAACGTGGTCGACATGAACAAGTATCCTGTCGCCGAGATCGAGAAGATGACAAGGAGCACGCGTAAGACCGGCCTTGGTTTGATGGGTTTCGCTGACGTGCTTTACAGAATCGGCGTTCCCTATGACAGCGAGGAAGGCCTTGATTGGGGCGAGAAGATAATGAGTTTCATGTACTCCGAGGCTGACAAGGCCAGCCAGGCTTTGGCCGAGAGCCGCGGCTGCTTCCCATACTGGAAGGGCAGCGCTTTCGAGAAGCAGGGCAAGAAGCGCCGCAACAGCACTGTCGTGACGCTCGCACCCACAGGCACAATCAGCATGATTGCGGAGGCATCTGGCGGGCTTGAGCCTAACTTCGCGATCTGCTACATAAAGAACGTGATGGATGGCACCGAGCTGATCTACGCGAACGAGTGGTTCGAGAAGATGGCGAAGGCAAGGGGCTTCTACAGCGAAGCTCTGATGCGCGAGATCGCACAGAAGGGCAGCATACAGTGCGTCGACGGAATACCCGCTGACGTAAAGCGCGTCTTCGTGACAGCCCAGGATATACAGCCCGACTGGCACATCCGCATGCAGGCCACGTTCCAGAAGCACTGCGACAGCTCGATATCGAAGACAATTAACTTCCCGCGAACCGCGACGATCGATGACGTGCGCAAGGGCTACATGCTGGCCTGGGACCTCGGCTGCAAGGGCGTGACTGTCTATCGCGACGGCTCGCTCGATAACCAGGTGCTCAACATCGCGACCGTCAACAAGAGTTTGGATAAGTCAGCGGAAGCGGTGAAGAATATCATGCGCAGGAGCGCCCAGGAGGAATTGTGTCCTGAGTGCAACAGCAAGATGAATTTCAAGGAGGGCTGCACTTCCTGTCCCAGTTGTGGGTTCAGCAAGTGCACTGTGGCATGAGCGTCGATTCCCAGCTTCCGGGCACTGAGCCGAAGACGGAGATGAACTATAAGGTCGTCACCACAAAGGTCGGTGACGAGGGCACGACGAGCCTTGGGATCCACGGTTTCATAAACAAGGGCGACATGCGCATCGAGCTCATGGGCGGTCTTGACACGCTTCGCGCGCACGCCCACGGCCTTGAGCAGCGTCCTTCATGGCTCGATTCGATGCTTACTGACATGATGGTGAGCATGACTCGCATGCACGACATCAAGCACGAGGAGCGGCTGAAGTCCATGGAGGATTCCATAGCTTTGCTCCGCGATAGTGTCTCATTCAGCGACGATGGCTGGTTCTCGCCTGCCACCGAACAGAGCAGACGCTGGGACGTCTTCCGCGCCCTTGTACGGAAAGTGGAGCGCGATGCCTGGCGCGTGTACACCGAGAACGACAGCAAGCTCCGCTTCAAGGACATGGCGCAGATGCTCAACCGCCTTTCAGACTTCGCATTCATGATGGCCATGCTGCATAGCAAAAGCCGATAAGCGCTATTTTTGAAAACAAAATATTATTAAACAAGTTCCATGTTTCAGAATATAACCGTGAGGTTCGATGACTATGGCAAAAAAGAGATCGAAGAAAGGCGTTCTACTTCTTGGTAAGGATTGTAAGAACGGCATGTGCCGCTGAGCCGAAATCTTAATAACATGAGACAGTAGCAGTAAACCCATAAAAGAGGTATTCATGGGTTCAAGAGCACAAGCCAGTCTGGAGTACGCTTTCGTCGTTGGCTTGGTCATACTGATGACATTGCCGATATTCATCTACTCGCGCGAGCGCTACAATTCCAACGTCGCAGCCACCGCTGTCGATGACGCCGTCAAGCTCATCATAGACACTGCCGACTCGGTTGCGATGGCTGGTCCTGGCACTGCGAGGACTGTGTGGATCACGCTGCCCGGCGGCGTCCAGTCCACGGAAGTGTCTGGAAGGCACGTTTCTGTGACTTTCTCCTTGGCCGGCAGGGAGACCGAGATCCACGGGTTGTCGATAGCGAATCTTACAGGCACCATGCCTTCTTCGGCAGGCACGCATCCTGTCCGTGTCGAGATGCAGGACACGGTGGTGTCCATCAGCCCATGAGAAATGGTCAGCTGGCCTTGGAGTTCATGTTTGCGGTCTGTGCCCTGACCTTGCTCGTGATAGGTATCTCTTTCGTTGTGGAGTCTCAACAGAAAAACGTGCGCGACAAAGCTGAAGACCAGGGAGCTCGGGCAGACTGCCTGCGTTTATCAGACGCGATTGTCGCGGCTTTCACGAACGGCGGCGCGACAATAAACGTCAAGACCACGCATGACGCGAGGGTGCAGGCTTCTTCACAGGTCATTGACGTGGAGGATATAGTGTGCACTGTCCCCCTAAGGACCGTACGTAACGGCGCCGCGACTTCTTTCGTTCTGGCAAAGGGCGATGTCATCGTCTCAAGCGACGGCCACGAGGTGAACGTTGAGAATGCGTGAACGCGGCCAGATAGCGATCGGCGAGATGATCTTCGCATTGAGCGTCTTCCTTGTGGCGGTGACTACTATTTTCATTTTCCTGCGCGCCCAGAACGCCAATATGGACAACGCCGACGCGTTCGTCGATCTCGAGAGGCAGGCGGACAATATCGCGAGCATACTGGTTGAGAGTCCTGGCTATCCTGTGTCGTGGGAAGAAGAACCTTCATCCGTCCTGGTTTTCGGGCTGGCGTCATCGGACAGGGTTTTGTCGCCCGCTAAAGTCGCCGCCTTCAAAGACACGGACGCTTCTTTCATACGTGAGCTTTTCAACATCAGGGCGGACAATTACTACCTCCGTCTTTCTTACTTGGACGGATCGGCGATAGCAGAGTCAGGTGAGGACGCGAGTTCGGAACAATCAGTCACTGTGAGGAGGATGGTTAATTATGGCAATGAGAGCGCCACTTTGCTTTTGCGGCTGTACTAAGGCACAGATCTTCACGTTGGATCTGTTGCTGTCGCTCATAGTGCTTATTGCGGGTCTCGCCATCACAAGCGCCGTGCTTGCTCACGCGCCTGAGAAAAGCCCGCATCTCGCAAAGGCTGGAAGCGATGTCGTCGCGCTGCTGGACTCTTCAGGCGACCTTGGTTCGATGGACGCGCGTAGGATTTCGACGCGCATCAACGAAACTCTGCCAAGATATCATGGCATGGATCTTCGGATCATCTGCGGAAGTTCCAATCTCACTCTGGGAACTGAACCGCCTTCACGCTCATCCACAAATGGGGGCTCACGGTTCTTCATAGATGATGATGGCGACGATTGCGTCGCGAGGTGGAGGGTGTGGCGATGAACAAACGCGGCATGTTCTTCACCCTGGGCGCTGTCATGATAATGGCGCTCGTTCTTCTCTTCTGCAAGGTGGCTGTGGACAGCAGGACAAGCTACACCAGCATATCGGCCGCGTCGTTGCGACTGACCGACCTGCAGGTATCGGTCGAGAAGTCGCTCGGGCGCGTGATCATCGAGGATTCGGGCATCTCTTTCGACGTGGACAACGACACCATCACTTTCAACGAGGCGCTGCCGAATGAACATGTCGCTGGTTTCAGGCAGCGTCTTGAGGCGTTCAAGATTTTCGTCGAGGCGAATGAGCCTGCTGTCTCGCTTGACCTGGCCGCATTGCAGAATGATCCAGTGCTCTCCTTCGCCGACCGCATCAATTACTCCCACGGGGTATACGGATCTGACATCTTGGTCCGCGGAACCGCGGATTCCTATGACCTACTGCTTGTCACAGACGTCCCTGTCACGTGCGACTGGGATTTCACGCCAGGCAGCACTCCTGTCAGTATACGCGCCCAGGGATTGAACTCTTCCTGCGACGATACCAATCTTGTCGACTTCACACGTCCTTTTGATGTTTCTATAGCTGGCGAAGAGATGACCGTCACGCTCACTGACGGCCTTTCGATAAGAAGCGTTCCTGCGGTTGACGTGACCATTAAGCTGACATTGGACGATGTAAGGGACGCAAGGGTCTCATTCCCTTCCAAAGTCATCAACGTCACCTTGCCAGGCGGTCTTTCATCTGCCACAGGGGTGGCCCTACGATGACAAACCTTTTTAAATTGCAGTGTTGCACAATTAGTCTAGTTCTCTAGGATGATTACTACTGCTCGTTTTCCGATGTATCTTTTGGGTGCGCCTATTTTTGCTGCGT
>JAGVQG010000013.1 GCA_020051845.1 archaeon | reverse complement strand
TTTATTTTGCATGGTGGAGCTAGTACCTCCGCCACCCGCCCATTGCGTCTTCTCAGACGCTATTGGGCGGCGTTTACTTTAATGACTTTCTACTAAGCCTGGTGGCTATTGTCTAAGAATGTAGTCAGCGGCAGCCCTCAAGTCATCCACTATGACCGCGCCAGACACAGGCTCGCCTTCACCACTGGCTTTTCCAGTACGCACAAGAATGCAGTGCTGCTTGGGAATACCTGCGTTCATCCCCATCTTTATGTCGGTCCACTTATCGCCAACCACAAAACTGGTTGGAAGATCGATGCCGAGCTCCTTCTGCGCCTGCATCACCATCCCTGGTTGGGGCTTGCGGCAACCGCAGGCAAGACGATAGGGTTGGTGGCCATCGGCGTGATGGAAACAGGCATAGATGCCGCCCAGGCGAACGCCATTCTTGGCCAATTCCGACTTCATGTGCGCTGTGACTGAGTGATAGTCATCCTCGGTGTAATAGCCGCGACCCACACCGCTCTGGTTCGTGACTATGATCAGAGCGAAACCAGCAACCTGTATTCTTTTCAGTGATTCCAACGCGCCAGGCAATAGCTCGAAATCCTCGATCCTGTGGACGTAATCCTTGTCAAGGTTTATCGTCCCGTCACGGTCCAAAAAAACGGCCTTCATGGCCGAAGGGACAAAGAGGCTGGATTTAAACGTTATGATGCGCTGTCGTGACTATGGACTGACGACACGTCCGTAAGCTATAAAAAGCGACCAATGGCAGGTGGTACAATGGACATAACAGTCAAGCCATTCACTGTCAATGACGCACAGGGCGACCTATGCGCAGTCTTCCTATTGGAAGGAGGGCCTGCTGACATGCATCCTCTGGTGCAACAGGCGGTAGAGAGCAAGGACATGACAGGCAGCTTCGGCACATCATTGCTCATGCCTGCCTATCGCAGCTTCGCAGCAAAACGCCTGTTGATCGTCGGCCTGGGCAAGCCGCAGGAACTCACTATAGAAAGAGTGAGGAAAGCGGCAGCTACCGTCATCGTGAAGGCAAAGGAACTCAAACTCAAGGCATTGACCCTTGTCATGCCGGACGTGTCGCTCGACGACCTTCCGCTCGTGACTGCCATGGCAGAAGGCGCCATACTCTCCGACTACGCCTACAGCAAGCACACGGATCAGCAACACGAGAAACAGCAGCACGTGCAGACCGTCCACATCGCAGTGGGTGAACGCGACGCCAAGCAGCTACAGACTCTCGTCAGCCGGACCACAAGCATCTGCGAGGGCGTGCGCCTTGTGCGAGACCTTGTCAACGAGGGCAGCGACCTCGTGAACACTCTTCATATCGAGAAAATCTGCGGTGAGATCGCGGCAAAGCACGGCCTGGCGATCACAGTGCTCGACGAGAAGGACGTAGTCGAGGAAGGGCTCAACCTGCTCCACGCCGTCGGCAGGTCAGGAAGCACGCCGCCACGCCTGATCATCCTTGAATACAAGGGCAACCCTGGCTCTGGCGAACGGGTCGCGCTTGTCGGCAAGACCATCACGTTCGACACCGGCGGAGTCAACCTCAAACCCACAGGACATGTCGAGACCATGCACCAGGACATGGCAGGAGGCGCGACTGTCCTCGGAGTCCTTGATGTCGCGTGCACGCTCAAGATCCCGGTCAACATAATCGCCGTCGTAGCCGCGGCCGAGAACGGCCTCGGTCCTGGCGCTTACAAGCCAGGCGAGATATTCACGAGCTACGCAGGCAAGACCGTCGAGGTGAAGAGCACGGACGCCGAAGGCAGGCTAGTGCTCGCGGACGCGATCGCGTACACCATCAAGCATCACGCTCCGACTGCGCTGGTCGACGTCGCGACGCTGACCGGCGCGGCGCTTGTGGCGCTCGGCACCCATGTCATACCTGTGATCGGAAACAACACCATCCTTTCAAGCAAGCTGTTCGACGCAGGACAGCGCACCTACGAGCGCATCTGGCTCATGCCATTGTATGACGAATACAAGGACGAGATCAAGAGCGACGTCGCCGACATGAAGAACCTGGGTGATCAGCGCAACGCAGGCACGATCGCCGGCGCGGCTTTCATCAACGCATTCGTCGGCACGACGCCATGGGCGCATCTTGACATCGCAGGAGTCGCGTTCCTGGAGAAAGGCCGTGGCTACACACCGCAGGGCGCGACAGGAAGTGGGGTGAGGCTTCTCATAGACCTGCTGTCTCATTGGGAAAACGGCTTGACTGCAGAAGAGACCAAGGGATAGTCCTAGGCTAACTGGAGCTGTGGTTGTTGTGAGACTGTCTGGTAAACAGGCGGGCTTCTTTGAACCGCGGGGGCAGAATATTTTGGGACAGCTATTTGCTTGTGCGTCCCCTTCGCGACCGTCGAGTTCATCTGTTCATAGAAGACCGCCATCGCGGTTTGTTCATCACTATGCTGTCGCGAAGCGTCGAACGCAGGCCTTAGCTGGTCGAACCATTGCTTCAGATAGATATTGAGCGTGTTGCGTACGGCGAAATCGACGTTTCTTCTGGCGTCATCCGGAATCTGCGCGAGCGCAGCGAGATTATATCTGTTGTTTGTCACCTGCTTGAGAATGCGGTTGTCGAGAGCTTCAGCGCAAAGGTTCCCGTCAGAGGATGCTGCGAAATTCAGCATCTTTCCTGCGAAGACGCGCTGCCTGTCCTCGAAGACAGTGTAGCCGAAATCCTGCCATTTGATGCCCTTCCAGTTGACGGCTGTGTAGAATCCTGTCGGGTTGCCAACGATGCTGGTGAGTTTGTCGCTGTCGAAACGGTCCTCGGGTATCCCTAACTCCTCCCAGGCCTTGGGGTAGGTGAGGATCAGTTCCTTGTCACGCGGTGTGACTGTTAGAATCCGGCTTTGCTGTTCTGCAGCAGCCTCTTTTTTAGCTATTTCACCCACACTGGTATACGGTACATGTAAATCAGGTATTTAAACGTTATGGAATAATTCCGACATGGGCCTATCCGGCCGAACAGCATTTTTATACTATATATCATACACCGTGCCCAAGAGGCGATAAAATGAGACTGACAATCATTCTTGCATTGGTGTGCTGCGCGCTCCTTATCGGATGCGCTCCTGGAAAGATCACGATCAACGGACCGCAGAACATCGATCCGACAGTGCAGCAGAAAGAACAGCCTGTAGCGGTACAACCGACAGCGCCATTACGAGAACCTCCTGCACAAATGAACAGGACAGAGCCTGCGAAGCCTGCAGTAGAGACTCAGCCTTCACAACAGCTTGTGGGCGGAGACAAGGATGAACACGGCTGCATCGGATCAGCAGGATATTCCTGGTGCGATACAAAGCAGAAATGCCTGCGTCAATGGGAAGAGCCTTGCGGGACGACGCCGACGAGCACAACACCGACCACAACCGCGGGATCGAAAGGCAGCTTGATTTGGGCTTATACTCTAGCATCACAAAAGGCAAAGGCATGGAAGGACGATGCAGTGCTGATTGAGATACGCATGGCCATCCCTCTCGACAGCAGGATCCCTGCCGATGAGCTCAACAGGGGAATGATCAAGACGAACTCGGCCGACGCGAAAGATGAGATACTCATCAGTTTCACATCGCCATCGGTGCCGGGCAAATGCTACAAGGCAGGCGTCGCCCTTGAATACGAGCAGAAAGGTTTTGTCGACACGACAAATGCGTTCGGCAAGGGCGAGCAACCAGGCTATCTGTGCGATATAATGGGCTCGAACGAGACAGTCACCAAGCTCTCGATGCCGATGTCGGATTGGAGCGTGGACAGCGACACCATGATGGGATCGTTGATATCGAAGAAGCAGTCGGACGACACCGTGAACAGGATCGCCGTCAAGAAAGCGGCCATGTTCAGCGGATGCTCATTCCTGGGCAGCCTGTCGGAACAGCACGCGGTGTTCGCGGCATACTTCGGCAAGACCAGGAGCATGTACGACGGAACCGCATCGAGCAAGGACCGTGAGTATTATGTCGACGCAGCCACAGGAGAATACCTGGGCTACAAGCAGATGAACGGCCAGGGCTGCTCGAAGTGAGACGGCGAGAAAGTCGATGAATCCGGGCGAGTTGTGAGGGAATCATGAAACTGAAAAAGGTGATGTTGAGTATAGGGGTCGGCATACTATCCGCGCTTTTCATCGGATTCCTGATAGAAGCGATATATCCGAGTCCTGCCTACGAAGACTTCTGCAAGAACAGCTTCGACGTGCCGCCGACGCAGGTTTCCAAACAAGCCGTCTGTGATTATACCTATGACACGACGATGCGGACAACTTGCACCCAGAACAGGGGCAATATCATCCAAGAATTCGACTCGAAAGGCTGCGTGATGAAAGAGAGCTGCGACTATTGCCAGAAGGATTACCAGGCCGCGGACGAGAGATACAACCGCGTGCTGTTCTATGTGACAGCTCCGATCGGGCTTGTGATGATACTTCTCGGATTGTATCTGCCGACCAGCATCGACGCGATCTCAAGCGGAATACTCTTCGGCGGAATCCTGACAATGCTCCAGATAACGGCGCGCGTCTTCGGCTCGCTCGGAAGATGGCCGAGAGTCATATTGCTAGGCCTTGAGCTGACGCTTGTCATATGGATAGGCGTCAAGAAGGTCAAGGACGTAGTCTCGAAGAAAAGATAGTTTATTGGGATAAATAAACCGCGGCTATTTGTTCGTCTGCCTGTTGTACGCGGGCTTTTGGACGTGGCCCTTGTAGTTGAGAGCGGGCTCAGGCATCACGACCTGCTCGTCCCTCAACAGAGGCACTTCATACGGCTTCTTTTGAACCAGGCTTGGAGGCAGACATTGTGCAGCTGTCCGCATCCTTTCAATCAATTTCATGAGAAAACACCCAGAACTCAGACGTCGATCATTTCAATCTCAATGTTCAATCCTTCAGGGATCGGGACCTTCATGACAAGACGCAAAGCGCGCTCGTCCAGGCCGAGATCGATGAGTCGCTTGTGGACACGCATCTCGAAGCGCTCCCAAGTGGCCGAACCGCTGCCGCAAGGACTGCGCCTGGTTGCCAGACGCATGTTCTTCGTGGGCAATGGGATAGGACCGCGCATATCCACACCGGTCTTCTCAGCGATATCCTTGATGTAAGAACAGGTCTGGTTCAGTTTGTCGATATCAATCGACGCCAGTTTGATTCTCGCTTTTTGCATGGTGTGTGGCCCACGGCGATGGTTCGCCGTGAAACAAAATCAAAAAAATGAAATCATTTCTTCACGAGGTCGATGCACATGCCTGCGGCGACGGTCGCGCCCGAATCACGGACGGCGAAACGCGCAAGCTGCGGGATCTCGCTCTGCTTCTCGATGACCAGAGGCTGCACCGGCTTGAACTTCACGATCGCGGCATCGCCGTTCTTGATGAAGTCAGGCTTCTCCTGCATGGTCTCTCCAGTCGCCGGGTTGATCTTCTTGATGATCTCGGTGATCTGGCACGCCACCTGCGCTGTGTGCACGTGGAACACTGGTGTGTAGCCAACAGTGACGACAGTCGGGTGGTTGAGCACGATGATCTGCGCCGTGAACTCGACAGCCACAGACGCGGGCTTGTCGGTGTGCGAAAGCACGTCTCCGCGAGCGATGTCCTTCTTCTCTATGCCACGCACGTTGAAACCGACGTTGTCGCCGGGTTCGGCCTGCTGGTATGCCTCGTGGTGCATCTCGATGGACTTGACTTCGCCAGTCACTCCCTTGCCTTCACGGCCAGGCATGACTATGACCTTGTCGCCCACCTTCATGATGCCGGTCTCGATACGACCGACAGGCACGACACCGATACCGGTGATGCTGTAGACGTCCTGGATAGGCAATCTGAGGGGCAGGTTGGTCGGCTTCTCAGGCACTTCGAGAGCGTCGAGCGCCTCGAGCAGCGTGGGACCAGTGTACCAGGCCATCTTGTCGCTCTTCTTCACGATGTTCTCGCCAAGGAAGGATGCCACTGGGACGAACTTGATCTTGTCGATCTTGAAACCGACGCTCTTGAGCAAAGCCTCGCCGTCAGCCTTGAGCTTCTCGAACTTGGCCTTGTCGTAGCCGATCGTGTCCATCTTGTTGACGGCGACGATCAACTGCTTGATGCCGAAAGTCCTGGAGAGGAAAGCGTGTTCCCTCGTCTGCGCCTGGACTCCCTCGGAACCCAAGAGCAAGACAGCGGCATCAGCCTGGGCAGCGCCAGTGATCATGTTCTTGATGAAGTCACGGTGGCCTGGTGCGTCGATGATCGTGAAGTCGTACTTCGCAGTGCTGAACTTCTTGTGGGAGAGGTCGATCGTGACACCACGCTCGCGCTCCTCCTTGAGATTGTCCATGACGAAGGCGAACTCGAATCCGCCCTTACCGAGCTCCTCGGCCTTTTCCTTGAGCTTACGCATCTCTGTCTCAGAGACGGCGCCGGAGTCGAACAGAAGACGACCGACAGTCGTCGATTTACCGTGGTCGACGTGACCGATGAATACAACATTCAGGTGTGGTTTGGTTCTTGCCATTTTGATATACCCCTCCTCTATCAGTAATTTGGTATGCTCGAGAGGGAAAGTCGCCTGTTTATAAAGGTTTCTCAAAACTGAAAGTTTTGAGGACGCAAAACAAAGTTTTGCATTTCTCAAAACTGAAAGTTTTGAGGACCGAAGACATCGTCTTCGGTTTCTTCTTTTTGAAGATGGCGGACATCCCGTCGAAACGTTTATTGTTCAGCGACGACTGGAACAGCTTGCGTTTTCGGCAATAATTTCTCAAGTAGCTCCTTGAGACCCAGCTCGTTGGAGACGACGACGCGCGCACGTGGCGTTTCGTTGAGTATCTCGACAGGAGTGCGCCTAGCGCTCGTGTCATACTTTCCAAGGAAATAGTCGTTGATGAGACTCTCCCTTGCTGTTGAATCTGCTTCTTGTGTTTGATATGTCATTTTGTCTTCTTTCCTCACTAAGTCTTTGGTCCGTGCACAAATGCACAGGACAATCTATTTGCGCAAGCCACTCCTTTATAAAGCTATCGGAGAATTACTGTAAAAGGACGAAAATGGGGTTCAGACATGGGTGTAGAATTCCTCTTCGTCGACAAGCGCGAGTTGAAGTATCCCTTTGAGCGTTCCTTGTTTGAGCTCATGATGATCCGGTACGACAGTTCCGATCACGCTATTTGTGGTTTCCTTACGCAGCACGACATGGCTGCCTTTCTGTCTCACTGCATGGAAACCGAACTTGTTGCAAAGAACCTTTATGCATTCGCGGCCAGATATGGGGCTATGCCTTGGCGTCATCATCAACCTCGAAGGTCGTCACGATAGGACGATGCGATCCTTTTTGCGGGAACTCCTCGAGGTACAGTTCGGTCGCTTCCTTGAGGTTCGCGAGAGCCTCATCAAGCGTATGACCCTGGCTTGTGGTACCGATCTCCGGGCATTGCGCCACGAACATCCGGTCTTCCTTACGCACCACAGCCGTCAATGTTTTCATATCCATCGTCAAGCACCCGAGTTATATAAATGTCAGCATTGAAATGCTGAGCATGCTCAAGAACCACGTGGTTCTTGACACTCCTCGCTGAGAAATCAAAGTCGTCAATATTCATATGCTTTTCCGACGAATACGTGGAGGATTTCCGACGAGGACGGAGATGTTGCGGCTTTTCTGGATGTCATCTCAAATATTTATTGCAACTCTATCAATATGTGCTTCTTGTCAGGCACTGAGAGATAGACTTCCGCGCCTTTCTTGATGTTGAGGCTTCGAACGATGTGGGAGTTCAGATAGATGCCCAGCCGGTCGGCGGAAAGCTTCACGACGGTTTGTTTGATTTGAAGTGGATTGTGCTTCAATTCTTCGACAACCTTTATTGAAGATTCAGGATCGAACTCGAAATAGTCGCACTTTGGGCACTGGAAGCTGATGGCTTTGCCTTTGGCACCCCAGACCGAAACCGCGACCTTTCGTAACCTAGCGCCACATTGAGGGCATTTATTCGGATTCTCCATTTTCATTTCCTCTTGGCATTGATCACAAATGCCACCTTGTTCCTAACCGCAAACACCACGTAATGTTCTTCTGTCTCTATCTCGAAGATATCCCCTTTCCTGCGTGGATTCTTAGTCATCGTGATAAGCAGGAGTACTTCATTCCAGGGAACTTCCTTGGCGTGGTTTTCCAGGTAATGTTCTGTCGGCATGATGTCACGTAGGAACACCATGCCAAATATGTTTACACTTATGTAGTCAATTAGACTATTTAATATTTGCTGTCGTTTCGACATTCATAACGTAAAGCATCCACTCTTCATATGGACTCACGAGACAATTCCGGACCATCTCCGACGGGAACGGAGAGATTGCGGAGGAAGCGGGGATTATATCAATTAAGAAATGAATGAAAATAAAAAAGAAAAAACAGAGCTAACTATGCTCCAAGCATACCCGCAGTGAGTCCCTTTCGCTTGATGATCTGCTGGATGTATTTTATCTGCAGTTCAGCAGGACATCTCTCGAAAGTCTGATCGGCGAGAGAGGATGTTCCGCGTCCGCCCGTGGCCGAACGCAAGTCAGACGACCATCCGATCATCTCTGCGACAGGAAGCCTGGCCTTGATGACCGACAGGCTACCTTCCTGGTTCATCTCGAGCACCTGGCCACGCTTGTTCATCACAAGCTTGGTCATGTCTCCTGTGCTCTCGACAGGACCCTCGATGACGTGGGTCTGGACCGGCTCGAAGAGCACTGGACCAGCGCCCATCATCGCCACCTTGACGCCCTCACGGACGGCAGGATAGACCTGCGCAGGACCGCGGTGGATAGCGTCCTCGTGCAGCTTGGCGTCGGTCAAAGTCACCTTTATGCCGAAGCATGGTTCCCTCGCGAGAGGACCGCCGTCCATGACCTGCTCGAAACCATCGAGCACCAGCTCGATACATTCGGGCAGCTGGACGATACCACGCGTTCCGTCGATGAACATGTTGCCGTTGTAGATATCCTTGATGGAAGAGGCGACGTCGGTGTCCCAACCGAGCGCGCGCAGCTTGTCACGCGTCTCGAGATCCTTCTTCTTCGTCCTGCCACTGGGAATATCGCTGTTCTTGATGAGTTGGCGGACCTCGGGCTCAAGCGGCTCCACCTTGAAGTAGAACCTGTTGTGCTTGTTCGGAGACTTGCCCTCGCCTTCCGGACTCTCTTTGCTTACGGTCTCGCGGAAGACGACTATCGGCGGAGAGGTCTTGATCTGCACGCCCTTCTCGGTGATGATGCGGTTCTCGATGATCTCGAGGTGCAGCTCACCCATGCCGTGCATGATGTTCTCGCCTGTCTCCTGGTTGATCTCGATCTTGATCGATGGATCCTCCTTGCCGACCTTGCGCAGCACTTCGACCAGCTTGGAGAGGTCCTGCGGCTTCGCCGGTTCGATGGCCTTGGAGATTACCGGCTCGAATATGTATTTGAGCTCCTCGAAAGGATGCTCTGGCTCGAGCGTTATGGTCTCACCGGCGCTGCCGGAGATTCCTGAGAGCGCCAGGATGTTGCCTGCCGGCAACTCGCTGACGATCTCTGTCTTGATGCCTGCGTAGATCAGCACCTGGGCGATGCGCTGCGTCTGCTTCGCGCCGTTGAGGTAGACCTGCATGCCGTCGCGCAAAGTACCGCTGTACAACCTTCCTGCGCTGATCTCACGACCGGATTTCTGGTCGATGAGGATGCGCGTGATGATGAATGCGGGCTTGCCGTCCGGATTGCAGGTTATTAGGTCCTTGCCGAGCTGCGAGTCGATGTCGCCGTGCCAGATCTTCGGGATCCTGTACGCCTGTGCGTCGACCGGGTTCGGCAGGTGCTTGACTACCATGTCCAGCAACACTTCAGAACAGGGGCATTTCTCCCAGACGAACTTCTCGCGCTCCGCGCCGTCTAGTTCGTAGATCTTGAATATATCCTTGAAGCTCACGCCCTTCTTTGTCATGTATGGCACGGAGAGAGCCCAGTTGTCACGGGCGCTGCCGAAACACACCGAGCCGTTCTTGATGTCGACCTGCCACTTCGGACCGAACTCCTTCTCCGCGATCTGCATGACGAGGCGGTTGAACTCCATGATCACTTCGAGGAAACGCTTCTGCATCTGCTCGGGAGTGTATTGCATCTCCTTGATGAGGCGGTCTACCTTGTTGATGAACAACACCGGTTTGACCCGCTCGCGCAAGGCTTGCTTGAGGACGGTCTCGGTCTGTGGCATTATGCCCTCGGACGCGCAGACAAGCACGACGGTCCCGTCGACGGCCCTCATGGCCCGCGTGACGTTTCCGCCGAAGTCCACGTGACCGGGCGTGTCGATGAGGTTCACCAGGTATTCCTGGCCGTCGAAACTGTGCGGCATGGAGACGTTGGCCGAGTCGACGGTGAGCAGTCTCTCCTGCTCGTCCGCGTGCTGCCAAGTCGCCATACCCTTGTCGAGGTCTCCTGCGGCCGCTTCCGACATGAAGCCGGACGAGGCGAGCAGGTTGTCGGTGAGCGCGGTCTTTCCGTGGTGGATGTGCGCGCTCGTCGCGATATTGCGGATGTTCTTCTGGTTACTCGCCAGGCGCTTCATCCGCTGGACTCTAGTTTCTTCAATAGCCATTTGATATTCACCTTCACTTCTTCGCTTTTCTGTAGATCAGTTGTTCATCGACACGCTGGTAAGGGTGCAGTTCGCCATCCTTGAACCAGATTGATATCTCCTTCTTCGCGTTCTCGACAGAGTCGGAGGCGTGGATCAGGTTCTGGATCGGACGGCCGCCTTCATCAGCGAGACCATAGGAATCCAACGACAGGTCTCCGCGGATCGTCCCGGGAGCTGCTGCCGAAGGGGCGGTCGCTCCGACGATGGTGCGCACCTTGTCTATCACGCCGTGGCCCTCGAGGACCATGGCGACGACAGGGCTCATGCTGATGAAATCCATCAACTGCTGCCTCACGCGCTTGCCGATGGTCATGGCGTCGTCCTTGACCTTGACGCCCTTCTTCTCGTAGGACGCCTTGGTCTTCTCGCCGACGCTGCGCAGCCAGGCCTCGTCGTCCGCGTAATGGCATCCGGCGATCTCCTGGCTAGGGTGCACGAGCTTCAAGCCGATGATCTTGAAACCGGGCCTTTCAAAGCGGCCGACGATCTCTCCGACAAGAGCGCGTTGCACTCCGTCCGGCTTGATGAGGACGAGCGTCCTTTCCATGTTCGCGTTCATTTGTCACCAGCCCGCGTAGGCAAAGCCTCCTTTGTATTAGGGGCAGCGCCCTTCTTGTAGGCGCCTGTCCACTTCAGGAAACGGGCCTCGCGCTCAAGCTTGAGATAGTTCATCTGTGCCTTGTGGCTGATGAACCACAAGATAGTCCCATCCTTCTTCACATACATCTTGCCTGTTCCGGGCTCGATGTTCTTCCTCGTAAAAGAGCAACGTACCATGTCTACCTCACGCAGCGCCACGACCGCCCTTACTGAGCGGTCTGGCCTCGAATTCAGTCTCGCGCAGCATCACGATGTCGCCGACCTGGATCGGGCCCATGACGTTGCGACGGATGACCTTGTCAGCATCCCTTCCTTCAAGCACGCGTACGCGCACCTGAATGGCTTCGCCCCGCATCCCTGTGCGGGAGACGATCTCCTCGACGCGACCAGGCACGGCGACGGTGAAACGCACGCCTGCTGTCTCCTGCTTAGGGGAGTCGGCCTGCGGTTTCCGTTGCGGTTCCTGGCGCTTAGGTGGTTGCTCTGCCATCATGCCTCCTTGAGCTGCTCGATCAACTTCTTCGCGTCGCCTTCCTCGATGATGGCGATGGCGGCTGTCGGACGACCGACGCCTGCGGCGTCACCGAGCTCTTCTTTGCTGTTGACTGCGATGCAGGGAATGTTGTGTTCTTTCGCGAGCAATGGGATGTGCATTATGACTTCCTGAGGTTGCACGTCCTTGGCGTAGACGACGAGCTTGGCAGTGCCACGCTCGATAGCCTTGGTCGCCTCGTTAGCGCCCTTCTTGATCTTGCCGGATGTCTTGGCCATCTCTATGGCCTCGAACGCCTTCTCTGTGTTTTCGTCTGCCATTCTATAGTCCTCCCGATCCCGTAATTGTGAGAAACAACTCCTCACTCAGGCCAGCGTGGCCGTCATCGAGTCATCGGATATACCATAGGGCCGAGAGGGGTGGTTTATAAAGATTACGGCAAAATGTGAAGGAAACGAGCAATCGATGCGTAATATTATTATGGGGCATCAGTGGGCCACTCATCTATGCTAAAGGCAGATCTGCATATCCATACTGGCGAGGACCCGAAGGACACGGGCTTCGACTATGATGCCAAGGCGCTCATAGACCGCGCAGCCGAGCTCAAGTTCGATGTGCTCGCGATAACGAACCACGAGGCTGTGAGCCATACATCCGAACTCGCTGCCTACGCGCATTCCCGCGGAATCCTGTTAATACCTGGATGTGAGGCAGAGATCAAGAACAAGCACATCATACTGCTCAACGTGACCGAGGCCGAACGCGCGGCTGTCAATAGTTTCGACGACCTACGCGCCTTGCGCGCGAAACGTGGAAAGGAGATGCTGGTGATCGCTGCGCATCCATGCTTCCCGAGCAGATATGCGTTGGGCAAGCGCAATATGGACGCGTACCACGACCTCATCGACGTGGTCGAATTATCTCAGTTAGGTGAAGGGATGCTCAACATGAACAAGCCCGCGCGGCGACTTGCGCAGAAGTACGGAAAGGCGATGGTGACGAGCAGCGATGCGCATTCTTTGAACTTCTTCGGCAAGGCTTATACTCTGGTCGACGCGCCGAAAACGATACGAGGCGTGCTCGAGGCCATACGCGAGAAGCGCGTCGAGATGGTGCTGCCAAAAGTGAAGATGGGCACGTTCATCTATCTCCTGAAGCATGCTGTCGTCATGCGCGTAAGATGGTTGCTCGGATTCAGCCACAGGCACGCTTTCTAACGGGAACCATCGACGCGCGAGAACGGGTTCCAGCCGTAGCGGGACCATATTGAGGGATCGTAGCGCACGTCGGCCAATTCTTTAACCAATCCCAGCCTGAAGATCCTGTTCGCGTTGTTGAAGGTGATGTCCTCAAGCAACTGCCCGTCGATCCCTTTCTGTCGTAGCAGTTCGATGCCCTTCGGGATGAATGGTAGCGCCGGGATACCTGACGCTGGCTTTTTCGGATCATCCTTGCGCTCGAGCGGATGCGGCGCGTGGTCTGATCCGATGATGTCGATCTTGCCCTGGAGCAAATACGTGAGCAAACGTTCCTGGGAGTCGGACGGTCGCAGTGGAGGATTCATCTTGACGCGGTTGCCGTGTGTCTCATAATCATGCCAGTTCAGGAAGAGATGGTGCCAGGTGGCTTCGATAACTATGTCGAATGGCAGGTCGGAATGTTCTTTCTTGAAAGAACCGACCAAGTCGACGCTGTCTGGGCTCGAAAGGTGGCACGCGTAGAAGGTGCCCTTGAATTTCGCGTCATGCGCGTTGCGAAGCTGGCGCTCGAGCTGGATGACCTCGGACTCCTCGTTCTGGAAGAAGGTATGGGAGACCGGATAGTCAGGATTGAAGGTGTTCGTTTTGTCGAACAGCTCCTCGTCCTCGAGGTGCGCAGGCCGCACGCCGCGATAGCCCATCTCGGCAGCCATCTTCCAGACGCGTCGTTGATAGTCATGGTCCAATATGCCCATGTTCCCGGTCGAATTCACGTAGAACATCTTGTCTGACACAAGACCGCACTCATTACGCATCACTGCCTCGAAGGCTTTCCTGACTTGTTCGATGTCGTTTGTGATGCCGATGTGGATCGAGTGGCCGACAGCGCCGCGGACCCCACGCGTCATTTCCAAGCACATACTGGTTGTCCGTGTGTCGATGAGCTTGGGTGTGGGGTTTGGTTGCTCGATGATGTGCGCGACGCCGCACGCGGCAGCGTCCTCGAAGGCCATGCGCCTGAAGTCGATGTCATATTCAGTCCCACGCAGGTGTACGTGAGGATCGATAACCTTGACGTATCTCATTGCGCCTCCGATCTCGAATATTCCTTGATGATCAAGTCAAGCTCCTGTTCTGTGAAAGATTGCCAGGGCCTGCCTGTTATGTGGATGTCGGCGTTCGCTCCGTCCCAGAGAAGGAATCCCTGCAGTTTCCTCGATGCGCCTGTCTTGATGATGATGTCGGGCGGCACGAGAGCAGATGTGTAGATGTGCTCCTTCATGTTTTCCGTGGTGATGACATCAGGATCCAGCTTGCCTGCCTTCACCTGTTGCGCGATAAGTTTCGTCGCGTCGACCAGCTCCTGTTTGCCATCGTAGTTGAGGCAGAGGTTCAGGAAGAAGCTGTCATACTCCTTTGTCTGGTCCATCACCGCTTTGATGGAATCGACAAGACGTCCTGGAAGGTTGTACCAATGGCCGAGGACAGAAACCTTGACCTGCCGTTCTGACAACAGCGGCCAGGCACGCAATTCATCGATGAAACGCACGATTGAATCGACGACCAGTGGATACTGGTTGTGGCTGCGGATCTCCTGAGGCAAGAGCAGGAAAGTCATGATCGGAACGTTGCCGCGCACGCAAGAAGTCACGATGCGCTGCACGTTGTCGAATTTCGTCGAGTATGCCTCTTCTATGGTGGCTCCTTTCTCCTGCATGTATTCCTTCGAGCCGCCGACTATGAACCCCACGTGGTTGACCTTCCCCATGCCATTGGCTGTTGGCAACGGTGTATTTAAACATTCACTCTTCTGTAGCGGTAGCAAATTGTTTTTAAATCACCTTCAAGACTATAGTATAATGGACCTCATCACGCTCTTGCTTTTGTGGGCAGCCGTTCTACTCGCAGTGGGCGCCTACACGGATATACGGTGGCGTGAGGTCCCTGACTGGCTCAACTTCGCCGCGCTCGCGGCAGGCCTTGGAACGCGCTTGATCTTCACCGCAGTCACAGGCGACTGGTCGATAATCATCGCTGGATTGCTCGGATTCGGCATCGCGCTCGTGATAGCCTACGCCATGTTCTACCTTGGACAATGGGGCGGAGGCGACTCGAAGATGCTGCTCGCGCTCGGTGTGCTGCTCGGATTCCAGCCATCGCTATCCAGCTATGGCGTCGCGTTCTTCATCAACACGCTTTTTGTCGGAGCAGTCTACGGCATACTTTGGTCGATAGGCCTCGCGATAGCAAACTGGCGGAAATTCCACAATGAATTCGTCAAACTCCAATCGATGCCGCACGCAAGATGGGGCATAAGAGGAGCGTTCTTGCTCGCGTTGATACTGATAGCGATATCATTCACGTTACAGGTCCAGCTCCAACTCTCGCTTGTTGTGATGGCGCTTTGCGTGCCGTTGATAGTGATGCTCGGAATAATGATAAAATCCGTCGAGAACGGATGCATGATAAGACGCGTCCCACCGACGGTGCTCACGGAAGGAGACTGGGTGGTGAAAGATGTCATCGTCGGAGGCAAGAGGATCGCGGGTCCTTCTGACCTTGGTGTTTCGATACCCCAGATAAAGAAACTCGTCGACCTGATGAGACGACACAAGTTGAAGACAGTGTTGCTCAAGGAAGGGATACCGTTCGTGCCGTCGTTCTTCCTGGCGTTCGTCGTGATGCTGCTGGTCGGGAACCTTTTGTTGTTCTTGATGCCGTGAGAAGGTTTTTTATACGGTGAGAGGTTGAGTCCGGACATCAAAGAGGCATCATGCAACAAAACACACTCAAGCTTCTGCTGATAGTAACAACTTTCGCAGTCCTGGCGATCAACGTCCTTGCCGCTGAAGGCGCTGAGGACACGACCAACTGGAACAAGAACCACACGGTCTTTTTGGCCAATGAAGATATCGTGGAGGCAGTGGTGGTAGATGGTAATGCTGTCTACGTAGGAGGATATATCGTCAGTGCGTCCAACGGCTATGATTGGTCTATCCGCAAGTACAACGCCACGGGGTATGAGGACACCGTCAACTGGAACAAATTGTTCACCTCAGGAGGAACCAACACCGATAGGTTGACATCAATGGCGGTCGACAGCAACCACAACCTCTATGCAGTGGGATTCGGCAACAACATCGCTGATACCAATAGCTACCTCGACTGGTGGATCAAGAAGTTCGACAGCGCAGGCACTGAAGACACCGTCAACTGGAACAAGACGTACACCTCTCCAGGAGTCCTCCAGGACGGCGCGTACGCTGTCGCCATCGACAGCAACGACAACATCTATGTCGCGGGCAATATCTATGTCAATTGGTCGATACGGAAATTCAGCAGCAACGGCGTCGAAGACACCGCCAACTGGAACAAGACGGTGATTCAATATTCGGCTTCAAGCCCTAGTGCTATGGCCATCGACAGCGACAATAATGTCTATGTCGTCGGCAGCGCAGGGAATTATGGTTTGATCAAGAAGTACGGCGCGAGTGGCGTCGAAGACACGGTCAACTGGAACAAGACCATCTCCACTAGCATAGGTGTCTTCCCGAACGCGGTGGCGATCGACAGCAGCGGCAATGTCTATGTCGCGGGATACGGCACTGACCTTGTAGGATCGACAGGTTATGACTGGTGGGTCAAGAAATACAGTCCTAACGGCGTCGAAGACACCGCCAACTGGAACAAGACCTTCGCCGGTCCCGGCGCAGGCATGGGCAGCGACCTCGACATCGCCAATTCGGTCTTCATCGACGGCAACAACGACGTCTACGTCGTCGGCTACGGCACCCAGCTCGTCAGCGGCTCGACCGCCAGGGACTGGTGGCTCAAGAAGTTCGACCCGAGCGGCGTCGAAGACGCCATGATATGGAACAAGACCATCGACGCCAATACCGGCAACGACGAGGCCAACGCCGTCGCGATCGACAACGACAACAACGTCTACGTCGGCGGCACAGGTGACAATCTCGCCAGCGGCTCAAGCGGTATAGACTGGTGGATCAAGAAGTTCGAAGGCGCCACGATAGGCACGCAGCCCACAGCGGCGACCTACGTCGCAGGCACGACCGACTTCGCATCCTTGCGCAATTTCGTCAATGTCTCCAACATGACGCTCGTAGTGACCAACACAACAGTCAAATGGCTGACTGACGTGAACGTGTCAGGCGAGAACTTCGACACCAACATCAAGATGGGTAGTAAGTTCGTTAGCATCGATGTGGGTGCTCTCGGACAAAGCATCAACAGTTCTGCTGTGGTGAACATGAGCGGCGTCAGTTGCGCGAAATTCAAGCTTTACTACGCATCTGGATTCTATTCAGACGCTGCGACATTGATCGCTGGCGGAACGCAAGTGGCCACGCAATCCAATCTAGGTGGCAATTGCGCAGACGCGACGAAGTGCACTGCCTTGTCATGTTCAGGAGGCGTTTTGAGCTTCACAGCGCAACACTTCGACGGATTCGGCGAACAAGACGGGCCACCGGCAGCAGTGCCTGAATTCGGCACCATCGCCATCTTCCTGGCGTTAGGAATGGTCGCAGTAGGCCTGACACGATTGAGAAAGCGCTGATGAGCGGAAACAGCCCCTTCGTCATCTTTATATAGACGGGTGCGTACGTCTGATCGTAAAGAGGCACATTGTCACGGCTGAATGAACCCTGTGGGATTATTATCGTGGTGTTAGTTCTTGCGGTCCTTGCGACTAGCGTCCTTGCCGCGGAAGGCACCGAGGACACGGTGAACTGGAACAAGAAAATCCACGTGTTAGGTAATGAGAATGCATATTCGGCGGCGTTTGACGGTGGCAATGTCTATGTGGTAGGCTACGGCCGCAACCTCGCGGGCCCGACCGGCCAGGACGGCTGGATGAAGAAGTTCAATTCCAATGGCGTCGAGAACATCACTCATTGGAACAAGAACTACACCGGTCCTGATGGAGGAAGCGACTTCGCCCGCTCAGTGGCGGTCGATGGCAACCACGATGTCTATGTTGTCGGTTATGGCCAAGCTCTCGTCACAGGTTCAAGCAGCGATGACTGGTGGGTCAAGAAGTTCAGCGCCAGCGGCGTGGAATACGCCAGCTGGAACAAGACATTCACAGGCACGCCCACAGGAAGCGACTACGCCTTGTCTGTGGCGGTCGACAGCAACGACAACGCATATGTCGTCGGCTACGGCAACAACCTCGTCAACAGCACAAGCGGCTTCGATTGGTGGATCAAGAAGTTCGACAGAAACGGCGTCGAGAACACCACTGCATGGAACAAGACAATCACCGCGCCGACATCGTCCACCACAGATGTCGCGTCGTTTGTGGCGGTTGATGGCAACGACAATATATATGTGGTCGGCTACGCGCAGAAACTCTCCAGCAGCACAAGCAACACGGATATGTGGATCAAGAAGTTCGACAGCAGTGGCGTCGAAGACACCACGAACTGGAACAAGAACTTCACAGGCACGTCGACAGGGAACGATCAGGCCCAGTCGGTGGCGTTCGATGCCAACAACAATGTCTATGTCGTCGGCTTCGGTCAGAACCTCGTTAACAGCACAAGCGGTTATGATTGGTGGATCAAGAAGTTCGACAACAACGGCGTTGAGAACATCACTCATTGGAACAAGACAGTCACATCACAGATATCTGGAGGGGTTGACATGGCGAATTCGTTCGCGGTCGACTCCAACAACAACGTCTTTGTCGTTGGCTATGGCGCGCAGCTCGTGAGCAGTTCACCATCAAGTTCTGAGGATTGGTGGATCAAGAAATTCGACAGCAATGGCGTCGAGAACACCACTAACTGGAACAAGAACTACACAGGCACTTCGACAGGATCCGATGTCGCTTATTCTGTGGCGGTCGACGAATACAACAATGTTTATGTCGTAGGAATTGGGACCAATATCGTGAACGGCGGAAGCGGCCAGGACTGGTGGATCAAGAAATTCGAAGGCTCGGCCCTGCGCGTACAGCTGAGCGCGTCGTCGTTCGGACAAGGCACGACCAATTTCACCCTCGTCCCTGACTTGTTCGACGTGAGGAACATGACGCTTGCGACGACCAACACCAGTGTGCGCTGGACAGGAACGGTGAACGCATCCGGCAAGGATTTCGACACGCAGGTCAAGATGGAAAGCCTGCTATTGAGCATCAATGTCAGCGCCCTTGGCCAGGGATTCAACAGCACCGCCGTCGTGAACATGAGCGGGATCAATTGCGCCTACTTCAACCTGTATTATGCCGCGGGGTTCCATGCGAATGTGTCAAGCTTGATCTCCGCAGGCACGAGAGTCGCGACAAAGGTCAATCGCGGCGGCAACTGCATAGACCCGACAATTTGCACAGACATCACCTGCACAAACGGTGTTCTCACCTTCACTGCCCAGCACTTTGATGGCTTCGGCGGCGATACCGGCCCCACTCCGCCAATCCCAGAATTCGGAACGTGGGCACTGCTCCTCGCACTTGGACTGGTCGCTGGCGGAATAGTGAGTATGCGGAAGAAGTAGATAAGGAATACAGAACTAGTTACGGTATCCTTCTCTATGTGCTTCAGCGCCAGCAAGGTTTATATGTTCTCCGAGGTAAGTCTGGCTCTAGTTTGAGGCAAAGCAAAGAGGCGTTTAACATCAACAAAACAATCGTACTGGTGGTCTTATTGGCACTTCTTTCGACAGTGTTCTCTGTAAGTGCGCTTCCTGTCGTGAACTTTGTTCCGCCGACGCCGGCCCATGGTGCGGTTATTCCTATTCAAAATGCTTCAGTTCCTGTCAATGTTTCTATCATGGCGAACCCCTTTGGGAAAGCGGCCTGGAATTGGAATGGAACGAATTATACGATGTATGACGATTCCCTTGTCCTGATGATGAATTTCGATAATGTCTCGGCGATCGGAGAAAATGCGACGAAAGTCGTTGATGTGAGCAAGAATTCCAACAATGGGACCGTTTATGGCGGCGCTGTCTGGAATTCGAGTGGAAAATATGGCGCAACGATGCAGTTTAATGGAAGCAGTCAATACATAACTATTTCCAATAATATCCCTCTTAGTAATTTCACGATCTCTGCATGGGTCAAACTCAATTCTTTTCCTCCTAGCTCTGCAACAGTTATAAGCAATGATGGTTGGGGTAATTTCAATGGTGCCATTGATTTTGTTATTGATAATAGCCACAGGATTGTATCAGTCTCATGCGCAAATGGTGGAAAAGATTATTACAGAACTACCTCCACAAGTTTACTGACTCTTGGACATTGGTCGCATATTACTGCCAGTCTTAATGGAAATACTCCCCATATTTTTGTCAATGGCTTAGAGGTCAGCGGCGCTTTTGATGTTGGAAATTCTATGAGAACACCCAATCAAAATTCCGCATACACCCTAAAAATTGGAGTCATTGGGAATCAGGGAGGAGGTGATTACTGGAACGGCACAATTGACGAATTAAGAATATGGAACAGAGCCTTGAGTGCCAACGAGATAGCTCAGCAATACATGTCAAACCTGTACAAGTTCAATCAAACACAATGGTATCTGCTTGTCAATCAGTCGAAGAATGCGACAACAGGATTGGGTGCTGGAAGTTACACATATTATGCGAGGGCGGCCGATTCAAGCAGCAACAGCAGTACGGAGACGAGGAGGTTGAACATCGGCGCACTAAGCCCTCCAAATGTGACTACTTTCGCTGCGGGCACGACCAATTTTTCTTCTGTTCCTGACTTGTTCGATGTGAACAACATGGTTCTGGCGACAGCGGCCACCAAGGTGCGCTGGACGGGTTTGGTGAGTGTATCAGGCAATGACTATGACTCAAACATCAAGATGGGGAGCAAGTTCGTCAGCATCAATGTCAGCGCGCTTGACCAGACCATCAATAGCTCTGCTGTGGTGAACATGAGCGGCATCAACTGCGCCAGTTTCAATCTCTATTACGCAACAGGATTCTATTCGGATGCAGCCAGCTTGATTGCCGGAGGCACGAAGGTGGCTGACCAGTCAAATGTCGGTGGCAACTGCGCAGACGCGACGAAGTGCACTGCCCTGTCCTGTTCAGGTGGCGTCTTGACATTCACCGCGCAGCACTTCGATGGATTTGGTGAGCAGGATATACCTAGTTATGTCCCCGAGTTCGGCACATGGGCATTGCTGCTGGCGCTCGGACTGGTCGCAGGCGGCATCGTAAGCATGCGCAAGAAGTAGATAACGGGTGAGAAATAATCAGGGTATACGCCTGATATGCTTCAGCTGGTAATTCTCTGCATCGGGTTTGATCTCCTCTGCCTTGGGCTGCTCGATGGGCTTCGGCTTCTCCTTATCGAAGACGCCGACGTTCTTGCACTCGGCCTTCAGCTTCAGCTCGACGGTCGACATCGCCTCCTCGTCCAGCTGCTTAGGCTGCCACAATAGCGGCAGATTGTCGTTCTCGACTCGCGGAACGATGTGAAGGATCAGGTGCGGCAACACCTGGCCAGCGCCTGTGCCGTTCTGAATTATGAGATTCGTGCCCTCAGAATGCATGGCCTCGAAAAGCGCCATCGAGATGCGGTTGGCGATGACGAACATCTCGGCGACCACGAAGTCAGGAGCGTTACCGAAGACGGCGGTTTCTGCCTTTGGAACGATCCAGATGTGGCCTGCCGCGGCAGGACTCGGCGCGACCATGGCGACGACATGCTTGCCTTCAAAGAGCAAGCCCTTCTTCGTCTCGATGAGCTTCGTCATCAAGCTCATTTTCCGCCTCCGAGCAGAAGCGAAGTTATATCGTCGAGATTCGCGCTCTTGCCCTTGGGCTCTGTCTCTTTAGGTGATGGTGATTCAGGAGTTTCGGTATTTTCCTTTGGCTCTTCGTTTTCCTGAAGTCGGGTCTTCTCGGTCTTGGCTTCTGGATCTTCGGTTTCTCCCTTTTCGGGTTCTTGGGCTTTCTCTTCTACCTTTTTCTGAGGCGATTTTTCATGTGGCGCCTCCTTCTTCGTGACAGGCACTTCCTTAGGCACTTCGACAGGAACGGCTCCGAACGCCTTGGCGATCACAGGCGCGAGCAGGCGTTGGAACTCGAGCATCTGCTTGTCGTCGATCTCTCCAGGAGGCAGCATTATGCCTATCTTGTCGCCTTCTTTTCTAGGAATGACGTGCAGCATGAAATGAGACGCGCGCTGACCAGCAGCCAACCCATTGGCCGCGATTATCGTCGTGCCTTCTGCACCTATCGCGCGGACAACGGCATTACTGAGCTGCTTCGCGATCATCCCCATGTACGCCATCAGGTCATCGGGGATCTGCGGCGAGACGCTGTAATGCTCCTTAGGTAATAGAAGTATGTGGCCGGGATTCGCGGGATTGATGTCAAGGACAGCGGTGACCTTGTCGTCCTCGTAGACGATCTTGGATTGCACGCGCTTGGCGATTATGTGACAGAAGATGCACTGCTGTTTCTGCAACTGCCGCAGCTGCTCTGGCGACATCTTCTTGATGTCCTCTTCTGTCAATTCCATGGCGTTATTAAGGGCGGACTGCTATATATAAGCTTCTTTGGGCAGGAACGCCTACTCGCACGGTCCAAGCGAGGTCAACCACGCCAACCTTTATATAGTAGAAATCATAGTGTAAAACAAGTAAATGGATAGTGGTTGTTAGATACTGTTTGTTAGTCAATCGTAGTTGTTGTCAGTAAAAAAGTAGGTGATCAGGTTGTTCGAGGGAAGAAGAGGCATATCTCCGCTTGTGGCTACCGTTCTCCTGATAGCATTCTCCGTCGCCCTTGGTGCAGTGGTCATGTCCTGGGGCGAGACCTATATCGAACAAAAGGCCGAGTTCGTCTCAGGAAGGAGCGAAGTCGGAGGACCGTGCGACAGCGCGGTCGTCACAGTCATCAAGGACGGCAACGTGCCCCAGGTATGCCTGCGCGGCAACAACATCGAGATATTCGTCGAAGCGGGTTCGCAGAAGATCGACGGCATCAAGGCGCGCGTGCTTGGCTCGGACAATGTCTTCATCGCCGAGAACATCCTCACCCAGAAACTCGATCCGCTCGGGTCTGTCAAGGCGGTGATCACACCGTCCAACATCGGCCAGATGAAGCAGATCAAGCTCACGCCAGTGATACAATCGGGCGAGCAGAAACAGTTCTGCACTCAATCCGAGACATTGATCGAGGAGCCGTTCAGGTTATGTTAGCATGCGGTTACATCTAATCCTCGCAATATTGATTCTTTCCACACCTGTGTGCGCCAGCGGATATTTCTGGGGCTGGCTCACGGGATCCGTAGTCGCAGCGCCGGATCATGTGAGCGTCGACCTTTTCGTGGGCAACGAGCCGGTCGGCACGGCGAACAGGGATTCCCACGGCAAAGAACGCGCCACGCTGGCGGGCGAGACGCTGCGCATACAGTTCTCGGACGCGCGTTTGGGCGGCGATTCCATGACGCAGGGCACTGTCGAGATCATCATCCGTCAAGGCAATGAAAGGATGGTCACGCTCAGCGGTACCATCACCGATGGTTCGGGCCTTGTCCTTTTCGAGATTCCTGCGCTTTGGAGCGGCAACTATCATGTCGATGTCGAGATGACAGGAACGAAGGTAAGCGCAGAGAACGAATTCAAGGTGCAGGGATTCGGCTGCGTCGCGAAATCCGAGGAATGCAACGGACTCGATGACGATTGCGACGGTTTCGTCGATGACCTAGGTCCGCGCCAGTGCGGCACGAGTTCCACCGGTGTCTGCAAGCGCGGAATCCAGGAATGCACGGACGGCCATTGGACGGTCTGCGCAGGATCTGTCGAGCCGGATGTGGAGGTATGCGACGGCGTCGACAACAACTGCAACGGCCTTGTGGATGAAGGACTCACGCAGGCATGCGGCAGCGACGTCGGCCAATGCAAGAAAGGCACTCAGACGTGCGCCGATGGACAATGGTCTGGTTGCGATGGTGGATATGTCGCGCCCACGTCCGAGGTCTGCGACGGAATAGACAACAACTGCGACGGCCGCGTCGACGAAGGCACGCAATGCATCTGCAGGCCGGGCGAGACGCAGGCATGCGGCACAGGCGTCGGCGAGTGCAAGATGGGAACACAGACCTGCAACGAAATGTATGTCTGGGGTAGATGCGAAGGCGCCGTCAGTTCTTCAGTAGAAGTATGCGACGGCAAGGACAACAATTGCGACGGCAAAATCGACGAGGACCTGACAGACTCATGCGGTGCTTCGAATGTCGGCCAGTGCAAGATGGGAACCCGTGCGTGCACAGATGGACTATGGGGCCAGTGCATGAGCGCAGTGTATCCTTATCCTGAGGCCTGTGATGGTCTTGACAATGACTGCGACGGCCAGGTCGACGAATCAGTATCAAGGGCTTGCGGTTCTGGCGGTTGCACGCGAGGAGTGCAGCTATGCGACAACGGCCAGTGGGGATCGTGCAGCGACGAGACAGGGCCGGTGCCCGAGGTGTGCAACGCTGTCGACGACAACTGCGACGGCCGAGTCGACGAGGCGCTTGTCACGTCCTGCGGTTGCGACTGCGCCAGCGCCAAGGTGTTGGTTGTCAAGGCAAAGAACAACCACGGCGAGGATATCAACGATTTCACATTCCTGCAGGATAGGTTGAGGCAGCAGAAAGTCGACTTCGCAGTCATCGATGAACCGGCGACAGGATTGACCGACGCCAACATCAAGGGCTACGACCTCGTCTGGTACATCAACCCTGGCTGGCCCATGGACAGCAAGACCACGCTCGACACTTTGACTCGATGGTATGACGACGGCAACGCGTTGGTCATGCAGGGCGATGACATGTCGTGGGGAATGGGAGAGCTCAACCAGGGCTCGCTTGAGGATTTGACTGAACTCAAGAACACAAACAACGGGCTTGACACAGATTACAAAGTCACTTTCTCGGATTCAGACCATCCGCTTCTCACATATCTCAAAGGTTCGACCTTCACCTACAAGGAGGATGACATCGACACGACAGTGCTTGCGAGCGACGATCCTGCTGATCAGGTCACTGTCCTTGCGATAGCGTACGCCATAAAGGACAAGAGCTATGGTGGGCCGACGATCGTGGTCCGCGATGGCACGGCCAATGGACGAGGAATATTGCTGGTCACACTCCTCACTATAAGCGAAATAGAGCCGCAATGGCACGCAGAGGCCCTGGTTGGAGCGTCAATAAGCTGGCTGCTCAACAAGGCAGGCAAGTGCGTCTGCGGCAGCGACGTGGGCGCTTGCCAGTCCAGCACACAGGTTTGTTCTGGCGGAGAATGGAGCGCCTGCGGCGGAGTGGCGCCTATACGTGAGGTCTGCAACGGCATAGATGATGATTGCAACGGCCAGATCGACGATGGCATACAATGCGACTGCATCGACGGAAAGACCGAAAGCTGCGGCAGCGACGTGGGTCAGTGCGAGCAAGGAACACGGACCTGCTCCGGCGGAGAATGGGGAGTATGCTTCGGCGCTGTGCAGTCGTCCAAAGAGGTCTGCAATGGCCTTGATGACGATTGCGACGGCCAGGTCGACAATGGAATAGTCCTCGCGTGCGGCTCGAGCATGAGAGTGCCATGCCAGCTTGGTGTGCAGCTCTGTATCAATGGCAAGCTGACCGAATGCCAAGGTAGCATAGATCCTGTTCCTGAGACTTGCGACAGCATAGACAACGATTGTAATGGCCTTGTCGATGACGGCGGCGTATGCGAATGCCGTGACAGCGAGACGCGTGCGTGTCCTGGCGTCGGAACCTGCACAGGAGGCATCCAGCGCTGTGACAAAGGCCGCTGGAGCGCGTGCAGCGGCGGCGCGACACCATCTCCTGAAGTATGCAATGGCGTCGACGACGACTGCGATGGACTGATCGACAACGGACTCACCCAATCATGCGGATCGAGCGTCGGAGCCTGCACAGCAGGCACTCAGACATGTTCCAATGGCCAATGGAGCCAGTGCAATGGCGGCTCGCAACCCGCTGCTGAGATATGCAATGGCATGGATGACAATTGCGACGGCCAGATCGACAACGGCATCGACTGCGAGTGCACAGAGGGAGCGACGCAGAGCTGTGGAAAGGACATCGGCGCCTGCACTGTCGCCACGCAATCCTGCGTTGGCGGCAAATGGGGCGAATGCCCTGCGACACAACCCTCCCCCGAGATTTGCGATGGCAATGACAACGACTGTGATGGAGTAGTCGACAATGTCGCATCGCGTACCTGCGGCATGAGCGATGTCGGTGAGTGTGAGCTAGGCACACAGGCATGCCAGAACGGAGCCTGGAGCGGGTGCCAGGGCAATGTCGATCCTGGCCAGGAGAGCTGCGACGGCAAGGACAACAACTGCAATGGACAGGTCGACGAGTCGCTCATACAGGCATGCGGCAGCGACATCGGCGCCTGTGTGCCAGGCGAACAGGTCTGCGACAACGGCCAATGGACATCCTGCGTCGGAGCCAAAGCACCGATGCCTGAAGTGTGCGACAGCCTTGATAATAACTGCAATGGAAAAGTCGACGATGACTGCCAGATAAAGGCGTTCGCGCCCTTTGCGATAGTCGCGTCATTCACCAAAGAGCAACCAAAGACACATTGGATAGCGACATGCGCGGCAGGCGATGGTTGCGTCGAAGGCTGCGTGCCTTCTGACGCTGACTGCCCGCGTGGATCAGCCCAACTTGACATAAGGATCATATCCGCTCCAAGGATGATAGACGCGGTCGACGGGGCGTTCGGAGTCGAAGCCATAGTCCGCAACAACGGAACAATGACGCTGCCCGATGTCGATGTAGTGTCGAAGGCAAACACCGGCTGGAAAGGCGAGAGCATACCTATAGGAACCCTTGTGCCTGACCAGGAGAAGCCGGTGACATTGACTTTCAAGAACTCGCTCTGCCCGCCCCAAGGCAGCGTACCAAAGGAACTGCCGAAGGATGTCGAGCTGACTCTGCGTGCGAACAGCGGCGATATCGTGGACAAGGAAAGCATAACCAGGGGAGTGCGCGCTCCAGAGCTTGGCGTGCTCACGGTGATATCAGGACAGAACCTGCGCGCATGCGTCGTCGTCGACAACAAGGGCAAGCCTGCACGTGATAAGATAGAGGTCGAGCTTGAGGTGTATGATCAGAACAAGGACTTGATCATCGACCTGCTATCGCCACTACGCGTGGGTGCCGACAAAACGTTATTAACAGCATCTGATTATTCATTACGTAACCTGGAAACATCCAAGGTATACCGGGTAAGGGCAAACATGTACGAGAACGGAAGCATTTTCGGCAAAGGATACCACGTCGCAGAGAGCAGAGGTAGCGTGGACCTGTCGCACATAGCCATCCCGCAGCGACTGTCTGTCTGGGACTATCTCCAATCATTCGTGAAGGTGTTCAGCTAATGGTATTCCTGTTCGGCTACGACGTGCCGATTGTAGAGGTGATATTCGGAGTCACTCTGTTCAGCATATTGACGCTAATACTGCTTCTTGTGTCGCTGCACCGTTCCAAGCAGATCAACAAGAAGCTCGACAAGATAATGGGTGAGGAGAAGGAGTTCAAGCAGGAACTCGACATCGCGAAACAGGAGGAGGACCAGCAGCTCGCTCTTATCAGGACGATAGTGAAGGAGATGCACACTCTCACGCAGATAAACAGGGATGAACACGAGGGCATGGCTGCTGTGCAAAGGCTTGCAAAGAAGGCGTCTAGGCATATCAAAGTGGGTGAAAAGGGCCATCCTGAACTAAAGAACGCTCTTGATGAGCTTTCTGGTTACATAGCATCGCTTGAGAAGGTCAGTAGCAAGGAAAACAGGCAACTTGAGACCATAAACAGGATTGTCTCCAGGATTAAGCGATGAACAAGCCAGTCTAGTGCCTAATTAACCATCACCTTTATAAAGGGTGGCCGATTTCCAGCACCCAGTATACATAGTATGATTCTATGGCATGCTGCTTTGGATTCAGCGTATACGAACAAACAAACATAAGTAAACACAATAGGTGAACAGAATATGGCATACGGAGACTTCGGTGGAAAGGGCGGTGGACGTGGATTTGGCGGCGGCGGTTTCGGTCCGCGCGAAATGCACAAGGCGACATGCGCCGACTGTGGTAAGGAATGCGAAGTGCCCTTCAAACCAGGCAATGACGCCTCGGGCAGCGCACGACCTGTCTACTGCAGGGACTGCTACCAGAAGCGCAAGAAGTTCTGATTACAGACTCACATTTTTATTTTTTATTTATTAGATTCAAGAATTGATCTTGGAAACCGTCAAGAATACGGACCAAGGACAACAAAAATACGTAAACACAATAGGTGAAAAGAATATGGGATATGGAGATTTCGGTGGTGGCGGTGGCGGACGCAGTTTCGGCGGCCCCCGTGAAATGCACAAGGCGACATGCGCCGACTGTGGCAAAGAATGCGAAGTGCCATTCAAGCCTTCGGCAGACCGACCGGTCTACTGCAGGGATTGCTTCGGCAAGCACAAGAAGTTCTGATCAGTAAGATCAATTTTTTTATTTTTTTATTCATTTCCAGTCCAATACTTGTTCTGGATGCCGAATCAGATTCAGCATATGTGAACAAAAAACATACGTAAACACAATAGGTGAACAGAATATGGGATACGGAGATTTCGGTGGAAGTGGTGGCGGACGCAGTTTCGGCGGCCCCCGTGAAATGCACAAGGCGACATGCGCCGACTGTGGCAAAGAATGTGAAGTGCCATTCAAGCCAAGCAATGATTCTTCAGGCAACGCACGACCTGTCTACTGCAGGGACTGCTTCCAGAAGCACAAGAAGTTCTGATCAGCAAGATCAATTTTTTATTTTTGTCTTTCTTTCTCGACCTTTGTCTCTGCAGGGGTCTTCTCTTCGGTAGACTTCTCATCGAAGAGATATGATGGCAAGTATGCCTTCTTGTGGTATTGGTAGAACTCCGTTATGTTGAAGTTCTCTATCAAGTCCTTGAAATCATCCCTCAGCTGCATTATCAGGGCGCGGATCGCTTTCTTGTCGAAAGACTCGATGTCGATCTCCATGTCCCAGTCACCCACTGTCTTGTTGACCTGCACGACCTCTTTTGTGGTGAGCAGGAAGTGCCTCAGTTCCAACTCCCTGTCCTGGCTGAGGTTGTGCAGTTTTAGGAAAAGACGGAACTTCTGCACGCCGAGACGATTGGTGTCTATCACGTGCTTGAAGCCCTTTATGATGCGGCGCTGTTCTAGTCTCTTGACGACAGACGCGACAGTCTTCACGTTGAGATCCGATGCTTTTGCGAGTGAGCTGAGGCGCATCTTCGGGTAGAGCAGAAGGCTCTTCATCACGTCTATCTCGCTGGAGTCGAAGCTCTCGATTGCACGGTCTCCGCCTATGATGATCTCCTGAGCCACGCCGTCAGTCTTCTCGTGGCTGTTGATCAGGTATTGGTGTGGATGGATGTGGGTGACGACGTTCAGGATGATCTTGTAGTTGTTAAGCGTCGGGATAAGGTTTGCAAGACGCTTCAGGACCTTGTTGAACCTAGAGGGGTTAGGCGCAGCTATCTCCACCGACATGTCGAACTCTCCTGTGAACTCGGCTATCGCGATGACATATGGATTGTCGTTCAACTGCTTGATTATCGACGCCTTGTCAGCTTCACCCACATAGCCGCCTTTGAAGTAGACACGGAAGACGAGGAGACCTAAGTAGGAATAGTCGAAGACGCAATGCGGGTAGAGGACGATGCCTTCCTTTTCGAGTATGCTTAATGAGTATTTCAGACGTTGCGGCGTCTTCTTCAGACGGTTGGAAATGTCTTTGAGACGTATCCTTGCGTTCTCGGAATAGAGGTATATTAAATCCCCGTCGAATGTGACCATGTCAAGGGTTAATTCTTTTAATTATTAATAAACTTTTTGTAAAAAGTGGACGAAAATACAAAAATTAGCTCAATAAAATATAAATATGGTAAAAGGTATACTGATAGTTGTCTCGCGTAATTGTTCACGGTAAATAAAAGATTAGGTGAAGGAAGCTCGAAATGCAACAAGACGATCTTTACAAGGCGCTGGTGAACTACCATGCGAATGCCAACCTACAGAGAAGACTGCCCCTCCGATCCATGTATCCCCAGGAAGGAAAAGAGAACAAGCAGAGTGTAGGCGCGTATATAGCCGCAAACGGCCCGACGCTCGGTCAGAAACTAATGAAGGACGAGATCATCGAAAATCTTTGCGGTGATAGGAGAGTCGTCATCTGCGGAGAAGACCTCGAAGAAGTGCTTGGCTTCCACGCAGCCCAGGAGGATGACGGTGGTTTCATCTATGACGGGCAGAGCCAGCAGATGTGGCATGTCCCTCGATTCAACACGAACAAGGACAGGCTCAAGCGCTGGCAGCATCTTGCCGAGTTCTTCTGGCCAGGCATAGCTACGCGCAAGCCACTCGACTTCAGACAGTTCGTTCCTCAGGAATTCCGCTCCTATGATGGCAAGTCACCGATATACGTACGCAATGAGTGCAAGCTCGGCACAAGGACCATGTCAGCCATAGAACTCGCGAACCGCTATGATGTGCAGACTATGGTCATCAGGCAGACGGCATATGGCCCTTCTGAACCTGTCGATGGACTACAAGGCGTCGGACTTGGCCAAGTGGCGCGCTTCGACAAAAACGGCCTTCGCGACACCGTATTCTTCGCCCGCGATTTCGATCGGCGCGGACCCAAGTTCGACGACGAGCACGGCATCGTTGCAGTGCACAGGCAATATGAACCACGCAACGGCTCAATCGTCCGAGTGTCGGAACGCTTGTTGACACCTGTTGATCTGCAGACGACAAAGCAATCAGTCCAGTACGGTCTTCCTCCGTCAAGAGCAGGACAATTGGCCGTAAAGATGGCTTGATTCGATTCTTCATCCGCTAATTTTATAATGCCAAGAATCTTTCGTGAAGCCATGGCAGCAGGAGATGGGATAGGGTATGTAGTTATCGGCTACATCGCGAGCGTCGTTCTAGTGTGGGTAGGAGTATCTTCCTACAAACTCAAACGGCTCATAGAGGACATTCCGACGTCAAAAGTAAGGTCCATTGCCATGGGGCTTGTGGAGCTTTATGGTGGAGTGGCGCCATCAAAAGAAGGGGTAGTGACCGCGCCTTTGTCAGGCAAAGACTGCGTGCATTACTCCTACACTGTCCAAGAATACCGACAGCAAGGAAAGAACTCGAGATGGGTCACGATCAAGAGCGGCGCTAAGAGCCTGCATTTCTTCTTGAAGGATGATACAGGACAGGTGCTTGTCGATCTCAAAGGAGCGAACATCGACGTGCCCAACACATTCCAGTTAGAGTCAGGAACATTCAAGGATCCGCCAGCAGTCATACAGAAATTCCTGAAATCAGAAGGGATAGCCTTTGAGGGGTGGCTTGGCATCAACAAAAAAATGAAGTACACAGAGAGCGCCATAGCTCCAAAGGACAAATTGTATGTCATTGGGACAGCAGGCGACAATCCATTCATCAAAGCCGCAGCAAAAAACGAAGAGAACATAATGATCCAGAAAGGCGACAACAAATTCTACTACATAAGCAACAAAGCAGAGAAAGATGTGTTATCTTCCATGGCGTTCAAGGCATACGGCGGGATGATAGTGGGCGGGCTGATCTTCGTGATATGCCTGACAGTGACTCTCGCGGCGATGGGATTGTTCGGTTGATGGTTTGAGCTATAGCCTATCTCTTTAGCTGCTTCTCCTTCCTTTCCTTGGCTTGCTCCAGCGCTTCCACTTCTTTATCGTAATAGCTGACCAGTTCCATATTCCCCTCGGCTTTGGCCTTATCTCTTTTGCGCTTGTGAAACTCTATCTGCTGTTGCAAGGAATCAATGCCTGTCTCCAATCGCCTGCTCCTCTTCATGCGAATTCCCTGACTTCTTTCTTGAGCTGCGAAAGCAATCTCTCGGCCGTCTCCAATTTGACGGTAGTTGTGATACTATCGCCATCCCTGATGCGCTTGTAATTCAAGTATGCTTTCCTGGCTTCAACCCGGTCAACGTCAAGTGACTTCAGAAACCCGTCCTTCGAATATTTCTCTTTCCTCAACAAGGTGTGCATGAGGAAAAGCCCTCTCAAACGAAGGATCAAAGGATACAAAATGTTCTCTGAGTCCAACTTGGTGAAACCCTGCTCCCGGTCGAGCCTTATGAATTCCTCGCATATCTTGATGATCCTTGCGCTTTCGTCCAAGAAGCCCTTGAATGATTTGACGCTCACTTTCAAAGCCTTCAACTCGTTCAGGAGAGCCTCGTTCATTATCGGTTTGGCTTCATACAACCGCGGCAGGATCAGTATCGGGTCCTTCTCTAATGTGCTTCTCGCACCCTCAAGAGTGATTATCGACACATGATACTTTCCAGAGATTATCTCCTTTTTCGTATGTTTTGATATGGCTACAATGTCCACATCAGAATCCGCTTCCTGTTCCCCACGAGCATAGCTGCCGGTCAGATAAATACCAATAATATCCTCAAGATAGGGGGCGAGCATATCAAGAACCTCTTTCCGGATGTCGGACGACCGGTCCATCAAAACAATTTTCACCCGATTGCCCAACCATTCCTTGGGCAAGAGGACTCCGGCACCATTGCCCCACTTCGCCACATTCCTCACGATTTCCATATGTATATACAATGTTTAAACAATATATAAACCTTTGCGTACATCGACTCAAGGCGCGACCTCTCACGCATCATATTGGCTTGAAGTATCCGTGGATTACGATGCCGTTCGCAAGGTTGTTTAGGAATTCCTTGCTTGCATCCTTGTATGTCGTTTCCACAAGATGAACCTTCCTGCCCAATTTCCGTTCGAATTTCGACAAATCCAGATCCTTTTCGGCATCAACGAAAACCGCGATGTCAATGTCGCTTCTCTCCGTATCATTTCCGCGTGAAAAAGAACCGAACAAGATGATCGCACTAGGCTCCTCATAGTGATCAACAAGCGCCTCGACAAGCCCTGATTCGTAGAGCGCGAGAAGGTTCTGCGTCCGCTTGAGCGGCAGCCAAGAAGTGGAGTCGCGGTTCGCGCGGTAATTGTTCACCGCGACGCCAAGCATCTCGACCACGAGCCCTTGCCGCACGAGTTCCTTCAGCGCCTTCCTCGCGCCTGCAGGCGAGAACCCGCTCCTGCGGGCGATATCACGCAGGTGTGTAGTGGTCGTCGGGTTCTGAAGGAAGAACCTGACAACATCGTTTACTTTAGTGAACGATGTATAATTATCTTTCTAGGAAGAAGTTCGCGCTTCAGGCAACCAGCTCAGATTGCAGATAGCCATTTCCAGACCGGCTTGACGATTATTTTCTTGCCTTCGATCAAGAATTCGTCTTCCTGGCTGTACGTCAGTATCAATCCTTCGTCAAGGTCGAATTCTTCCAGGGCTGCGATGAGTCCGCTTATCTCGCGGTCCCTGGTGCCGTCGTTGAGGTCGTGGCAGACCTGTATCGCAGTGGTTATCTTCTCGTGTTCCTTGATGATGAAGTCGCACTCGGTCTTTTCTTGGTAGTAAAAGATGTCCTTGTGTTTTCGCCGCAGCGCCAGGAACACGGCGTTCTCCAGCATTTTCCCTTTGTCTTTGGAGAATGAGGCTGAATTGTTGCGCGCGAAGCCGTTGTCTATGGAGTACGCTTTTTTGGGGTTTATCTGCTGTTGCTTGTAGGAGTAGCTGAAGCGTGGGACGGTGAACAACAGGTAGGCGTTCTCGAAATAGTGCATGTAGTCTATCACGCTCTGGACCGACTTTATGCCCAGCATGTGCCGTACCGAATTGTACGAGAATTCCTTCCCGACGTTGCTCGTGAGATGGATGGCCATCTTCTTCAGGATGCTCGTGTTCTTTATGCTGAACCGTATCGCGATGTCTTTCATGACGACGTCGGAGAGCAGTTCCTGGAGGATTTCGGGGTTCTCCTGCTTGATGTATTCCGGGAAGCCCCCGTTGTTCAGGTATTCCTCGAACGTCGTGATGGAAGGCGTCATCTTTTTCAGCGCGAGGAATTCCTTGTACGAGAACGGGAATATCTCGGTCTGCAGGTGCCTGCCTGTCAGTTTCGTGCCGAATTCCCTGCTCAAGAGCGATGCGTTTGAACCTGTGACGACGACGTTCTCTTTCCTGTCGACCAGGTAGCGTATAAACATCTCCCATTTGGCGACGGCTTGTATCTCGTCGAAGAAATAGGTCCCTCCGGGGCCGTGGAGTTCTCGCATGATCTCCTCTGTCCTGTGGAAGTCGGAGAGATCGAACCCGTCAAGCCGCGGGTCCTCGAGGTTCAGGTAGTACGCTTTTTTCTGCCTTTTCAGCAACTGGTGCAGGAACGTGCTTTTCCCGCACCGCCGCACGCCGGTGATGGCCAGCGCGAAGGAGGTGTGGATGGTCGTCTCCTGTTCCCGGGACGTCCCGGGATCCATGCTCTCCAACGCCGCGCGTTGCGACACTATCACGTCTTTGAGCGTCTCGTTCGCGATCATCCCCTCTTGTCAGGCTACTAAGTATTTAAAGGTTTCTACTGTCAATAGAAAGAAGTTTCTATTGTGGATAGAAAGAAGTTTCTACTGTCAATGGAAAGAACCGCCCCGGCCGGCTGTCCACCGTCAGCTTTAAATATCCGAAATGCAAGTTGATTCCTCATGGGTAAAGAGGTTTGGTTCACAGCGCTCCTGGTGAGTGCATTTCTGATATCATCGACAGCAGTCTTCGCGGCATTCGGCCACGATGCGACAGATGTCAGGTATGGCTCTTTTGCCGCAGGCAACTACTCATTCCCGCAGCATCTAAGCATCGGGACAACAGCAATGGACAATTGGAATCCGGGTTACACTGCCGTCAGGATCGGCGCGACTAATTATCATGTTGCCGCGACCTACGGAGGAAGCAGTTTCTTGGCGTACAACAATTATCTGAACCCTGCAGGACAATGGATACAGATGGCGAATGGAACATCAAGTTCTATCATTGTACAAGATGGCGGCTGGACGTTATACACTGGCGCGGATGTGGGTGCAGGCAATCCGATAACTACTACGGCAAAGATGATAATAAATGGTTCAGGATATGTCGGCATAGGGACGACGACGCCAAATGGTAAGTTGGTTGTCGCAGACACATCCTGGCCCGCAGGAGAGCACACATATTTGAATAACGGCGCAGAAGGACTTCTCATAAATTCCTTCGGAGACAGCGCGAACAACTATCTCGCCACTGTCGATTTCGTCGCACAAAGATCTTCCAGTGCGGTCAGTGGCGGAACCCAGATGAAGTTCTGGACGCAGCCACGATCGACGGGAAACCCTGCTGTGGCGATGATGATAAACAGGGACGGCAACGTCGGCATCGGTATAGCGAGTGCATCCGGAATCAAGTTGTATACTTTAACAAATACGGCAAACGATATCGCAATTTATGGCCGACAGACAGCGACAACTGGAACAAATTATGCAGGCATTTTCCAAGCCGATGGTGCGGGATCAACAACTAATGTCGGAGGATACTTTGCCGCTTCGGGGGCAACTAACAATTATGGATTAGTGGTTGCGAGCGGCAACGTCGGCATCGGGACGACGAGCCCTGGCGGTCAATTGGAAGTGGAAACGTCTGCCAGTTCAAATGGGTATGCGGCTCTTCTCGATTCTAGGAAAACAGATTATGGCGGCCAGATGCTTCGTATGATCACTCCTGCAAGTGGTGCCGGATTCAGCTTCTTGGCGGCGTATTCGGCGGATAGCGATGTGGAATTCCACCTCCGCGGAGATGGCATCGCCTTTGCGGATGGATCCTGGAATGGCGGCGGAGCGGATTATGCTGAATGGTTCGAAAAGGAAGGAATCATAGCAGATGGTGGATTGATTGGGCTTGATGTCGTGACAGGCAAAGCAAGGGCATGGCAGACAGGCGATCCTTTCATAGGTGTCCAGTCGCTGAACCCGGGATTTGTAGGCAATAACATAAACGGAGCGGAAACGAATGAGACTGCTATGAGGGTCACCCACGTCCTCGTCGCGCTCGTAGGCCAGGTCGAGATAGTGGGCAATACGGTCATCGAGCAGAACAGGAAGGTGTCAACGACAGATGGACAGTTCATCGGTTGGCGATTGGCAAACGGCAAGGTCTACATAAACTAGCTGCGATACCCCTGTGAGGCCATAATCTTGAAATAGTCACTTTTCCTCTCTTCGTGATATGGCCGTGCCTGAAGGAGTCTATGGCGTCATTGCATTCTTCGTCTTTGGCTTCGGAATGGGCGTCTGGAGCGTCTACACAGGCATCAAGAACCTGGCGATGAAACGCCTGATCCAGGACATGCCGACATCGACGATACGGTCCATCGCGATAGGTCCTGTCGAGGTCAAGGGCAAGGTGGTTGCTGGTGACGAAACGCTTATGGCGCCTTTCTCTGGCAAGAAGTGCGTCTACTACCGCTACATGATCGAGGAAAAACTGCCTGACAAAGACATGGACAAGGACAGGTGGAAGACGATAACGAAGGGCGAGGAAGGCAGGCAATTCAAGCTCAAGGACAGCACAGGACAGGTAGTTGTGGATCCTGCCGGCGCCAAGGTAGAGGTGCCTTCTGATTTCAGCGCGAGCTCCCACATCGGCGTCGACCCACCTGAACGCATAATGAAGTTCATCAAGGACAACAAGCTCAAGTTCGAGAACTTCCTTGGCATGAACAAGACATGGAAATACACCGAGACTAGGATAGAGCCAGGCGCTGAATTGTACGTGATGGCAGAAGCAACGTCCAATGATGATGTTGAGGCAGGAAGCGCCAAGCAAAACGCGGACAGGATACTATTGAAGAAAGGCAGGGTATTCTACATATCGAACAGGTCAGAGAAGGACGTCGTCAAGTCATTCCAGTTCAAGGGAATAGGCATGATAATAGTGGGCGGAATCTTCGGATTCATCTTCCTCATGATCCTATTCGTGATGATATCTGCCCTGTTCCATTAGGTTTAAATATAAAAACTGTCAGATAAGCCTCATAATTGATACTCATAGATAGGGGGGATAAACAATGATATTGGGAATAGCATTGATTGTTTTGGTCGTGCTCGGACTCATTGTGCTCGCAGTCGCAGGATACGCGATCGCGGTCTACAACGGCCTTGTGCGGCTCAAGAGCAACATCCAGAAATCCTGGGCAAACATCGACGTCCTGCTCAAGCAGAGATCGGACGAACTGCCAAAACTCATCGCTTCAGTCAAGGGATACATGAAGCACGAGGCAGGACTTCTGACAGAGCTCACAAAGGCACGCACAGCGTTCTTGTCAGCAAAGACCATGGGAGCGAAGGCAAAAGCAGACGCCTCCATTTCCGGCGCTCTCAAGACATTGTTCGCCGTCTCGGAGAACTATCCTAACTTGAAAGCCAACGAGAACTTCATCCAGTTCCAGAACAGGATATCAGGCATCGAGAACGAACTGGCTGACAGACGCGAGTTCTACAACGACTCTGTCAACACATACAACATCAGAATCAAGAGCTTCCCTGACATGATCTTCGCCAAGATGCTCGGCTACGTCAACCCCGAGGAGATGTTCAAGGCGACGGAAGCAGAACGCAAGGATGTCAAGGTAGAGTTCTAAGACTCATATTTTGTTTTTTATTGATTCACTAAGTTGATTTCTTTGAATACGCACTCCGTCCGAAAAACCTCCATTCTTTCCGTCGTAATCCATAAGAAGGCATGATTCTTTGAGATACTGATGATTGATTCGCCTTACGCAACATTTAAATATATGTTTATGTTTAAACATAGTATGGCTGTCAAGACAATCACTGTGACCAAAGACGCATACGATGCGTTGAGATCGATGAAGGAGGGCGACGAGAGCTTCAGCGAGGCGATTCTCCGTATCAGCACATCCCGTGTAGGTAATGCTGCGCGCTGGTTTGGCACTCTGAAGAAGTCTGACGTGCTGCGCAGGAAGATTTCCATCTGGAGAAAGGGCTTTGACAACGATATGGATGCCAGAATGAAACACACGGGGACGCAATGATAGTGCTTGACACTTCTGCAGCTATTGAATTGTTATGCGGCTCTGAAATAGGAAGAAAAATACAAGAAATGACATCTGACGATGAAATAGTCATAACCGCGCACACAGTGCACGAGCTCCTTCTTGGCGAAGATGATGTTGTCTTGGAATTCATAAGCAACACGCGCGTGCTGCCATATGATGGTGATTCTGCTGTTGCGAGCGCCAGAATTGAAAGGGGGCTTTCTCGAAAAGGGCGGATGGTGAACAGGATGGATATCCTGATAGCCGGCGTTTGCGTGGCTCAGAAGGCGCGTATAATCGCCGTGGACAAAGACTTCAGTCGGATACCGGGAATAGACATGATTGATCTTCAATTGAAGAATTGAAATAGGGTGAAGATTTCTGCACATTGGTCATTGTTGCCATCTAAACAGTCAGTACTGTCTCAATCCTGACGACAGATTTTTAAGCACTATGATCATTGCTCCGTTATGCGAAAAGAGGAAAGGATTGTTTTCTTGCTGGTGCTTGTATGCGTTTGCATGACTTCGGTCGTGATCGCGACAGTCACGATGCCTGGTGTGCCAGAGGTGGATTCAGGACATTGCGTCGCTGTGCAGCGCGCTGACGGAAGCCTCGCGTCCTGTCCTGACGGAACGCTCGAGCAACCAAAGCCAGCCGCGCCAATCGAAACATCACCACAAGGCGCGCATACAGGACCGACGTACGCCGAGACCAACGATGCAGGTGAGACTGGTGATGATTATGGTGATGATTATGTTCCACAACATTCAGTCGGGTGGTTCCCGGATGAAGACGGCAGCTGTTATGATGAAGACCAGAACGAGATGCCTTGCTGGCAGGACCACTTCAAGGATATGCCTAATATGTGGAAACGCGCGGACTGTCCGGGCGGTGTGTGCACGCTTATCAAAGGATTGTGTCACGGCACGTGGGATATCCAATTCATCATCGATCAACAGACAGGTCAATTCACAAGTCCCCAATGTCCGGGTCATAAGGAATGCACTGTTTCAGGTCGTATCCCTGAGTTCTATGATTGCAGCTTCACCTCGCAGCCTGCAGGAAAGTATCCTCGTGGTGCGTTTTACTTGCGGTGGTGCATGCGTGACAATGATGGCAATCCAGCTGGGTGCAGTGATACCACTCTTTTGGGCAATAAATACACCTACTTCGGCACTGTGTTCCCGATAGGACCCGTGCCTATAAAGACACCTAAAACACCTAGCGCACCAGGAGCGGGCGTTACTGTCGAGCCTGAATCTGACAAACCCTATTCTGTCAGTGAAATACGCAACAGACTTCCAACGTACAAGCAGAAAGCAGAGCAACTCCGTGCGAGGACAGGGCAGTACAACGCCGATGTCGTGGCTAATGACCTGCGCGTCCTTGATATCATGCGTATGGATGCGGTCATAGGCGACGATAACGCGCTTTCCAAGCAAGTCGACGCGGTGTTGAAAGAATACGAAGCGACAATGTCAGCCGTTGATTTGGCGATCGCGTACGCAATACGTCTTGATGAAGAGGCGTCAGCGCAGCGTGATGTGATCGACGAGATGACATCACCATTGCTACGCTCGCCCGAGCTACAGTCGAATATGCTAGAGAAAGGGCAATTCGCGTCGGCGCAAGAACTCAACAAGCAGATACTAGACTCCATCCACAGACGCGACACTGTCGGCAGGGATTCTGCAGAGGGCCGGATGCTTGACGACAAGATACGCTCGATGGACGTTGAATTAAAGCAGAAATACAAGCAGATATTGACGGCTAACCCCAACAACGAGGTCGCCAATCTAATACTCGGAAAGCTCTATTATGGTGATGGAGATGACGTCAATGCGCATACCTACTTCCGACGCGCATTCTTGGCCACGAGCGCAAAGGACAGGCAACTGTTCGAAAGCACGCTAATGACGCAAGCGATCGATACAGGCACCATACAACGGGTGCTGTCCGGAGCGACGCCCATCAACGCGCGTGACAGCGAGGCGTTACTACCGTTATTGCGCGGAGAGAAGAAAGGCTTTCTGCTCGCGCTCGAAAACGATCTTCTGTCTAGCCTGCAACAATTGGATTCAGACGCGCGCGCCAGAGCGACATACAGCGAAAAATGGGCACTGGCAGTGACTTTGAACGACCAGACGCATGATATCGCCTGGAGCACCATAGGTAAAGTCTCCTCGAAATTAAATGATTTCAACGGGTGGATGGGCAAGCTAACGACAGGACCTTCAACTATAGATATGATGGTCGATTACGAGAACCTCAGACATGGCGAAAAAACAAAGCAATAAGTTGGATGTGAATCCAGGATGGCTTGGTTTCATACTGTGGAATTCCATCGTATCGCTGGTGATATTCATCGTGATATCATTTTATGGATACACGACGCGCACCGGTCCGCAAGCAGGCGCAATATATGTCCTGGCGTTCTTTCTCCCTCTTTTCCTAGTGAGCATTTCGACCGTGATTTATTGCATACGCCGCATAAAAGCAAAGCAGAAAACGAAGTCTGGCATCGTGTTAGAGATAATGCTGATACTCTTCTCGTCTTTTGGTATCATGTTATCAGTGCTCATGTTGTTAGCTGTATTGTTAGTGCCGATGCCAGCTAGACCGGTATGCGCGGATAAACAATGCTTTATATCACTCGCGCAGAAATGCACGGGCGCTTCGATAGTCATCGATGAAGACTACGGTAATGTCAATTACACGGTCACGGACAAATGCGTGTTCACCAAGAAGATAGTCAGACTTAAGGAGGCCGGCGAACTCGCAAACATCGTCGATGGCGCAAGCCTCACCTGCGATTATGAACAAGGCAAGTTCGACGAGCGCTGGGTCAAGACGATGATTTACGGACTAGAACCCTGCGATGGCTACCTGAAGCAGTTAATCGGCGGATTGATGATATTCACTTAACGATTCTAGTGATATTCAATCAGTCATTCATTCCAATCCATCACTTATGATACGGCTCGCCCTTGATTATCGTGAAGGCCCTGTAGATCTGCTCGGCCAGGACTATCCTCGCTATCTGGTGCGAGAATGTCATCGGGCCGAAAGAAAGGACTAGGTTCGCCCTTTTCTTGAGGTCATCAGTGATGCCGAAAGGCCCGCCAATGACGAAGCAGATGTCCTTCTGCATGGTCTGCTTCCTGATGAAATCGGCGAATGTCTCGGACGCGAGGGTCTTACCACCTTTGTCGAGCACGACGCAGAAATCAGAATCCTTGACCTTCTTCAGGATCTCCTTGGCTTCATCGGAAGGAGTGGATTCCTTCAACTCAATCCATTCGACATCAGCGTACTTCGTCAATCGCTTGTCGAACTCGGCAAGCCAGTCCTTGGTGCCTTGCTCCTTCAATTTGCCGATGCAGATGATGCGGAGTTTCATGGTTCACCTTTCGTAAACAGTGCTGCGATGTCCTATTTTGATTATTATCACAAATAATCTTTGTTCTTGTATGTCGACTATTGATCTATAGTCACCTACTCGCATGCGATAACCGGGCATCCCGATCATCTTAGTCAAGTATGCGTGTGGACGTATCTGTAATTTTTCTATGGCTGATGTGATTCGTCCCTGTACTTGTTTATCGAGTTTCCTTATCTGGGAACGCGCAGTATCCGAGAACTCAATTGAGTACATCAGAGGCCTAGCTCCTTCTTTATTTTCGCAAGACTGTGGGTCTTACCCGCACGAACTTCTGCGCGTGCTTGTTCGATCTCGCGTTTTGTCTCTTCGTTGAGTTCCATTGTATCTTCAAGAAGGTTGCGTATTACTTCTTCGTAAGTCTCACGGTTGTATAGCTTGCGCTTCGTGAGCTCCTTCTGAAGCTCTTCACTTATTTGAATGGTTGTTGCCATAGCCATTTATAGTTCACCATAACATATAAACTTTTCGTTATAACTGCCTTCGTACTGTTCGTGGCTCATGACTAGTTGATTATCTGGATGCTTAATATTGTCTGCGCAGCGTTGTCCAGTGAGGAGTGAACTATAGACGGAGAATATGCGTCACAGGTCGGATATTTTTTGCAAACTCCGAAGATAATGCATTTTCCGACGAAAAACACATTAATGTTTGGAGTCGTATTGTTGTGATAACAATGGCTAAATTCAAGATTTTGTCGTACGATGGAGAAATTACATGAGTTATGATGCACAGAGTTTTATTGTGTCTCGAAGAACTCTGTCTTCATCTGTTTCCCTTCACAGTCAACAAATGCCTGTTGCTCGGCCGCTTCCACTTCTTGACCTCTTTGTGGTGCTCGACCCAGACGCTCATGCCGATTTCGTAGCAGTAGACCACGATGGCGCCGGCGTAGAATATTGCTGATATCGCCAGGAAGCATAGGAACAGGAATCCTGAAAGGAAGCTGTTGACAGTCGCCGTGTGCAGGAATGTGAGTGCATTGCTCAACAAGTCGCTCCAGACATCGCCGAAGTACAAAGTCATGTAGCGTCCGAGGAATATTATCACGGCGAGAATTATGATCAACGAGAACAGGTGCGGGAAGCGCCTCGCAAGCAGCCAGGTGATTGTCCCTGTGACAATGGCGAGAAGCACGGCAGCAATGACTGGTGAGTTGACGAGGCTGTTGCTGGTTATGTCGACGCCGACCAACTGGGCGTTTGTGGAAGAGAGGGCTTGCATGCCGAACGCAGGAGCGATAAGGAAACAGGTGACGCCGGCGATGAACAACGAACTGATGAGGGGTGAAAGCGTCAGCGTCCTCTTCATGAAAGCCCTGTACCAGAAGAACGCGGGAAGGAAAAGTGCCATGATCGCGGCGATTGCGCAGAGCACGTAGGCGAGAGTGGCGAATGTGCCGCTCGTGATCCCGTTCTGCGCGAACACATCATAGGCGAGCACGGATAGAGGTATGTGGGTCTGCGGTGAGAGCGCCTGGAAAATCGCGTTCGGGATATTGGTCACGTAGGGAACAAGGAATACGCCCAGGTCGGACAACGGGTAGAAGACGAGCAATCCCGCGATCCCGAAAAGCACGGTCGTGGGAGCGTGGAACAGGCCGATGAGCTTGTTGTAATACTTGTTGTCGAGGCCCTCGAGGTAAAGGAGGAACTTGCTGAAAGAGATATGCGACGTGCTGCCGCGCATCATGGCGATGCCGAGTCCTGTCACGATGAAAAGTATGCTTGCGGTGTCGGTTATCACGCCCCACCATTGCAGCGTTATGTCGAACATCACGATGTAGAACGCCACAAGTATCACGAAAGAGAGCAGCGTCCTTATGGCGAACCCATCAGGATGTTTCGGATGGTCTTTCTCACCGAGCATGCTCATCACGCTCGGCGACTTGACAGGGAGGTGCAAGGCGAGCACGACAGCCAAAATCAACAGCAATCCGGTGCCGATGGCGTAGATCGTGGTATAATCCAGGCTGTTAACAAGCGCGGACAGGACAATGGCGACTATCCCCCCTTCGCCAGGCGCCACAAGGAAGTTGATCACAGGCATCAAGCTCAAGAAAACACAGGTGCCGATTATCACCAGGTCAAGATGCTGCGACTCGGTGCCGAATATGGCGCGCGTGAGCCCTGCGCGGTAGATGACAAAGCACATGAATATTATCGAGAGCGTGCGCAGCAGGAACTCGCCTTTGGGCGGCAGAATGGTCAGGAAGGCCAGCATGCTGAGTATCACGAGCGTGCCAAGAACGGCGGCCACGAACAGCCGCGCTGTTTTATCATCCTCTTTTTTGTTCATTTCTTTATGTTATCGACGAAGCGCTTGAACGCGACGCCGGCTATGCCCACTACTATGAAAAATCCTGCGACAGTCGCGCTTTCCCAGGGGAAAACCTGGACGACCTGTATGATGCCTTTCTCGGCAAGGACGCTGCTGAACGTATGCACCTTCACTCCCTGGCCGATGCCGATGACGCGGAACAATTCCTGGCATCTCTTGTCGATGACCACGGGAGCGCGGTACGTGACACTCAATGGTTCGCTCTTCTTGATAACCTTCTTGAGCAATGGGTCTTTCTCGAGGACAACAGGTCGTTGACCCTCGAAAACAATGTCATCCACAAGCTTCGCGAAGCACTTAGGGATGTATTCATAGAGCGTGACGTTCTCGAAGACAACCCTCCGGAAGAAGCCGTCTTTCGGCTTTATCATGATCCTGACCTGGGTCTGGCCGTTGCGGTAGACGAATTCCCTCTCGATGGTCATCTCACTCAATGTCTGCTGCAACTGCGCGACGCGCTCGGCAAGCACGCTCTCAGGCACAGTGCCTGACTCGTATTCGAAGGACAACGCGTTTTCCAGCAGCGCTTCGGATTTCAAGTCAGCCACAAGCCAGATGCTCGGGTCGCTTCTCTCGGTTCCCGTGTTCGGTGGAGTTATCTCGGCGTTTCCAGGAAGTACGGGTGCACTTTGGGCAGGAGAGGAAGGTGGAAGCACGGGCGGAGGTGTAGGGGCTCCTTGCTGATTGTCGGGTTGTGCAGCGGGTTGCACAGGTGCCGGTTGTGTCGGAGCAGGCGTCGTCGGAAGGGTTATGTCCTCGCCTTGGGCGATGGACCTGTCCTGGCCATTGCCGCTGAACGACAGCCCTGACTCTATGAAGCCATTGACGTTATCCACACGCAAGCCTGTCGCGTAGTTCCTGATGTCGCAATTGCGCACCTGCGTGTTATCGCCGACAACCGAGATGCCTGTGGTTGATCCTGTTCCTTGCAGTGAGCTGCCGCCGCAGTCCAGCACGACATCAGCGCCTATGATAATGCCTGAGGCGAGATTGTGCGTGCCTGCGCAAAACAGCGTGTCCTGCGTTATCCTTTGGCCATCAATGGGTGTCGTGCAGTCCTGCGCGTATGCAGCTATCGCTAGTATGCATAGTGAAAGCATGAGCGTCAACCACCTTTTTCCCATTGACTGTTTGATAGTCAGGAGGTATATAAAGGTGACTTAGCTATCTTTAGTTGTATAGGCCACTGCAGGAGCTTCAAGGACCTGTTTGGTTAAACCCTCATGGATGGTCTTACGCAGCCAATCCGGACAATCCAGCAGGACGATGTCGCCACGTTCGATCCTGAACGTGACTGACTGCGGGCATTCGCCAAGCATATAGGTGCCTGTCCATCTCTCGCCGTCACGCTGAAGATCACAGACGCCCGGCTTCATACGCACGCCATCATTATGATCCATCCTGATCATGGCCGCGTACTTATCGGCGTCATTACTATTAGAATTCACTGAACCACTCGGGATGAGCGAGACGGTTCGAGCTGACGCTGTCACACTCCTTCTCCAATCCAGATGCATCTTCTGTGGTCATACTTCCTCCTCGAAGTTCTCCAGGAACTCCTCTTCGTCGGTCTTTGCGTATTTCCTCAATAGACTCTCGATGTTCGGTATCTCTATCTCATCCCATTGCTTGAATCTCTTATCCACTTCTTCCCATGCCAATTCGTCGTACATAGCTCTCCCTCCTTGTTTGTTTTTTCG
>JAGVQG010000019.1 GCA_020051845.1 archaeon | reverse complement strand
TTCAATCAGGGGGTTTGCTCAGCTACCTGTGCGTGAGCGTGGCCGGCGGCATCACCGCATTCTGGGAGATCTTGGAAGCGTGGATTGTCATATTCTTCTACAAGACCCAGGGTCCTGAGTGGCTTGGCTGGCAGGGAGACATCTGGGATGCTCAGAATGACATGACTATGGCCTTGACAGCGGCGATCCTTGCCATGGTTTTTCTTACGAAGATGCAGGACCGGTCTGTCGCGAAAGTGCTCAGGAAAGAACGCGTCACTTGGTGAACACGAGCATCTTCAATTCAAGTCCGCCCTGGAATACTGATTTCTCTTTGAGCGGCATTAGCTTGAACTCGGCGCACAGATTCTTTATCTCCTGCACGTTGGCTTTCGTCACCACCGCAAGTTTCCCGTTTTTCTTTAGTATGAACTCTGCCTGGTAGACCATCTCGTGCAGCGCTTTCTCTAGCGCGACCCCATTTATCCGCGCGGATGGCTGCGGAGGCATCGTGACTATCATGTCCAGCCCGCCTTTTCCGAATTTCGCGTCGAGGAAACGGAGGTCCGTACGTGAGAACTCGATGTGCGTGTGCACGCCGGCTATCTTGGCGTTCTTCTTTGCCGCCGAGACTGAGCCGAAAGAATCATCCATGCATATGATTGTGCATTTCGGCTGTTTCAGAGTCTTCTTGTCCATGGCGTCGAACTCCGCTTCCCAGTCAACGCCCGACAGTCTGGGCAGTCTCCTGAACGCGAAATCGCGCATGTGCTTGTGCGAGCTGATTCCTGACGCCATGAGCGCGGCTTCTATCGGCATCACCCCGCTTCTGCAGAATATGTCCACGATGTTCTGGTCACCTTCGAATCCTGCGGTGATAAGAAGGCCGTATGCGATCGTTCCGCGCAATGAGTCGTTTCCAAGGAATATGCGATAATCCCTTTTGCCCACTTCCTCGCCGCCGATGTCTATCCCTATCAAGACATCGCCGTCTGTCGCGTGGACTATGACCGTGACTGTGGGTTTCGATAGGTTGACCGGCGCGCCTGTCCTGTCGTTCAATATGCCGCCTACTTCTGCGGCGATCTCCTGACCGAATTCAGGGATCGATGACCTGCAGGCGAATGTCGTCGTCTTGTCAAGCCAGGATTCGACAGGTACCGTGTCGGCAAGCTTTGCGGCCCCCAGCATGAGATCGGAGACTGTTTTCCTTCCAAGCACGACAAGCACTCGCAGTGCGCTGCGTGTCTTGTAGCAGAACCTGCAGATATCGATGAGTTTCGCACGGAAGAAAACCGAGCCTTTGCTTGTCGTGGCATCGACTCCGAGAAGGGATTTGACCTCGTCCTTGCAGACGTCTTCCAGTCCGGCGTGTGTGATCACGCAGATGTCGGTCTCAGTTTCCATTGTCGCCGTTGTCTGCGACTATTCGTGCCGCGCTCACCACTTTGTCCCCTTCATCCACTTTCATGACGCGCACTCCTTGCGTGTTGCGTCCTATCAGTGAGATCTGGTTGACTGCAGTCCTTATTATGATGCCGTTCTGGGATATTAGCATGAGTTCATCTGCGTCCGCGACTTCCTTCACTGCGACGACCTTGCCTGTCTTGTCAGTGAGGTTCATGTTGATTATGCCTACGCCGCCGCGGCCTGTCAATCGGTAGTCCGATATCTGGGTCCGCTTGCCGTAGCCGTTCTCTGCAATGGTCAGCAGCGCTCGCGTCTCGTCGGCTTCCACCATTGAGACGCAATGATCGTCTCGCAACCGTATGCCTATGACTCCTGCCGCCGTCCTTCCCATCGGCCGCACATCTGCTTCGTCGAATCTTATGGCCATGCCGCTTTCTGTGGCTATGATCACCTGGTCCTTGCCGTCTGTCAACAGCACCGATATCAGTTCGTCGCCCTCGTCCAATTCGATCGCGATGATTCCGCCGCGGCGGGGGTTTGCGAAGTTCGTCAGCGATGACTTCTTCACGATTCCGTTGCGCGTGCACATGAATAGGTAGTGTGAGTCGTTGAATGCTGTCTCATTGAGCGTCTTGACAGGGATGAATGCCGTGACTTTCTCGCCTTCCTCCAGCTGCAACAAGTTCACGATGGCCGAGCCACGCGCCTGTCTCGACGCTTCAGGAAGCTGGTAGACCTTTATCCAGTGCACCTTGCCCTTGTTCGTGAAGAAGAACAGGAATGATCTTGTGTTGGCTACGAACAGGTCTTCCACGAAGTCCTCTTCTTTGGTGCCTGTCGCGATTATTCCCTTGCCGCCGCGGTTCTGCTGTTTGTAGGTGTCCACAGGCAGTCTCTTCACATAGCCTGCATGCGTTATCGTGACGACATTGTCCTCTGGCTTGATGAGCTCCTCGTCGTCTATGGCTGATTCACCGGTGGCCATTATCACGGTGCGGCGCTCGTCGCCATATTTGTCCGAGAGTGCCTTGAGCTCGTCCTTGATCAATGCAAGTATCCTCTTCTCGTCCGCGAGTATCTCCTTCAACTTCTTGATCATGATGAGCAGCTCTGCGTGCTCTTCACGTATCTTGTTCTGCTCGAGTGATGTGAGCTTCTGCAGCTTCATGTCCAATATCGCCTGCGCTTGGAGTTCGCTTAGCGTGTATGACTTCATCAACCCTTCACGGGCCGCTTCCGTCGTCTTGGATCGCTTTATGAGCGCTATTGCCTCGTCTATGTGGTCGAGCGCGATGATGAGTCCTTCGAGGAGGTGCGCTTTCTTCTGCGCCTCCGAAAGGTCATACTCCGTTCGTCTTCGCACTATGATCCTTCTGTGCAGCAGATATTGCTCCACCAATTCTCGGAGCGTGAGGACTTCGGGCTTGTTGTCGACCAGGGCCAGCATTATTATGCCGAAAGTCGTCTGTAATTTCGTGTGCGCGAAGAGCTGGTTCTGCACGACGTCGGGATTCGAGCCCTGTCGCAGTTCGATGACTATGCGCATTCCGTCCCTGTCGCTTTCGTCGCGCAGGTCGCTTATGCCTATGATTTTCTTGTCGCGGACAAGGTCGGCTATCTCCTCTATGAGCACTGACTTGTTGACCTGATATGGTATTTCATTTATGATCAGACGCTGCTTGTTCTTGTTGTCCTCGATTATTATCTTGGCGCGTATCGTGACCTTTCCTCTGCCGGTCATGTAAGCGTCTCTCGCTCCTGTCGTGCCGACTATGATGCCGCCTGTCGGGAAGTCCGGGGCAGGCACGTATTGCATCAGCTGATCGCTGGTTATCGCGGGATTTTCTATTGTCGCGATTATTGCGCTGCATACCTCCTTGAGGTTGTGCGGCGGTATATTTGTCGCCATTCCGACGGCGATGCCTGCGCTGCCGTTGACCAACAACTGCGGGAATTTGGATGGAAGTACCGAAGGTTCCTTGAGCGAACCGTCGAAGTTTGGCACGAAATCGACCGTGTTCTTGTCTATGTCTTCCAGCGCCTCTTCCGCTATCTGGTTGAGACGCGCCTCGGTGTAACGCATCGCTGCCGCGCCGTCCCCGTCGACAGAACCAAAATTTCCCTGTCCGTTTATCATCGGATATCGAAGCGAGAAATCCTGCACCATGCGCACCATGGTTTCGTAGACCGCACTGTCGCCGTGCGGGTGGTACTTACCAAGCACCTCTCCGACTATCCTTGCTGATTTCTTGAAAGGCTTGTTGTGGAGCATGCCCATGTCGTACATGGCGTAGAGCACTCGACGATGCACTGGTTTTAGTCCGTCGCGGGCATCTGGCAGCGCCCTACCGACTATGACGCTCATGGAATAGGCCAGATATGACTGGGACATCTCGTCCTGGATTATGCGTGGCTGGATGTTCGAAGTGGGAGGTGTATCGGTTGTCATTTTGTTGCGAAATGCCGCACTAGAACGGCTCCTTTTCTTTTCGAAAAGAAGGCAGGCAATATATAAGACTTGTGGTTCCAGAATGGCTTTATACGGCCTATAAACGTTAAATAGTACGTTTTAAGGCTTTTAGAAAAAACGGTCAGCGCCATCAATTCGACATATTCGCCTTGACCGAAAAAGACCTTCCGCAATAGACGCAGCGCTTGCTCTTGCCTTCTGCTGATCCCTGCGGTTGGCATTTCATCTTGTTCTTGCATTCAGGACAGCGTACGGTGAGCGTCATTGTTGTTTTCCAGGGTGGGCGTGCGTGTCAGGCCCTCCTTGCTTGCGCTCCTCTTTCTCGCCCTCTTCAGGTGTGACATGGACGTCTGACTTGACTTCGTCAGTCGGCACATCCTCGTGTTCGTGTTCCTCCTGTTTTTCCTGGACGTGCTCGCCGGTTATCTTGGAGACTTTCTCGTCTATTTCATGCGCGATCGCTGCGCTCATGCCCTCGCTGAACAATCCCTTGCCCTCGCGGGACTGCATGCCCTTTGCCTCCTTGCGCGCCGCGAACTCGACCGCTTCTGGCTTGAACTTGCTCGTTCCTTCTGGCGGTGCCTCGGACTCTTCTTGCTCGATGACATACGACTCCGGCTCGAGCGCGGCACGTAGCTCCTCTCCGCGTTCCTCCGGCGTCTTCTCTTCCTCTGATCCGGGCCCTTCTTCGACCTTGGGCTCTTCCTTTTTCAACTCCGCAATTGGCGTGGTCTTGTAGATCTCGACTTCCTTCACTATCTCTATGCCGTCGCCGAGCTTCTTCTCTTCCGGCTCATAGATCGTGCTTTCATAGGTATCGAGTTTCTCCCTGTGGCCTTCCTCGTCGACAAGATCTATCTCGGGCAGCAGCGCGATCTCCTTGTCTATCTGTTCGTGCTGCTTCGCGATCTGCTGCTTGTGCATGTCCTCTTCCTGCTTGCGGATCCCTGACGCTTCCTTGTTGGCCGCGGAGACATCGGCGAACTCCCCTTCTTTCTCGACTATCGCCTGCTCGAGCGCGGCCACGTTTGTGAACCGTGCCTTCAGGTCGCCCTCTGGCACGTCGAAGTAGTCGAAGAACTTTCCCGCGAGCTTGATGAGTTTCGTGCGGCCGCTTTTCTCACGGGTTAGGTAATGTGATTGCTCCAACAACGCAAGATGATCGTATGCCTTGTTCGTTCGGATGCGGACGATCTCGCTTTGCAGCACAGGTGCTTTGTAGGCGACGATCGCGAGCGTCTCCATCACTCCCTTCGGCAGCTCGGTCTTGGAGACAACCTTGCGCACGACCGGCAGAAGGTCGTCACGTACCGTCATCTTCCAAGTGCCGTCCTCCAGGACTATGACTATGGGGCCCTGCTTCGCGTCGTAATCCCGCTTGATCTCCTCCAGGACCTCGATTATCTTCTGCTGGTCGCGGATACGGAGATAGCGTGCTATCTCCTCGACGGTCGCGCGCCTGCCTAGCGCGAAGAGCAAAGATTCGACGTTTGTCTTCAGGCTCATTTTTTTGAATACTTGCCGCCGTTGGACTTCAGCTTGCCGTCGGCCACCATATTTTCCAGGAACGTACCTATGTGGTCCACTGGAAGGCCTGTTGCCGCTGCTATCTCATCGGCGGTCTTTTCACCGGTTTTTACTACATATTTGATGAAATTGTGTAACACGTTCATGGCGTTCCTGTCGACCACGGACGTCTGTGCCGAGAGCGTCTTCATCGACATGTCGACCTGGTGGAGACGCGCCTGCAGATCGTTGAGCAGGCTCGTTAGTCTTGGGGCGTCGAACACCAGTGTCTCCGGAGATGTGATCTCGACCGACGATGGCATCGACTCGAAGCAGAAGTCGATCAAGTTGACCACGTTGTTGAACTCGAGCTCTAGTTCGACGAATGTCGAGAAGAGTTTGTTGCGCTCCTCTGCTTCCGCGAAGTCCTCGCTGATCACTGTGAGGGTCTTCTCCTTGTGGAGGGCCGCGACATAGTCATGGATCGTCTTCTCCAGATGATCCTTTGGGCTGCCGAGCATCTCGATTATTACGCGAGCACGCACCTTCCCCGTGTTTTCCATCGTCAACAACAACCGATACCCACTATAAAAGTATTGCTATCGTCGCCAGACTAGTGCGCCGGCCAATAACGCGCCTATTCCCGCGATCAGCCAAGGTATTACTGTTATTGTGGCTGGCAGCCTCGGACCTGCCGAGGCGCTCTTTTTTTGCATTGACGCCACAAACACCGTCGCGTTTGCCTGAATGACAGGACATCCTTCTGAACTTGCGTTGACGATTATGGTGATTTGTTTTCCAGCCGATGCTTTGGTCGGTTTGAAAGCTGCCTTGCCTTTGTGCTGTTTCCAATACTGGATCATTTCCCCAGTCTCATCTACCACGGCGTAATCTATCCGTCTGGCGTCGCTCGATATGTTGAAAGTCGAGGTATTGCCCACCAAGAATGTCTCAGCTAATTCCAAAGACAGATTGGAGGGGCATTCCCCGACGTAATTGAATCCCAAATCTATGGTCAAAGCAGGTGCCACGAGCAATAGTAGTGCGAGCATGCATGAATATACAAAACAGGACTTAACAAAGGTATCTACAGAAATCGTGGAAGATTTTCGAAGCGTCTATTGCACATATTCTAATAAATGGGCAACATCGACCGAGTATGCGTTCTGCTTCGCTTCCTTCATGTTTTTCGTTGGCTCTGTGGCCGTGAAGACGTGTATCCTTCCGTCTTCGACGATAGACTGCAATCCATCTGCCGGCAGTCCACTTTCCTTGACTGCTGGCAATAGTTTGTGCCCATTCGTCGTTGCGTAGTGCGTCATCAGACTGACCAGATAGTCCGCTGCTGCGTCCACAAAAGCCTTGTCTTCTGCGGGAACACCGCTGAAGTCAAGTATGACACAACGTGGAACCACTTTCAATCCACGCAGGCCGTTGGACGTGTCGCATGTCCTATGCACCATTCTACGATACAATTCTGGCAATGACGCTGCCGGCTCTGGCTCTTTAGGTTGCTCTACCACAGAACTCTTTCTATATGAGTCATCCATCCTAAAAATTAATCGAATACGTTCGGATTCTTAACCTTTGCGTATCTGTAAAATATCGGTAAAATCCTTGTTTTTGTCATAAGTCACTATCGCCAAAGAGTGATAAAAGTTTATAACCAAAGTTAAAAGATAATAGTCGAGGGGTAATACTATGGCTTTCATGGACTTGTTCAAGAAGAGAGAGGCACAACCAAAGATGGCAGAATCACTTGACCTGCCGCCTCCACCCGTGCCTGAAGCGCCTATTCCCTCATCTGAAGTGCGCATTGTCAACGAACCCGCCCCAACGTTCATGGATGAACCAGAACAGATGGTCCAGGAGACCATCTCTCCAGTGACCGCCGCTGAGATGGCGCCGCCAATGCCAGAGGAGCACATCGAGTCTCCAAGACATGTGCGTGAGCAGCCGCTCTTCGTGAGCGTCGAGGATTATCAACAGGTGCTAGGCAGCATTTCCTACATCAGGAACAGGTTGCAGGATGCCGAGGCGCTTGTCAAGAAGCTCAACGAGCTCAAGGGTTCTGAAGAGAAGGAATTCGATGCCTGGCGCTCCCAGCTCGAGGACCTCCAGAAGAAGCTCGCATACGTCGAGGACGTTATTTTCGCTGCCAATGAGGTGTGATATGGACAAGAAGATGCAGGTTTTCATCAAGATCGAGGATTTCAAGGACATCACAGAGATAATGACACTGGCACGCCAAAGGCTGCAGCAGGCGAAGAACATCCTCAACAGGATCGCCGAGCTAAAGGCACAGGAGGATGCCGAGTTCGATGCATGGACCAGCGAACTTGCCGAGATCGAACGCCGCATGCAGGCTGTTGACTCGACGCTTTTGGGCAGACACGAGGAGAACGCATGAGCCTGTTCGTACCTGTCAACGAGCCTGACGACATCAGGCGCGAGCTTCTGACCAACAACAAGGCCGTTCTTGGTGCGCTTAGACGCTACGAGCACTACCGTGAGATTCGCAAGGCCAAGCTGGAGGCTTTCAACGAACTAGCCCATACCTGGGCTGAATTGGAGAAGCTCCAACGCAAGCTCAAGTCAGCTCTGCCGAAGACCGATCTGAAGGCCCAGCCAGTCCAGAAGTTCACGCCCGCAACTATTGCGCAGAGACCCGTTGCCAAGCCCGAGCAACCCAAGGCGCCGATCCAGAAGCCAAAGCCCCACGAGCACAAGTCGAAGGTGCAATTGCTCGAGGAACAACTGGCGAAGATCGAAGGCAAGCTGCAACGGTTGCAGTGAACTTCAAATATTTGTTTTTCTGATATTTTTCGAGTGATTGACCAAAATCAAGTCATGCACCCTCAATTCGCGTAGCGAATGCAATTCAAAGAATCGGTTTCCCCCAGGGCTTTTTGCTCGTGAGAGCAAAAAGGGCTGCGGCAGACAGGATTTGAACCTGCGAAGGCACTAAGCCAACGGCTCTCTCGGAATACGAAAATATCGCGTTCTCTTGAGGCCGTCCCATTTGACCGCTTTGGTACTGCCGCGTTTGTGAATTATTGTTTCGGTCATTAGAGATGTATATAAAACTTGATGGACAAATATTTTCATCGTTCTACGCGTACGGAGGAAAAGAACCGAAAGATTAATATGTTAGGCACCATTTACTGGGTAAAACAACAATAATTCAAACATATATTTCCAGTCTCGTTCTAACGAATGGTTATTTAAACCTTAGAGATAGAGCGTCAGTGGAAAGAGGTATAGAAAAAATGACAATAGAAGTAATGGCCGTCGGCGGTTACGGTGAAGTAGGAAAGAACATGACCGCGATAAAGATAGATGATGATGTCATCATAATAGACATGGGCCTCCACATGCCCAATTACATCAAGTACACGGAAGGAGAGGAGGAGAAAGAGAAGTTCCGTGCCGACGACCTCATGAAGGTCCAGGCGATCCCTGATATTGCTCTAATAGAGAATTGGAAATCCAAAGTGCGGGCGATCGTCCTGGGTCACGCGCATCTTGACCACATCGGTGCCGTTCCTTATCTTGCCAACAAGTTCCGCGCGCCGATCCTCGGCACGCCTTACACCATGGCTGTGACGAAAGCTATCCTAAGGGATATGAAGACCAACATCTCGAATCCGCTAAAGACCGTTCCGGTCAATGGCAATTACAGGATCAACCAGAATCTCTCGATAGAGTTCATCAATGTCCCGCACAGCGTGCCGCACTCGGGTCACATCGCCATCCATACCAAATATGGGATCATACTTTACGCGCTGGACTTCAAGTTCGACAACACGCCAGTGGTCGGCGACAAGCCGAATTACAACGCGCTCAAGCGCATCGGCGACAAGGGCGTCGTTTTGGCGTTCGTCGACTCGCTCTACGCGCACGAGGAGAAGAAGACTCCGTCGGAAAGCGTGGTGAAGGAGATGTTGCGTGATGTCCTGCTCAGCACCAACAGCAAGGGCAATGCGATCATCGTCACTACTTTCGCGAGCCACATCGCTCGCCTAAAGACCATCATCGAGTTCGGCAGGCAGCTCAACAGGAAGGTCGTCTTCCTTGGACGAAGCCTGGCCAAATACACCGATGCTGCCGAGAGCATAAAGCTCGTGAATTTCACCAAGGATTTGGCGATGTTCGGAAAGTACGGCAAGCAGAACCAGAAGATCCTCAACAAGATCAACCGTGATGGCGTGCACAAATACCTGCTCGTCGTCACAGGACACCAGGGCGAGCCGAAGAGCACACTCAGCAAGATGGCGCGTGGCCTATTGCCGTTCAAGTTCAGACCAGGCGACCACGTGATCTTCTCGAGCTCGACAATCCCGCATCCGACCAACATCGCGGATCGCCAGCGCCTGGACGCTGAATTGCGGTCCTATGGTGTGCGCATCTTCAAGGACATACATGTCTCAGGGCACCCGTGCAGGGAAGACCTCTATGAGTTCTTCAGGCTGGTCAAACCAAAACATGTTATCCCCGCGCACAGCGAGCACGGCAGGATGGAGGCATTCATGGACTTCGCTGAGACCCTCGGTTTCAGGAGGGGCGAAAGCGTCCATGAACTGTTCACTGGCCAGCGCTTTGTGTGCAAGCACAGATAGTGTTTTGACTTCTTTTTTTATTGAAGCGCAGTATCAAAAACCATATAAAGACGCGATAGCCCTCGATTGGACAGGGGAGTACTACAATGAAATTAGTCCTTGCTGACGCATCATATCTCAAAGACAGCATAGTCGTTATCGCTGACCTGGTGAATGAAGCCCGTTTCAAGATCACCAAGGATGGCATGGAAGTCATCGCCATGGACCCGGCGAACGTCGCCATGGTCATTTTCAAGCTGCTCTCGAGCAGCTTCACTGAATTCGATCTTGAGAAGGACATCGAGATCGGCGTCAACTTGCAGTCTTTCAAGCAGATCCTGCGGCGTTCCAGCCCGTCAGACACTCTCACTATCGAAGTCAGCGCAGAGAACAAGCTCAAGATACAACTGCGTGGAACAAGCATCAGGACTTTCTCCTTGCCTATCATTGAGTTGGACGAGCGCGAGCAGCGCGTTCCGAACCTGAGCTTCAACACGAGCATCTCGATGCATTCTTCTGCTTTGCTGGACGCGATAACAGACGCGGACATCGTGGCCGAGAGCGTGACGTTCTCCTGCGAGGCTGACAAGTTCACCATCGCCGCTCAGGGCGACCATTCTAACGCGAGCATCGAGATCAAGGCATCTGACCACACCAGGATCCGCACAAGCACGACAGCCGACGTGAAGTCGAAGTACTCGATCGAATATCTCAAGAAGATGATCTCCGGCAGCAAGTTGGCCGAGATCGTCGACATCCAGTTCAACCAGGATTACCCATTGCGCCTCGACTACAAGGTCGTCGACAGGCTGTCATTGAGCTTCGTCCTGGCGCCAAGAGTCGAGAACGACTGACTCTTCGTCATGATGTCAAAGTGAACCATAGGTGCCTATTGATCTTTCTTGGTTTTATTCATACAAGGATTTGGTACGATCTGCCATTACGCACTTTTCTCCATTAATCGAATGAAAAATATGAGGGGATGATGTAAACCATCATATCTATAGTAATGCGGTTTTGCCTTTAATTTCTCGATTATTCGAGCGCGAATAATTCTCTTGTCGATCTCTTTGGGTTTCCAATCATTGATTGATTCAGTGGGAAAAAGAGACAGGTCGATGGTTTTCTTCGGGGCAAAATCACGTCGTCGCATTTCCTTCTTTAGGATATCATGACGTTTTTTTAGGTATAGTAGTTTATTCTTGAAAAATGTGATGTGTCCTGGACCCAGCAAATATCTAGGAGGAATGCGTGTACAACCGGGGTGTTTATGCACATATCCGAATAGCATGAGTATTTCGTTATATTCTGCGATTAGATGCTGATCAGCTAGATATTTTGGATGGATGATGTTTACACGTACCATTCATTCAGGTGACAGGTACGCATTCAAATCATTTGTGAAAGACTGTTTAAAGATAATCCGTTTTTTTCTTCAGATTATCCAGGAATTCTTTGGTCGTTGGCCTGCAGTCGCAATGTTTCGAATGTTCCAGATGCCACTCAAGACGCTCTTGGGGTGAAGGATTCTTCGGCATCCTGTGCGCGAGATGCCATTCACTGTTTATCGTCATTGAACCTATGAATATGAACTGATTCAAAAACCTGTTGTTTCAGTCACGTACCAGTGATTTCTTTTGTTGCACAAGCAATAAATAGAGTCTTAGCGAGCCCGGCACAATAAGGATTTGGTGGGTGGTAGAATGGCTATCGATGAGACATTCAAGGCAGTTATTGAAAGCAATGTCGGCTGCGCTGTGATTCTTGCGGGCTCTGGAAGCGACAGACCTCATATCGAGAAGCTTTGGAAAGGATTGGATGGTTATAGTATCCCGTATCAGACACGCGTGTGTTCTGCTCACAAACAACCCATTCTATTGATGGAACTACTCAAGGAGTATGACGCTATCGAAGGCGCATTGGCTTACATCGCGGTAGCAGGCGGCACAGACGCACTCTCAGGCACGGCGTCATGGAACACGTACAGACCCGTGATCAGTTGTCCTCCGGATGCTCCGAATGGAAGCTGTTTGACGAATCCTCCCGGCAGCTCGAACGTATATGTCGCTAAGCCCGACAATGCAGCGAGATTCCTGGCACAGATGTTCTCGGCTGTCAATCCATCATACAAGGAGATGATCCGATTGAAGAATGCGAACAAGGTAGACGAACTGCTCAAGCAGGACGCTGAACTGAGGGGATTCTGATGGCAGGACTGGAAGTTATAGCGGACAAGGAATACCTAGGAAGGATGATCATTCTAGGTCAGCTCAATAGCGGCGAGGAGATCGTGGCATACGCCGTGACCGGCCGCAGCGATTCCAGCCGCGCCAGAAGGCTGCTCGTGAACGACAACAATGTAATCAGCACTGAACCGACCGACCCTGCGGCGCTCAAGAAAGGCAATCCCGCGCTGCTCATCTACGACTGCATCGTGCCAAAGGAGGGCAACATAGCAGTCAGCAATGGCAGACAGACAGGACTTCTTGTCAGACCCGAGCACTCGCCTCGAAAATTGTTGTTGCGGGCATTCGCGGCAGATTCTTCTGCTGACAAGATCGATGTCACAAGCTACGAACCAGACGCTCCTAACTTCACGCCACGCATCAGCGGCGTGTTGACAAGGGATGGCGCTGGTCTCAGTATCATCAAGAAATATGGTGGTGGAATCGCGCAGACAATCTATGATTTCCCGCTGGAACCTGGCATGGGCCAGATGATCGCGACTTACACTGGAAAGAATGTTCCAAGTGGAACTCGCATTCCTCCCTTCAGTGGAGATCCGTGGGATGTTGAATTGCCTTTCGAGAGCGTTGATCAAGTCGCGAACAACATTTACTCCGCCCTCGGTCCGAAGACAGGCCCGGAAATCCTCAGCCCTGACCAGGACTTCCGCGTGGGAGTCGCCGTGCTTCTCCACAACAGGGCTACGGGGGATATCAAGACGAAGATAATCAACAGACACGAGGAAAAACAATGATCGGCACTCCTCGCGGCACGGACATATCAAAGTTCAAACGAGCCTACAGCAAACGCAACGAGGGTAGTTTCCCGACAGAACTCGTGTTGAGGTTGCAAAAGGAATGGGATCTCAAGTATGGCGAGAATCCTAACCAGCAAGGCGCGTTGTACTTTGTGTCTGAAGCGGCTGGACGCAACACCAGTACTGTCGCAGAACTGACTGATCTTGTCTCTGTGCGTTCTGATGGTAAAGGAAAAGGGGGTTTGTCTCTGACCAACGCGATGGATGTTTGCAGGGCGATGGACAATCTCAAATGGTTCAAGGACCCGGCCGTGGTCATTCTCAAGCATTGCGTGGTTTCGGGTTTTGCCACAGCACCAGATGGATCGCCATTGGATGGATTGGTCAGGACCGCAAGGGACTGCGACCAGCGCAGCAATTTCGGAGGCAGTTATGTGACTAACAGGCCTATCGACGCCGCTGCTGTCGATGCGCTGTTTGAATTATATGTCTCACAAAAGTATATCGTCGATGTCATTGCGGCTCCAGACTATGAGCCCGGAGTCCTTGCGAAGATAGAGAAGATCTCTAAGAATGTGAGGTTGGCTCAGTTTTCCCGGATTGACAGTCTGCCTCGATTCATCGGAGATGACACGCACGGCTTGGTGTCCATCAAAGAGATGCCGACCGGCCGTGTCGGCATCCAGGATGTCTACTTGACCAGCGTCAAGAGTGTAGATGATCTTATCACCGATCCAAAAGCGGATATCAAGGATAAAGATGGCAATGTCATCGAGTCACCTTTCATCCAACGGGACCCAACGCCGCAGGAAGCAAAGGATATGCTCACTGCATGGTATCTCAATATCAGCGGTGCAAGGAGCAACGGGATAGTTTTGGTCAGGAACGGCGTTCTCGTGTCGATGGGTTCAGGACAAGTGGAACGTGTCGGAGCCGTTGAACAAGCGCTCATCAAAGGCATCCACAAGGCTTTTGACAGGGAAGGAATCCCCTACAACCCGCTGGAGGGCATAACAGGATATAAGAGGCTCAGGGACCAGCCATTCGCAGGAGCTGTGTGCGCTTCGGATGCGTTCTTCCCATTCAAGGATTCGATTGAGACTCTTGGCAACCTTGAAGTAAGCGCGATCATCCAACCGTGCGGTTCTGAACGTGACGGTCACGTGATCAAGGCAGCGAACAAATATCAAATGGCGATGGCAGCGACAGGAGAGCGCTGCTTCGGGCACTGGTGATTGAAGATGGCGGATAAACTGGATCAGGTTGGCGGTCTAAGTGGCGAAGAACAGGCGAAGTTGCGCCACGCGCTCAAGTGCGTCTCTCCTGACGACGGAAAATACGCAAGCGCCAAACTGGAGAGCATCCTTAGTGAAGAGGCAGAGTGGCGTGCGTGCGCGATGGTCCAACAGGTCTTGATCCATGTCAGGAATGAATTCGGACTTGCTTCAGACGCTCAAGTCGCCGAAGTAGATGCAGCTATCGGAAAGATCGATCCGCTCAACATCGCTCTTCTTGAAAAGAAGGTCACAAAGCATGATCAGCTTGCCGTTTTGGAGGAGCTAGGTAGATACATCTCGCCTCATACCAAAGCGACTCTTCATCCCGGAACGACATCATACGATATCCTTGACACCGCACGTTCATACCTGATCAAAAAGGCGTGGCTTGATGTCGTGCGGCCGACGATCAAGGACAGCGTCACTAAATTGTGCGACCTGTCAGAAAGATCCGGCTCGCTATTGCAGGTTGGAAGGACTCATCTACAAGACACCTCCCCAGTACCTTTCGCGCTCACATTATCAGGATACGCACTGAGACTGGCGCAACGTCTCCATCTCACAGACCAGTACGCGAATGAATTGCGCGGCAAGATAAGCGGAATAGTAGGCACAGGCGCGAGCGTTGATATGGTGGTCGGACGGCCGGATGAATTCGAAAGGATCGCGCTTGAACGTCTTGGCCTTAAGCCCGACACGACAGCGACGCAGATCGTCCAGAAGGAGGCCTTGGCTGATTTCGGTCACGGTCTTGTGACGTTGATGTATGTGCTTGGCGACTTCTCGAATGACATGCGTATGCTCTACTCAAGCGCCATCGGCGAGGTCACTGCCCGCGACAATGCCGCCAGACTCGGCGGTTCGAGCGCTGACGCGACCAAGAACAACCCTATTGATTGGGAGAACATCTGCGGTAAGGTTGCTGTCGTCGAATCAGGTATGCGCGTGCTCTACGCGATGATCCAATCGGATTTCCAACGTGACCTGCGCAACTCAGTCATGGCTCGCTATCAACCACGGCAGATGCTCGCGGAAACGTACGAATCATTCGCCAGGTTCAATCGCGTCCTTCCGCAGCTGTCTGTGAATGAGGACAGGATGGCTGCCAATCTTGCAGGTGTGAGGAAGAACCCCAGCGAAGCTATGGTCGCTATCCTACGGGGCCGGTCTGATTGGGTGCATCCCGAGTATGGTGTGGGCCATGATTTCGTCAAGGAGATGGGCAAGGTAGCCAAGAGACAAAGACGGTCACTGCTCGAGGTTTCACTCGAGGATCCTCATTTCAAGGCGTTGTTTACAACTCTGCCTGAGAATAAGATATCCATACTTGAAGGTAAATTGGAATTGTACACGGGTCACTCGTACGAGCGCGCCAAGAATAATATCGCAGAAGCGAGAATGTTGATTTGATGGAGGGATGAAAATGAACTATCTGACTATTGATGAAGCTAAGAGTCTTGTCGAGGACAGCATTGCGCGCGAGGGTCCGATCACCTCGACGCAGGAACTTCTTGATTCTGGTGCGGTTCCAAAACTCAAGGGCTATGTCGTCCGTCCTGGAAAAGTGTCTGATTCGATCTACGGCGGCCATGTGAAGTTCACAAAGAAGGATGGCATTGTGGTGGAAACCGAGAATCCTACGTTGGAATCCAATGGCACTCCTTTGAGACTAATGGTCCGCACAGAACGTATCTCTACGCACGACATCAACCGCGGCGTAATTCCGTTCAAGGATCAGATCCTCGCATCGAACCACAACTACATGAGGAAGCTCCTTGCTCCTGCTTTCGGCACGTCGCAATTCGACGTTCCAGGTTTGACGGACAATGCCGTGGTCATCGCCGCTGAGGAATTGAAGCAGCTTGGTTTCGAGAATGTCTTGCGCGCGTACATGGCGAAGAGCAGCACCTCTACTTCGTTGTTCCAGGCGTATGCTGTGCGTGGCGAGCGTGAATTCGCAGGGCATAAACTTCCCGAAGGCCTGTTCACGAACGGTCCGCTTCCTTACGTCATGGACACACCATCCACTAAATCCGATGAGCATGACGAGACTCTCGCGCCGGCCGAGATGTTCAAGAGAGGCATATGCACTCCTGAACAGTATGCCCAGATTCGCAACGGTTCGATTTTCGCTTTCGGCATCATCTCCGAGTTCCTCCGTCAGAAGGGGCTCATCGCCGTCGACACGAAGACCGAGCACGGGATCAACAGGGATGGTGAGATCGTCAGCCAGGATGAGATCTGGACCATGGACAGTTCGCGTTTCTGGCTCATGGATGATTACAATGCAAAGATGGCTAAGCTCGATAGCGGCGAGATCGATGAGCTCAACCCGAAGTCATATTCCAAGGAGTTCGCAAGAGGATTCTCGGAAGGCGACAAGGGTTACACGGACGAGCAACGCGTGCAGATAGCGGTGCGTTACATAGAGGGCATCCAGCACCTGCTCGGCAAGCGCTTCGAGCCTGACCTACGCCCGAGAGATGAACGCGTTATCGATGGCCTTGAGTTGATCGTGAAGTCGTTCCTCGACTGAACCCATCACCTTCCAGTGATTAGTGATTCCAAGCAAGATTAAAATAGTCAGGAGTCCGTCGACAAAGCATGGCGAAGCCAAAAAAGAAGTCAAAGGCTGTGAAGGCAGCTAAGGTGTCTGCAAAGAAAGTGGCTCCTGCCATCAAAGTTGCGGTATCAAAGCCAGCAACATCACCGAAACCTTCTGTCTTCAAAGGGACCGCTGTCGCTTTCTTCGTGCTTCTCGTATTGATGGTGGCTGTCGATGTCTTCGCCTTGCGTCCTGTATGGGACTCAATGGAGGTCGCTGGGGTGATGCGCGCCATCGATCCGATGGCAGTGATACCTTTCGTCGTTCTCATCTTCATAGTGTCCTGGGCGACGTCCTGGCTTGTGCTGAGATCAGAAGCGTCGACCTCGTGTGAAGCGCTGACTTTCGGCCTTATCCTGGGGATATTGCCCGTTTTCATGGATGTCTGCGATTTCGTGTTTTTCAGGGTCCCGCCGATAGTCACGGCAGTGCACACCGTCCTGTATCTTGGCGCCTTCTCGGTCGCTGCCTGGGCTGCTTGGCGGATTAATAACTGAGCGTTCCATAAAACTTAAAAGCCGACTTCTGAGTGGTCTATACTATGAAAATAGTCGCGGTATCAGGCGGTTTCGACCCTCCGCACATAGGCCATGTCAGGATGTTCAATGACGCAAGAAAGCTTGGAGACAAGCTCGTCGTGATCATCAACAACGAGAACTGGCTCAGGAAGAAGAAGGGCTTTGTCTTCATGCCTGACGCTGACAGGAAGGAGATTATCCAGAATTTCAAATCTGTCGATCATGTCATCGTCACCGAACATCCTGTCGATCCTTCTGATATGAGTGTCTGCGAAGCGCTCAAGACGCTAAAACCCGATATTTTCGCCAATGGCGGCGACCGTCATGCCGACAACATCCCTGAATACGAACTTTGCGACAGTCTTGGCATCGAAATGGTCTTCAACGTCGGTGGAGACAAGCTCAGGAGCAGTTCGGAGCTCGTTAAGAACGCGCAGGATGCGGCGAAAAAGAGACTTTGATTTCTATTTTGATAAAATAAAAAAAGAATTTGTTTATTTGTGTCCAAAGTAGAACATCTTCTTGATGTCGACGTCTTCTGGCTTGTAGTTGCCCTGACGAGGGTGGACCGGCTTCTCTGAGGGCAGCGCCCTCTGCGATTCCTGCTGCTTGATGACGGGCTGCTCGCGCATCTGCTGCTTCATCGTCTGCACATCGGCCATCTGTGACTTTATCGTCTGGAATTCCATGGCCATAGCCTGGATGGTGTCCTTCATCAACTGGATCTGTTTCTCGTATTTCTTCATCTGTTGTTCGAACAACAGCTTGTATTTCTCCTCTATCATTGCGCTTCCATCCATGATGTCCTCCTCTTTTTTCAGTAGTATGGTTCGACAGAAGGCGGTGCATCGTCATCCTTCCTGTTGGCCGGTGCTGACGCTGCTGGCGGTATCTTCACGCGCTTCACTATCGATAGCTGTCCTACGCATTTCTCGCAGTAGAGCTTGTTGCCGTTCTTGTCAGCCACGCATAGCTGGCAAAGACGGGCGCCGCACCAGTTGCAGACCCCGATTATTTCCTTTCTGTGCTTTATGCACCTGTCGTTTGGCATCACGCACCCTGGAAGTTCTCCTTGATGAATTGTATCATCATCGAGTTGCCTGACTTGTCGTAGGCATCGAGCGCCATCTTTAGCATCGACTGCCTCAAGCAGGTGTCGCCTAGCAGGTTGAGCTTGTCCTTGTCTTCGGCTAGCGAGTAGGCCTTGAATGCATAGGCGAACTGGTTGTCAGACAGGCACTTGTCACCGACATCGACGAGCTTTCCCTTGTTCTTTATGGCCGCGAACACTTCGATTGCGAAGTCCCACTTTGCCTTGTTGAGGCAGAAGTCTCCTACCTTGATGAGCTTCTCGTTGTTGTTTAGCAGCCTGTAAGCCTTGATGGCGTCTGCCAATCTGCCGTCAGTGAGGCATTTGTCGCCTATTCGGGTCAGTTCGTCGCGGTTGTCGGCAAGGCGATAGGCGTCGATTGCGTTCGAGAACAACGCGACCTTCTCATAGTCATGACCGATGCCTGATAGAGCGGCCCTGTTGCCTGAGAGGATGAACGCCTTTATAGCCTGGTCCAGCGCTCCCTTGCGCTGGTATTCATCGCCAAGGGCGTTGAGGATCCCAAGCCGTGTCTCCTCATTGAACATAGTCAGATTGATGTTGTCAAGGCCCTTCTCGACGAGACTGGGAACGATCCTCTTGAAATTGTCCATCTCTGGCTTCTTGTTAAGCACTGCCTGGGAGGCCTGTGCCATGTTATCGACCATCTTCTTCATTATGACTGAATCTTCTGTTGCCACGGCTTCACCTTTTTCGTTTTTACTATTATTGAATCAATACGGGAAGAATATTTAAATTTTATCAGAATAGAGAATATGCTGCGTAAAGCTTTTAATCACGTTCCTGCGACGGTTTGTCAATGAAAGAGGACCTGCTTGCTGTGCTTCGTGAATGGGCGTTGCATTACCTTCAGAACAAGGACCTGATCACCCGCACCATAGTAGATATCAAGAAGGAACAGGATGGTTGGGATTTTGTCATCGAGACGAAGACAGGGCCCCGCTATGTGCTGGTCATCGCGGATCTTGCGGGCCTGCAGCCGAATCTCGAGAGGATGAAGGACAAGAACGTCCTCGTTGTCACACCCAACAGACGCCATAATGTCGACCACCTGATTACCCTATGGCCCGAGATCACGCAGAATCCCAAGCTCACCATGGTGTTCGTTAATCCCTACTCTGATCTTGAGAAGAAATGGATCATAATGCCTCATGTCCACGACAGGATCATAGAACGGAAGGCGCTCAAACTAGGTCTTGACAGCCTTTTCACGACGGTAGATGAATACACGTGATTGTTGGATGATTCTAGAAGTACCCATGCAGCAAAGCCGCGGTCAACAACGTTATGACGCCGACCACAATACCGGCGAGCACCTGCGGCAGCGTGTGCCTTCTCACCCTATGATGCGCCCAGGCGTCGTATATCACGATGAATGAGAACACAAATGTCACGACGAAGACCGTGCTTGTGATGCCTTCATTGATGCCGACTGCTGTCACGAGCGCGGACACGAGCGCCGAATGCGAACTGGGCATGCCGCCGAGCGAGAAGAAAGATGTCGGTACGAAACGTCTATACTTGCACACTCCTATGAGAAGCTTGATCAATTGACCGACCAGCCACGCGACCGGCACGTATAGGTAAAGTATTGAGTCCATATGCGACTGGCGGGAATCGAACCCGCATCCCAAGCTTGGGAAGCTCGTATTCTACCACTGAACTACAGTCGCGTCAAGCGACTGCGGAAAGTGATAGGATAAAAACTTACTCTTCTGCCGCTGCTTCGTCGCCGGAGTAGTTGGGCACTGCTGCCTTGGAGATGATCATGACATCGCCCATGCTCTTCACAAGGGTATGTGGCACGACTACTCCCTTCGCTGATCCTAGGACCTTGCTCAGGAACGAGTTCTTGGTCGCGCGCACGCGCCAACCATGGACCTTCGTGGCCGTGAGGACCGCTTCCTCTACGTCACCGAAATAGTCGCCTATGTCCGTGAACACCTTCATATCGTATGCCTCAGAAATCTTCTTCAGCTTCAGCATTACAAATCCCTCCTTGTTGAATGTGATTACAACTTGTTGTAATCTCAGAAATGCCGTTGCATTTCTGTTGACTAATACCATTACGTAATGGTCATAGTATTTAAAGTTTGTTGGGATGTAACAGGACACCAATACGTATAAATAGCGTTCTTTAGCACGAGATTGCATGATAGTATCGAACATCGTTCTTGTAGGCACCAGCCACATTGCCAAGCAGAGCCTGAAAGAGGTCGATGATGCTGTCGCATCACACAGCCCAAAAGTCATCGCCATAGAGCTTGACCGAGGCCGGTTGGAAGGTCTTCTGAACCCTCAACCAAGGAAACTGCGTCTGTCTGACATACGCCACGTGGGATTCACGGGTTTTCTTTTCTCGATGCTCGGCGCGTGGGCCGAACGCATGCTCGGCAAACAGGTCGGCATGGATCCTGGCGCCGAGATGTTGCACGCGATAAAACTTGCACGGGAACGCAAAATACCTGTCGCGCTCATCGACCAGGACATTCGCATCACCCTCAAACGACTATCCAAAGGCGTGACTTGGCGTGAGAAAGGCAGGTTTGTCTGGGACGTGATCCGCGGCATGATGGGTGGCAAGAAAAAGCTCCCTTTCGACCTGAAGACGGTGCCGAGCCAGGACGTGATCGACACGCTCATCAAGGATGTGCGCAAGCGTTATCCTAATGTCTATCGCGTTCTTGTGCATGAACGCAATGAAGTGATGGCAAAACGGCTAGCCGCGCTCGGCCAACAGCACAAGGATGGTAAGGTCGTGGCGATCATAGGCGCGGGCCACAGGCAGGACATTGCCGTCTTGGTTCGTAGGTATATCTCACAAAGTATTTAAACGCCCTTCACAAGGATTCTTCTATGACGCTCTTTGATCAGTGGTCGAAGATAAAGAGGTTCTTCCCGCCAAGCAATCAGGAATGGTTGGAGTTCTTCGTGGTTTCTTTCGTGATAGGCTTCATCCTTTCATTCAATGCCTGGGGCGCCGATAACTTCGATCTCGCCGTAGGGTTGCGTAACCTGTTGATCTCATCCGTTTTGTCCATCATCACGCTCGCGATCCATCACGGAGCTCAGCGTTTGATGGCTTTGAATCTTGATATGCAGGCCGAACATCGCGCCTGGTGGGGCGGTATGCTTGTCGCTTTGCTGCTCGCAGTCATCACCCGGGGCGCATTGCCTTTCGTGACGTTCACGCGCACCGAGATCGAGGAACTCAAGTACCATCGCCTCGGCCATTTCAGGTACAAGGCAGGCACGGTCTCGAAGATGTGGGTCTATCTCGCGGGTCCGATGGCGAACGCTGTCGTCGCTTTGCTGTTCTGGTGGCTTGTCAAGAGTCCGTCCGACACAATCACCTCTTTCATCCACCTCAACCTGTTGTTCGCCCTCATTTATCTGCTTCCGATCCCGCCGCTTGACGGCTGCTACATATTTTTCGTGAGCAGGACTTTCCTTGCCGTGGTTTTCGGCGGCGTACTTGCTGCCGCCATAGCCATGATATCCGGTCTGCCTGGCTGGATCGGTTTCCTTTTCGTCGTGGTTGTCATCATCGCGGTCTGGTCTGCCTGGGACAAACAGATGGAAGGCACTGCTGGCGGCAGGATAAAATTCTTTGACAAGACCCATTTCTTCTTCATCAACAGGACACTGCTCACGTGTGTGATCGTGGGAGTCATCGCGTTCTGGCTCGGATTGATCCTGGGGTTGCCACATTGGGTGATCATCATCCTGGTGTTGGTTTGCATGACGCTCGCGTGGTATGCCTGGTGGAGGACCTTCGGCTGATGGCGTTCGACGACTTCCTGAAGCTGGTATGGTCGAATGACTGGGGCGAGATAATGGGTCTCATCGCCATTTTCATGGGTGTCTTCCTGGCTTTCAGCTCAGATTCAGCGTCGATAACCTATGTCGGCGCGCTCATAGTGGGGATCCTTTTCGGGATGAGATGGTTCTCAGTGCGGAAAGGCCCGAGGATGGGCTGGTATATCATCATCACGGGCTTCCTGATCGGATACTCCATCGGCTCTTTGTTCTACGCCTCGTTCAAGCTCATAGTCATTACTTTCATAGCGGGTCTTGTCGTGGGATTCATCATCAAGAAAAGCATGGTGCCTGCGAAGCGCAGGTGATTCTGATGAGGCTTCCCAAGCGATACGGTGAATCCAAGACCGCGACTTGTCCTTTCTGCTCGAAGCCCGCGATGTCCATAAGCGTGCAGAATGTGCCTGTCTGCAAGAACCACGTCGATGCGAAACTGCCAGAGATAAAATGCGCCTGTGGAAGTTGGACTGAGCTGCGGGAAGGCAAGTGGGGACCTTTCTTCCTCTGCCTAAGCTGCGGACCCATCTCTTTCAGCAAGGGCATGGAGATGCTGAAGTTCATGAAGCCCAAGGAAGTGATCCAGGTCAAGACAGGTCCTGTTTCATCGCCCTCTTTTCGGTCTATGCAAAATCATGCCCCTGCCAACACTACTGCGCCCACACCCACGCAAAAGAAGCCGATGCAACGACAGATAATACAGCAGACGGTTCGCAGCGATGATCCCCGGTTCTTCGATTAGAGAATTACGGTGATTAGAAACACTCACAGGTTGACTTGCACTATGTCCCTGTCTATCTTCGTCATCGCCCTGTTGATCCTCTCGCGCAGTTCTTCGTCGTGGGCGGCGTGTCTTATCTGTCTCAACAAATCAAGTATCCTTCGGAACAGGTGTATGATGTCCCCTTCCTGTGAGTCGGTGTACTCGAGAAGTTCCTCGAATGATGCGCCATTGGACCATCGGGACACAAGTATTGCCAGTTTACGTAACGCCATCTTGTTGATCTCTTTGGCGACGTATTCGTTCTTCTTGAGGATTCCTAGTATCGGTGTGACGATCGAGTCCGCTCCGCACACATCATACTTATCACTGCGTCTTTCTTCGTATATTATCGAGGCCGCGACTAGCAATAGCTGGTCTTCGTTCAATCCTTTCCATATTTCTGTCGAGAATATCTCGCCGACCATCAATTCATATGAGTAGATGTTGATGAGGAAGTGGCCTCGATCGGTCAGTTGGTTGTCGTTCGTAAGATATCCTAGCTGTCGCATCTTCTTGAGCCTGTTGTTGTACTCGGATACTATTCGTATGTGGCCTTTCTCGGCTTTCCGGACAAAATAGTCAAAATTGCTTTTGAGTATTACCTCGACTTCATCGGGATTATGGCGGCTCACCAGGTGCAAAGCCGTGTTGTACGACATGCGGAACTGGGAGATTATGGGCTCTGTGTCGGCCGCCGTGAACTTCGCGATGCGCTCAAGATCGGCTGATTGCCTGTCTATCACACCTATGGCGAATCCTTCGGTGTCTATTCCTCGCCTTCCTGCGCGTCCTGCGAGCTGGAAGTATTCTTTTGAATTCAGATAGCGGAAGTTCATCCCGTCGAATTTCTCGAGTGAGTTGAAGACCGTGGCACGAACGGGAAGGTTCAATCCTACCGCGAATGTCTCTGTCGTGAATAGGACATGTATCAGGCCGTCCACGAATAATAGCTCGACCACTTCTTTTATGGATGGCAGCAGTCCCGCGTGATGGACGCCTATTCCTTTGCTGCACCACTCACGCACTTTGTTGACGCTCTCTAATCCGCGCTGTTCTTCAGGTATCGTGTCCTTGAAGCGCTGCGCGACGCGGAGTTTTTGTTCGTTGCTCAGGAAGTTGAACGATTTGTAGATATATCCTGCCTGTCTCTCGCATTCCATCCTTGAGAATATGAAATAAAGACAGGGCAACCATTTGCGTTCTTGCAGTTCACGCACCACTTCTTCGCATCTCGGCTTCGTCGCCCGCTCTCTTCTGCGAGAATAGATGTTTTTTTCGTTTCGATGATGTCCTTTCTCCTGTCTTATCACTTTGCCTAATTCTTGCAGTGTCGTTATCCCTTCGTCCGAATCGAACACTTTATGTGTGAGCGGGACCGCTCTTTTGTCGTGCCTGACCACCTCGACCGTGTGGTCCTTTATTTTCGATATCCACGCCGCGAACTGCACTGCGTTCGGTATCGTGGCGCTAAGGCACAGGAATCGTATGTTTTTGGGCGAGAATATTATGCTCTCTTCCCATATCGTGCCGCGCTCGAAGTCTGAGATGAAGTGTATCTCGTCGAATATGACGTGGTTGACGCTTCCTATCAACTCATCACGCGCGAGGAGCATGTTTCGGTAGATCTCTGTCGTCATTATCAGGATCTGCGCGTTGGTGTTGATCTGCACGTCGCCGGTAATCAGGCCGATGGCGTCCTTGCCATATGCTTTTGTGAAATCACGGTACTTCTGGTTGGAAAGCGCCTTTATCGGTGCTGTGTAGATCACGCGCTTGCCGAGCTTGATGTTCTTGTCGATGACATAGTCGGCTATCAAGGTCTTTCCAGTGCCCGTTGCGGCTGAAACAACGACCGAATTCCCTTTCTCGATGCTCGCGATAGCCTCGACCTGGAAATCATCAAGAGTGAAGCCTTGGAATTGCATGGTTGCAGCACGACAGATGAGTTATATAAATGTGAGCGACCACTCCCCACTCGACAGCAGGCCGGGTCCTATTTAAGCGCAAAACGGCCAATAGGGGGATATGAACACAGTGACGCTCGCTCGCTTGAAAGACATCACGCCACGGCTCTATCAGGAGACCATCCTGGGAAGTTGTGTGCAGAAGAACTGTCTCGTCGTCTTGCCCACAGGGATGGGAAAGACGGCCATTGCGCTTCTTCTCTCCCTCCAACGATTGCAGCAGCATCCTGGCTCGAAGGTCATCTTCCTGGCTCCGACAAAGCCTCTGTGCGAACAACACATGACGACTTTCAAGAAGCATCTTGAAGCTCCGGAAGATTCATTCGCGCTTTTCACGGGCAATGTCCCGGCAGAAAAGCGGGCCCGGCTCTGGGAGAGCGCGCAGTTCATTTTCTCGACGCCGCAGGGGATGGAGAACGACGTCATAAGCAGCCGTCTTGGAATCGATGATGTCTCGCTGATCGTCTTTGATGAAGCGCATCGCGCTGTCGGAGACTACAGCTATGTCTATCTCGCGAAGAAATACGTCGAAGCCGCGAAGTTCCCGCACATCCTCGCCTTGACCGCGAGTCCTGGCAGTGAGGAAGAGCACATACTGCAGGTATGCGAGAATCTCAGGATCGAACATGTCGAAGTTCGCACGGTTGATGATGAAGACGTGCTTCCCTACGTCCAGGAGACAAACATACAGCACATCCGCGTCGACTTGCCGCAACCGATGATCGACCTGCGTCGTTTGTTCTCGAACTGCGTCAAGGCTCGCACGGATGTATTGCGTGGCTTCGGTCTCGCGAAAGGATTGTACAATCCGACGAGGAAGGAGCTCATCGCGATGCAATTGGAATTGCGGCATAAATTCGGTGAAGGTGATCGGGACAGTCAGACGCTCAAGGCCATCTCGATCGTGGCAGAGGTGATGAAGCTCCAGCATGCGCTTGAGCTGCTGGAATCGCAGGGGCTCGCACCGCTTCAGACCTACATGCAAAAACTCCGCGAGGAGGCTTCTGCAGGACAGAGCAAGGCCGTCCGTAATCTTGTCGTTGACGCGCAATTCAAGGCGGCGCAGATAAAACTCGACGCTCTCATCTCCCAGGGTGTCGAGCATCCGAAGCTTGAGAAGGTGCGGAATATCTGCGAGGCGGAGTTCGCGGCCAACAAGAAGTCGAAGATAATCCTTTTCACGCAGTTCAGGGACAGCGCGCAGCAACTCAAGAAGACGTTGACAGGCATTCCCGGAGTCCTTCCGGAGATTTTCGTGGGCCAGGCCAAGAAGAATGGCATCGGCCTGAGCCAGAAGAGACAGGTCGAGATGCTGCAGGAATTTGGAGATGGTTTTTTCAACGTATTGATCGCCACCTGTGTCGCAGAGGAGGGTCTCGACATACCGTCGGTGGATCTCGTCATGTTCTACGAACCCGTGCCCTCTGCCATACGATCGATACAGCGCAGGGGAAGGACCGGCAGACATGACACGGGACGTGTGATGATGCTCATCGCAAGGAACACCCGTGACGAAGCCTATGCCGCTGTCGCGCGCCACAAGGAAAGGAACATGGGTTCCATCCTGAATGATCTTCGCACCAGGCTCAACACGCGCCTGCTGCAACAGCCACAGTCTACATTGGCCCGGTTCGGACAACCACAGAAGAAACAGGCGATCAAAGGTCCTCTTGTCTTTGTTGATTATCGTGAAAAAGGCGGCCCTGTCGTCAAGGACTTGTTGGAGCGCGGAGCCGATGTCAAGCTCGAGATGTTGCCTGTAAGCGATTATGTGGTTTCGCAAAGATGCGCGATCGAGTACAAGACGCAGGAGGATTTCCTTGAGAGCATGCTTGACACCCGGCTTTTGGAGCAGCTCCGGGGTCTCAAGCGTCAATATGAGCGGCCGTTGATAATCATCGAGGGTGACAAGGATATCTATGTCATCCGCAACATCCATCCTAACGCGATCCGTGGGATGATAGCCGCCATTTCCGTCTCCTACGGCATCCCCATACTTTTCACGAAGACTCCGCAGGAGAGTTGTCAGATGATAATGACTATCGCTTCGCGCGAGCAGAACGAGGATGGCAAGGAATTCTCGAGTCATGGCAACAAGAAGCCGGCTTCGACAGAGCAGCAGCAGGAATACGTCGTCTCAGCCATCCCCTCCGTCGGTCCTGTGCTTGGAAGGCAGCTACTCAAGACCTTCGGATCTGTCAAGGGCATCGTCAACGCCGGCAAGGAAGAGCTCGAAAAGGTCGAAGGCGTCGGCGAGAAGAAGGCGAAGACTATTTTTGATTTTGTCGAGAAGAAGTATCAATGAAATGTAGGATTGACGAAGAGTGCAGTTGCGTCCTTCAGCATCACGAAAAACAAGATATAGTCCCTCATCTTACCTGCGCGTATGGGAATCGAGAGCACGCTCGTTTTGATAAAGCCCGATGCTGTTGATGCCGGGATTCAGTTCGATATCATCGCCCGTATCAAGTGTGCCGGTCTGGTCGTGCCTTCTTCATACTCCACGCTGGCCGATGCCCGCACCATCGACAGGCATTACGCTTCCGTGTTCCTGAATAACGGCCCGATGATTGCCGCGCGCATAAGGGAATTCATGACTTCCGGCCCGCTTGTCGCGGCGAAAGTCGATGGAGAGGATGCCGTGCGCCGGATGCGTGCACTGGCAGGGGAAAAGACCGAACCGATCCAATGCCCGAAAGGCACTATCCGTGGTGATTATTCCCATGACTCATACGCGCTCGCCACAGCCCAAAAACGCGCGATACACAACATCATTCATTCTTCTGATTCTGTGCAGGCGGCTTATGATGAACTACGCATCTGGTTTGGAAATGATTGAACAGGGGAGTCGCACGTCGATGGATTACTAATCGAACTGGAGTCCACATTTCTTTTAAACACCCGCGACCCATGATGGATTATGATCCGTGAAGCGAGGTCGGGCGATGTCGACGATATCAAAACTCTTGCCGACAGCCTGGCAGTTCACGCAGGGGAAGCGAAGCGCACCGGCTTCTACGAGTTCACGCTTGACAGGACCCAATACGCTCGTAGGGTTCACAGCCCTGATGCGCTCGTCGCTGAATCAGGAGACGGTCTTGAAGGGTTCTGCCTCGCGTATGACTGGCGATTCCTTGACCATTTGTTCCAACAAGAACCTCAGGCAGTACAGGACCCGGTATACAATTTCATAGCAAGGCATCCTTTGCCGTTCACATATGTGGAGCAATTTGCCGTGCGCCAGGATGCTCTTAACAGAGGGAGTGTCGCTATCGCCTTGCGTGACGAGATAGTCTCACGATGCAAACAAAGCCATGGAATGTTGTTGTGCGTGACAGCCATCCACCCTTGGCGAAATGATCCCGCGATAAGATTGGCTGAAGGAGCGGGATTGTGTCACATGGCAAGTATAGACACGGGCAAATTGACTCTCGGTGTGTACAGGCTGTCGTTCTAGGCGACAAATCCTTCAGAAATCCATGTTCTTCAATCGCCTTATCCTCTCATCCATCGGTGGGTGCGTGCTCAATAGAGATGCGATACCTCGTAGAGAGAAAGGATTGACGATGAACAATGAAGCTGTCGCCTGCGGCGCTCCGGTCATAGGATTGACCGAGACACCGTGCTCCAGTTTAGCTAGAGCGTTGGCAAGGCTTGCCCCGTCATTCAAATAGCGCGCACCGCTTGCGTCGGCGAGATATTCACGGCTCCTTGATATCGCGAATTGCAATATCATCGCGATTAGAGGGGTCAATATCCCGACGAGAAGTATCGACACTATGCTGTTGCCGTTGTCGTCGCGGTCGCCCATCGGCACCCAGCGCGCCATCATGCCGACGTAGGATATCACAGCCGCCACTGTGGCCGCGATTGTCATTATCAGGATATCACGGTTCTTGATATGCGCCATCTCGTGCGCGATCACCCCTTTGAGTTCTTGCTTGCTCAGCAGACGCATTATGCTTGTGGTGCAACAGACCACCGCGTTCTTCGGGTTGCGGCCTGTGGCGAAAGCGTTAGGTGTCGCTGATTCCATTATGTATACCTTGGGCTTTGGGATGCCTGCAAGGACAGCCACCTGCTCGACTATAGAGTGAAGTTCGGGCTGCTCTTCTTTCGATGCTTCTTTCGCGCGGTACATGAACAGCACGATCTTGTCAGACCAGAAGTAGGTGATGCCGTTCATTATGAGCGCGATTATGAACGCAATGGTCAAGCCGGTCGTGCCGCCGAATATGTAGCCGACACCAAGGGCCAATCCGGCAAGTACGCCAAGCAACAATACCGTCTTTAGCTGGCTGCCGAACGCTGTCATGGAGAAAACGCTCAATTCCAAGATTTTTAAGACTTATGCAGATTGGTTCACTGGACACACTGGACATGTGCGGGATAGATATTTAAGTCACGGCGGGCTCCTTCACGTCGGGGGAACAAGATAGATGTTACACATCAGCACTCTGCTCAAGCACTACAAGCGTCCGGAGGTGCAACGCGCTCTTGTCGACTCTGCGCAAGACAGGGAAGTCGGAGTCAAATACGCCGCGACAGATTCGTACGGCAAGCGCCCCGACGTCCTGACCTATCCGAGGGATGTCCTTGATTTTGTCTCAAGGGGTGTGACAAGTTTCCATATCAGCGAGGAGCGCTGGTCGAATCCGTTGAACATCGTCACAGGCATGCGCAGGAATGAGCAGGATGATCTGCGCATCGGCTGGGATCTTATCATAGACATCGACTGCGCCTGGCTCGATTACAGCATGGTAGCCGCCCATATCATCGTCGAGAAGATCAAATCGCTCGGCATCCGCTGCCACACGGTCAAATTCTCGGGAAATCACGGTTTTCACATCGCCATCCCTTTCGAGGCTTTCCCAAAGACAGCGGTTGTCGAGGGAAAAGAGCGCGAGGTCAAGGACCTTTTCCCTGAAGGGCCGAGGAAGATCGCGGCATATCTCATCGACGAAATCAAGGCGCCGCTCGGCAAGATGCTCGTCGACAGATTCACACTGGATGGAATCAAGAAGACCACGGGCAAGACCCATGTCGATCTTGTGAAGACCGGACCAAAAGGCCCTTTCTTCGATCCGTTCACGGTTCTTTCCGTCGACACAGTGCTGATAGCGTCGCGTCATCTTGTGCGCGCCCCCTACAGTATGCACGAGAAATCAGGGCTTGTGAGCATACCGATGAACCCCGATAAAATCATTGATTTCGACAAGACAACAGCAGCTCCTGACAAGATAAGATTCGACCGCGTCTTCCTGGACCGATCATTGGCCAAACCCAATGAAGCGCGGCTGTTGTTCGACAACGCGTTCGCGCACAAGCTCCCGTCGATTCCGTTGCGTTTGACTGAAGATGAGATGAATAAATCCATGAAGCGCCCGGAGGATCTGATCCCCGAGCAGGCGCTCACCGAGAACGTCTTCCCTCCGTGCATGCACAACATCAAGAAAGGCCTCAAGGACGGCAAGAAGCGCGCCATGTTCGCAGTCGTGAATTTCCTCGTGCTTGCGGGTTGGGATTATGATAAGGTCGGCGAGTGGCTCGCAGAATGGAACAAGAACAATCCAGAGCCGCTAAGAGAGGTTCTGATCCAGGGTCATCTGAGGCATCACAAGGAAGTCAAGAAAAAGATGCCGCCGAATAGTTGCAGGAAATTCTACGAGGAGATCGGCGTGTGCCAGCCCGACAGTCTATGCCAGCGCATCAAGAATCCTATACAATACGCGAAGAAACGAGCCTACCTGCTTAACAGGGAAGCTGAGAAGACGAAAAGAAAGTCGAAAAAAACAGAATCCGACAATGATCAGAAGAAACCCGAAGTGATGGATCCTGGCACCACCATAATTTCTGAGAAAAAATAATAATTTCTTTATAAAAAATAATTGTTTGAGCCATATAATAACTTTTTCTGTTAAATCGTTTAACACAAAATCAGACCCACTATATAAAGAAAGCAATCCCTGACAAGTGGTTCTCCACAACAAACTTTATAAGCAGACGCCAAACTCCAACGAAACAGGGCGCTTACCCGACGGTAATCGCAATATCACACGCACGAGCCTGAGAAGGGACACATTCTCAGTACAGTCTGTTAGTAGCATACTGTTTCTACGAAATGTCCCGCAAAAGGCAATTGCAAGGGCGCGCCACCGATCAAATAGCGCGATACTAATATGCCAACAAGAAGAAACCCAAGGAAATCGTCGATGCAGTTCTGGCACAGACGTCGTGCCCCGCGCATGACCGCTAGGATCAGGACCTGGGTCCCGTCCAAGGACGCCAAGCTTCTCGGTTTCGCAGGCTACAAGGTCGGCATGACCCACATCATACACGTCGACAACAGGTCGACATCGCTTTCTAAGGGAGATGAGATCTCCGCACCCGTCACAGTCATCGAATGTCCTCCGATCAGGGTCATCGGGATCAAGACCCTCGTCAACCGCTACGGCGGCAAGCAGGTCAGCCAGTTCAAGTGGGCCGACAAGCTCGAGAAGCATCTTGCACGCGCGATGAACGTTCCGAAGATCCACAAAGCCGTCGAGCTCAAGACCGAAGGCGTGATCGAGGTCCGTGTGCTCGCGCAGACGCAACCTCACCTCATCAATCTCAAGAAGACTCCTGAAATCATCGAATTGGGCATCGGCGGAAAGGTCGAGGACCAGTTAAAGTTCGCGAATGATATCCTCGGCAAGGAAGTCAAGGCGAGCGAAGTCTTCAGCGACGGAGCGCAGGTCGACGCCCACAGCGTCACCAAGGGCCACGGTTTGCAGGGTCCTGTCGCCCGTCACGGAATCATGATCCGTTCCCACAAGGCAGAGAAGACCAAGCGTGGTCCCGCTACTCTCGGCCCATGGGATGGCAATCGCTCATACCGTGTCGCCCACCAGGGTCAGACCGGTTTCCACAGGCGCACAGAACTCAACAAATGGGTCGTGAGAGTCGAAGCAAAGCCCGAGGAAGTCACTCCCAAGGGCGGTTTCGTGCACTACGGCCTCGCGACCGGCTCGTGCATGCTGCTAAGGGGCAGCGTGGGCGGAGCGGTCAAACGTCTCATTACCATGACGCCGGCGATGCGTCCAAGAGTCAACATTCCGAAGCAGGCACCGGAGATCGTCTACACGAGCCTGCACAGCAAACAATGAACCTCAAAATCCTGACACCGACGTCCGAGAAGGGCTCAAAGAAAATGCCGGCTCAGTTCGACGAGCCTGTCCGACCCGACCTCATCCGTCGCGCTGTCGAAGCGGTCATGGCGAATGAACGCCAACAGTACGGCGCCGATCCCTACGCAGGCAAGCGTCATGCGGTCAAGCTATCCCGTCGCAGACGCGACTACAAGGGCGCCTATGGCGCCGGTATCTCGCGTGTCCCGAGGAAGATCCTCAGCCGCAACGGCACCCAGATGAACTGGCGCGGAGCTTTCGCTCCAGGCATGGTCGGCGGTCGTCGCGCGCATCCGCCCAAGGCAGAGCGCATTTTCGCGAAGAAGCTCAACATCAAGGAACGCAGGAAAGCCATCCGCAGCGCGCTCGCTGCGACCATTGATAAGGATGTCGTGCAGAAGCGCGGCCACAAGATCCCCGCCAACTATCCTTTCATCATCGACACATCCATGGAGGACATCGGCAAGACCAGCGATGTCATCGACGCTTTGCTGAAGTTCAAGCTCGGCGAGGAACTCGAACGCGCATCCGTCAAGAAGATCCGCTCAGGCATCGGCAAGACACGCGGTCGTCCTTACCAGACCCGCATCGGTCCTCTGATCGTCGTCTCCAAGGATTGCCCCCTGCGCAAGGCCGCTTCCAACATCCCCGGCGTCACCGTCGTGTCCGTCGAGAAGCTCAACGCATACATGCTCGCGCCTGGGACGCACCCTGGACGCCTCACGCTTTACACCGACGCGGCCATTGAACGCATCGCCAAGGAGGGATTGTTCCGATGAGCATCATCAACTTCCCGGTCTCGACTGAGAAAGCGCTCCGCATGATGGAGAGCGAGAACAAGCTGGTCTTCGACGTCGATATGAAAGCGACGAAGAATGATATCAAGGCAGCCATCGAGAAGGAACTCAAGGCAAAGGTCGTCTCGGTGCGCACGGTCATAACATTCAAGGGCCAGAAGAGGGCCTATGTCAAGTTCGGCCAGGAGACTCCTGCAATAGATATAGCGACGAACCTCGGGTTGATGTGAGATGGGTAAACAACTGATCCAACAGGCGCGCGGCAAGGGCGGACCTAGATATCGCGCCCCAAGCTTCCGCTACGAGGGAGAAGCGAGGCACAGGACAGTGATTGAAGGCCTCATGGACGCGGACATAATCGACTTCGTCAAGTGCCAGGGCCATCAGGCGCCTTTGGCCAAGTTGAAGTACGCCGACGGTACCGAGTCGCTCGTGCAGGCTGCCGAGGGAATGAAGGTCGGCGACAAGATCTCGCACGGCCCGGGCGCTGACGTCAAAAAACCGGGAAACGTACTGCGCTTGCGCGACATTCCTGATGGGACTGAGATTTTCAACATCGAATCACAACCGGGTGACGGCGGAAAGTTCTGCCGCACCACCGGCACTTTCGCTCGCATCGTCGGAAAGATCGATAACAAGATCACCGTTTTGCTGCCCAGCAAGGCGCAGAGGGTTTTCAGCTCCGACTGCAGGGCATGCATCGGAGTCGTCGCCGGAAGCGGCAGGACCGAGAAGCCCTTCCTCAAGGCGGGAAACATGCACTATCACAAGAAGATACGCAACAAGCGCTACCCCAGCATCAGGGCAGCTGCCCAGAACGCGGTCGACCACCCATACGGAAACAAGCGTACGTCCAGAAAGGCCAAGAACAAGCCTGTCGGACACAACGCTCCACCAGGAAGGAAGGTCGGTTCGCTCTGGCCGCGTAGGACAGGGAGGAGCAAGTAATGGCCAAGGAATTCGTCTGGTACGGAATGACCTGGGACAAGGTCGAGAAACTGAGCATGGAGGATTTCATGCGCTACATTCCGGCACGCCAGCGCCGCACGCTCAAGCACGGCTTGAGTGATGTCGAAAAGAAGCTCCTCAAGGAAGTCACGGCGAACAAGCCCAACATCAAGACTCACTGCAGGGACATGGTCATCCTGCCGGTGTTCGCGGGAAAACAGGTCAAGGTCCACAGCGGAAAGGAATTCGTCAATGTCATGATCGAGAAGGACATGATCGGCCACAGGCTCGGCGAATTCGTCATGACACGCACTAAGGTCGCGCACAGCGCGCCAGGTATAGGAGCGACGAGATCATCCTCGTCGATGTCGGTGAAGTAAGTATGGCTGGATACGGATACTCATACAAGGCGACGGCCAATGAGGCCAAGGCGGTCGGAGTTGGCATGCCCATCTCCTTCAAGCACGGCGTCGAGGTATGCAGGGCTATCCGTGGCAAGGACATCACGACGGCCAAGAGGATTCTTGATGATGCGATCGGTCTGCGCAAGGCCATCCCGTACAAGCGATACTTCGAGGAGATGGCGCACAACAAGGGCGTCGGTCCTGGCCGCTTCCCTGCTAAGACCTGCAAGTTCATCAAGGGCTTGCTGGAATCCGCGGAAGCCAACGCCCAGCTCAAGGGATTGAGCACCGCGAACCTCACCATCAAGCACATAGCCGCACAATTGGGCGGCAAGGTATTCCACTCCGGTCGCAACGGCCGCAAGGGCAAACAGGCACACATCGAGATCGTGCTCGCCGAGGGCGTCAAGAAAGAGAAGAAGGGCAAATCCAAGGAGGGCGGCAAGGCCGCACCCAAGAAATGATCGAACGCAAATTCGTCAAGGAAGAGGTACGCGGTCTGCTCCTGGAGGAGTTCATCGGCGAGACACTCAAGAACGTCGGCCTGAGCCATGTCAAGATGACGCGCACTCCGCTGGGCGAGAAGATAACGATCTTCGCTTCGCGTCCTGGCCTGGTGGTCGGTCGCAAGGGCGAGAACATCAAGAAGCTCACGCAGACGATCAAGAAGAAGTTCGACCTTGAGAATCCTCAGATCGAGATCGCCGAGGTCGGCGACCAGAACCTCGACGCCCGCATTGTGGCCGAGAGGATCGCTTCCACGCTCGAACGTTTCGGCGCGCAGAAGTTCAAGGCCATAGGCCACAAGACGATGACCGACGTGCTTCAGGCTGGCGCGCTCGGTGTCCAAATCACGATATCAGGCAAGGTGCCAAGCGCACGCGCCAAGACCTGGCGGTTCCTCTCAGGCTACCTCAAGAAGAGCGGACAGATAGCGATGGAAGGCGTGCGGCACGCGGCCACCGTCGCGAATCTCAAGTCTGGCTGCATCGGCATCCAGGTGTGGATAATGCCATCCGACGTCCACAGACCTGACGACATCCATCTCACGGATCACTCGCGCGACGAGGTCAAGCCGATGAAGGTCGAGCAGAAAACCGCAGCGTCCGGATCCGGCGAGGAGAAGCAACGAGAGCCGGGCTCTCGTGCTCACGGAAGCTCTGCTTCCGTTGAGAAGGACGAGACCAAGAAGAAGCGCGCACCAAGGAAACGGACAACGAAGAAGAAGGACGTTGCCGAGAACGTGGAAGCGCAACGGGACGAAACATCCGTTGCGCCTGCTGCTGAAGTGAAGGAGGAGAAGGGCGATGAAGCGTAAGGATGTGCTGGCCCTTCCGGCAGGCGAACGAGAGGCGAAGCTCACCGAGCTGCGCACAGAGCTCATGAAATTAAGATCACAGGCGTCGACCGGCACGGCCCAGAAAGGTTCTGGGAAGATCCGCGCAGCGAAACGCACGATCGCGAGGATATTGACGCTGCAAAGACAGGGAGGGACCGACAAGGAATGAGCGACGTTTGTGAGACCTGCGGCTTGCCAGAGGAACTATGCGTGTGTGAAAGCATAGCGAAGGAGAGCCAAAAGATCGAGATCGGTATCATCGAGAAGAAGTTCAAGAAGAGCTATACCGTGATCACAGGCGTCGACCCAAAGGAAGTCGACATCAAGGAATTGGCCAAGACGCTCAAAAGCAAGCTGGCTTGCGGCGGAACGGTCAAGGACAACAACATCGAACTCCAAGGGAACCACCTTAGGGAAGCTAAGGGCATCCTTGTCGCTGCGGGTTTCGCGCCCGAGATGATCATAGTCAAAGGTTAACATGGAAAACACAATCGGAACAAGGGGACGTGAATTCGTCGGAACCGTCATCAACGCAAAGATGCAGAAGACGGTCACGGTCGAGTGGCCTAGGACTATCTATATCCCGAAGTATGAGAGATACCTCACAAAGCGTACGCGGGTCAAGGCGCACAATCCGGAGAGCATCAACGCCAAGGTCGGCGACCAGGTGCGCATCATGGAATGCCGAAAGCTCAGCAAGACAAAATCATTCATCATCATCGAGAAGCTCGGTGTGAACTTCGGCTACGTCGCCCGTGAGGGAGACCTCAAGGCCGGCGTCGTCGCGCGCAGCGAGAAGCCGAAGGAACATCCTAAGACGGAGGCTGAAGAATGAAAGCGGTCACCAGCAGGATGACGCGCGCCCTCAACCACGGCGCGTGGGTCGAGACTTGCGACAACTCCGGCGCGAAGATCATCAAGATCATGACGGTCAACCGCCACAAGACGGTCAAGGGCCGAGTGCCCCAGGCTGCCGTCGCCGATCTGGTGATGGCGTCCGTGAAGAGCGGTCGTCCTGACATGAGGAAACAGGTCGTCTACGCGGTCATTGTCCGCGCGAAGAAGGAATGGCGCCGCAAGGACGGCACGCGCATTTCATTCGAGGACAACGCCGCCGTCGTGGTCAAGGACAAGGACGGAAACCCGAAGGGGACGATCATCAAGGGGCCCATAGCCAAGGAAGTGGCTGACCGATGGCCTCTGCTATCAAAGAACGCATCTATAATCGTGTGATAAAATGAAATTCGCAACAAGCTGGAAATCAAGCAACAAACCGTCGAAACAACGGCTCTATAATTACAATGCGCCGTTGCATCTTCAGGGTAAGATGTTGGCCGCTCACCTCTGCAAGGAGTTGCGCGAGAAGCTGAAGACCCGCTCGTTGCGCGTCCGTGTCGGCGACAAGGTCATCGTCACGACAGGGCAATACCGGAAGAAGTCAGGGAAGGTGGAGAGGGTCGATGTCAAGGCGCAGCGCGTCTTCATCACGGGCATAGACCGCAGCCGCAAGGACGGCAGCAAGGCCCAGTACCCGTTCCATCCTAGCAATCTGCTGATCACCGAGATCGTAGAGGACAAGAAGCGCACGCAGCCGGCGCAGCAGAAGAAGGTCGCGACGGTTCCTGCGAAGCCCGCTGCCAAGGTCGCACCTAAGGCGTCCAATAAAGGAGAATCACAATGAGTTACCTCAAGAGATACGCGGCACCGAACAGCTGGCAGCTGCCAAGGAAAGAGCATGCCTACGTCATGCGACCATCGCCCGGCGCGCATCTTATGGAGCAGAGCATGCCGCTTGGCCTTCTGCTCAAGCGTCTTGGACACGCATCGACCACGAAGGAAGCGAGGCTCATAATGCTCAATACCGAGGTCATGGTCGATGGACGCCGCATCAAGGACTACAAGTTCCCGGTCGGCCTCATGGACGTGGTCTCGCTCCTCAATGCCAACGAGCACTATCGCGTGCTCATCGACAACAAGGCCCGCATCATACTCAAGAAGGTGGATGTTAAAGCCACCAAGACCAAGCCATGCCGGGTTCTCGGCAAGCGGATAATCACCGGCGGCAAGATGCAGCTCAACCTTTCCGGCGGCCGCAACCTGCTGACCGACAAGAAGGACATCATGACAGGCGACACCATAGTGCTGGACCTGCCGAGCCAGAAGATCGGTGACACGCTCAAGCTCGAAAAGGGCGCTAAGATCCTGCTCACCGCAGGCAAGCACGCGGGCGTTGTCGGCGTTGTCGAGGACATCGCAGAGGAACGTATCAGGTTCAGCGTCAACGACCAGACCGAGCAGACGCTCACCGAATACGCGTTCGTCATTCCAGAGGGCATAATATCACAATGAATCCGATGCAACAGGTGAGGATAGAGAAGCTGACGCTTAACATAGGCGCCGGCAAGGAACAGACCGTGCTCGAGAAGGGCATGACTGTCATCAAGAGCCTCACCGGTATCGAACCTCAGAAGAGGATAACCAAGAAGCGAATCCCGACATGGGGTTTGCGTCCTGGTCTGCCTGTCGGCGTGCGGCTCACGTTGCGAGGCAAGAAGGCCGAGGATATGCTCAAACGCACACTCAAGGCAAAGGAGTTCAAGCTCAGCCCAAGGCATTTCGACAACGCAGGCAGCATCGCGTTCGGCATCCCTGAACACATAGAGATAGAGGGCGCGAAGTACGACCCTAAGATCGGCGTCATGGGACTGCAGGTCTGCGTGACGCTCGAGAAGCCGGGATTCCACGTCAAGCGCAGGCGCGTCCGCGCCGTCAGCGTCGGCAAGAAGCACAAGATCACCAAGGAACAGTCGATGGATTTCATGAAGCAGAGATTCGGGATCACAATCGGCGAACAGGAGGAGCGATAATGACATCCAAGGATTGGAGGAAGACGCTCAAACAGCTCAAAGCCAAACCGGTTATCAGGGACAAATACATCAAGCACAATTCACCCAAGATACGGACGACCGGAGCCGCGCTGTTCAAGTGCAAGCGCTGCGGCCGCATCGGTGGACACATCAGCAAGTACGGTCTGCACCTGTGCAGGCTCTGCTTCAAGGATACCGCGCTCAGCATAGGTTTCAAGAAATATAACTAGGAGAAAAAATGAACAACGACCCGCTCGCTAACGCAATGTCAAAGATCGTCAACTATGAAAGGATCGGCCGCGATAGCGTGCAGCTCTACCCTGTCGGCCTGCTCGCCAAGCGCGTGCTCGAGATACTCAACAAGCACGGCTATGTCGGTGTTTTCGAAGAGCGGGACACCACCCGCGGATCAGTCCTCAAGGTCCCTCTGCTCGGCACCATAAACAACGCCGGCGTCATCAAGCCTCGCTTCGCCGTCCAGACCGATGCGTTCGAGAAGTACGAGAAGCGTTTCCTGCCCGCCCAGGGTGTTGGCGTCATAATCATATCGACCTCGAAGGGCCTTATGACCCTTGATGAGGCTAAGAAGGAGAATGTCGGAGGCAGGCTGATCGCCTACTGCTACTGATGAAGAAAGAGATCACCTATTCGGTTGATGTGCCTGACGGCGTCGAAGTGAAGTTCGCGGGCCGTGACGTGACTGTCAAGGGTGCTGCGGGGACTGTCACACGCACACTCCTGCAACCGAACATCACCCTGAAGTTGGACGGTAATAGGATCGTCATAAACAGCAATCCCGCGACCAAGCGCGAGAAGATGCACATGGGCAGCATCGAGGCCCACATCAAGAACATGGTCACCGGCGTCCAGACGCCATTCACCTACAAGCTCAAGGTGTGCGCGAGCCACTTCCCGATGAATGTCACCGTGACCGGCAACGAGTTGGTCATCAAGAACTTCCTTGGAGAAAAGGTGCCGCGCACGATCAAGTTCGACATGGGCGTCAAGGTCAAGATAAACGGCGACATCGTCGAGATAGAATCTCCCGATCTCGAGCTCGCCGGCCGCACGGCCTCGAAGTTCGAGGGTCTCACTTTCGTGAGCAAGCGCGACCGCCGCATTTTCCAGGACGGACTATATATCATTCACAAAGCAGGGGTTGATTTCTGATGGCTGATATGCTCAAGTTGAGGAAGGCCATCAAGGACCGCAAGCCCGAGTTCAAGCGCCAGGACACAACACACAGGCCTAACCTGGGCACCACTGGTTGGCGCAAGCCGAAGGGACTGCATTCGAAGATGCGGCACAAGATGGCAGGACACAGGGCCGTGCCCACTGTCGGTTGGGGTTCGCCCGCTGCCGTCGAGGGTTGCCATCCTAGCGGCCTCTGGCCTGTGCAGGTCAATTCAATCAACGATATATCACTCATCGATGCTAAGACCCATGGCGCCATGATAGCCGCCGGCGTCGGCAAGCGTTCGAAGATACAGCTCATCGACGCGCTGCTCAAGAAGAACATCACAATACTCAACGTCAAGGACGCGAAGGGTTACGCCTCAAAGGTCCAGGCCGAGATCAAGGCACATAAGGAAGAGCGCGCGAATGCCGCCAAGAAGGGAGACAAGCCCGCGCTCAAGAAGTCCGAGCCGAAGAAGCCGCAACCTCAGAAGGAGATGTCTCCTGAAGACAGGAAGGAAGCTGAACGCAAGGAAGCCGAAAAGGTCATGATACAGAAGGAGCGTTAAGATGATACAACGAAGACTCGCAGCACAGATTCTCAAATGCTCACCGCATAGGATCAGGTTCGACACCGAGCGTCTCTCCGATATAAAGGAAGCCATCACGAACACCGACGTCCAGTCACTCATCAAGCAAGGCGCGATCACGCGCTTGAAGATCCAGGGACATTCGAATGCCCGAAGGAAACAGCGCGCCAAGCAAGTGGCAAAGGGACGACTCCGTGGCCACGGCAAAAGGAAGGGTCGCGCCAACGCCCGTGCAAACACCAAGGACGCCTGGATTTCCCGCATCAGGATCCAGCGCGCATTGCTGTTCAGGCTGCGCGAACGGAATAAGATCACCGACGAGAATTTCCGCGCCTTGTACAACAAGGCCAAGGGCGGATTTTTCAGGAGTGAGCGTCACGTCAAGATTTACTGTGAGGAACAGAATTTGTTCCTGAAATAATATGGCAACAAACCAAAAATATGTGGTCGGATACCGTCGCAAGAGGACCGGCCGGACTGATTATCACAAGCGGCTGAAGCTGCTCGCGGGCGAGACAGTGCGTCTCGTGATCCGCAAGTCGCTGCACCACATGAGACTACAGCTGGTACAATATGAACCCACTGGCGACAAGGTGCTCGTGAGCGCCACGACCGAGGAACTGCACAAGAAGGGCTACAAAGGCGGCATGAGCAACGTGCCTGCAGCCTACCTGTGCGGCATGCTGCTGGCCAACAAGGCCAAGGACAAGAAGATCGCCAAGGCCATCGTCGACATCGGTCTTTCGACACCGGTCGGTGGATCAGTGCTTTTCGCCGCCGTCGCAGGAGCGCTTGCGGCAGGCCTGTCTATTCCTGTCGATAAAGCGGCGTTGCCCAGCGAGGACCGCCTCACAGGCAAACACATCGCGGATTACGCTAAGATGCTCAAGAAAGACGAAAAGATATACAATAAGACCTTTTCGGCATACATCAAGAACGGGCTCGCTCCCGAGCAGTTGCCCGCTCACATAGATGACATCAAGAAGAAGTTGAAGTGATCACAATGGCAGATGAAACAATCGCACCGGCAGAGGACGTCGAGAAACCAGTGCTCGATGTCGAAAAGGATGTCATCACGCAGATCCCTGATATCGAGGTCGCGCCGACTCCGGCAGAACTCAAACCTAATTTCGATGTCGCCGCATGGACTCCGAAGACCCGGCTTGGCCAGCGCGTCAAGTCAGGGGAGATAACCACCATAGTCCAGGCGCTCCGTTCAGGCGAGCGCATAATGGAGGCCCAGATAGTCGACATACTGATGCCGAATGTCGAGAGCGATATGCTTTGGATCGGCCAGAGCCGTGGTAAGTTCGGCGGCGGTCAACGCAGGCTTTTCAAGCAGACGCAGAAGAAGACGCCCGAGGGCAACAAACCTTCGTTCGGTACCCTTGCCGTGATCGGCAACAGGGATGGTGTCGTCGGCATCGGCTATGGTAAGAGCAAAGATACCGTGCCTGCCCGCGTGAAAGCGCTGCGCAACGCCAAACTCAATGTTTTCATGATACGCCGTGGTTCCGGTTCCTGGGAAAGCAACACCACTGAACCACACAGCATCCCATTCACCGTCGAAGGCAAATGCGGTTCTATCCGCATCAAGCTCATGCCAGCTCCGAAAGGGAATGGTCTTGTCATCGAACCCAACTGCGCAACGGTGCTCGCGCTCGCCGGAGTCAAGGATATATGGTCAAAGGCGTCCGGCCAGACTCGCAGGACGCGCAACCTCGTTTTCGCGCTTATCGACGCCCTCAAAAAGTTGGCCGTCTACAAGACGACTCCCAAGGGTGTCGAGGCTACCGGCATGATCGAAGGGCCTGTCGCGGAGGCACGCCGATGACCAGTATAGTTGTCGTTCGCGTGCGCTCCGGCATCAGGATGAGCGCCAATGAAGCGTTCGCTTTGAAGGTCCTTCATCTGGACGTGCCGAACTCCTGCGCCATCGTCGATGACAATGCCGAAAAGCGCGGCATGATCGCGAAGGTCGCCGGCCTGCTCACCTGGGGTCCTATCTCTGATGAGACATTGGCTCTGGTTCGCAAGGTCAAGAAGGATGCGAAGGCCACCCATTTCAGGCTCAATCCGCCCCGTAAGGGCTACAGCCACAAGGGCGCCAAATTGCCTTTCGCGAAGGGCGGCGCTCTGGGTGACCGCGGTGTCAAGATCAACGATCTTATCAAGAGAATGGTGGAGTGAAAATGGTAGTCAAGAAGACCAAGAAGCTGTGCCGCATGCGAGGTTCGCGTACACATGGCTATGGCCGCGCCCATCGTGGCTCGGGCAACAAGGGTGGCTTCGGAAACGCGAGTTCGGGCAAGAAGTCGGACTCGCAGAAGCGCAGCTATCCTGCGGACTACTTCGGAAAGGAAGGTTTCGTGCTGCACAGCAGCCATGACGATCTGATAATCAATTGCCGCGACCTGGATGCCCACGTTGAACAATGGGTCCAGGACAAGTTGGCGAAAAAGGAAGGAGATATATACCATGTCGACCTCGATGCTCTCGGCTACGACAAGCTCGTCGGCGGCGGAAAACTGACGCATAAGATCAAGGTCACCGTCGCCCGCAGTGCCGCCAAGGTCGCTGATAAGCTCAAGGCCGCGGGCGGCGAGCTCGTGACGAAGTAGAAACCATGGGATTGTACGACACGATACTTTCGAACCTGCCTGAAGTGGCAGGACCCACCCAAAAGAACCTCTCTTTCAAGGAGAAGCTTAAGTGGACCATGATTATTCTCGTCCTGTTCTTTCTCCTTGGTCTTATCCCGCTTTTCGGTCTTGGCCAGAACGCATTGCAGCGCTTCGAGTTCCTGTCTATCATCTTGGGTGCTAGCTTCGGCAGCATCCTGAGCCTTGGTATCGGTCCGCTGGTCACTGCCAGTATCGTGCTGCAGTTGCTTAACGGTGCGGCGATCGTCAAGTTCGACCTCACTAGCCATGAGGGCCGCAAGCGTTTCCAGGGCACGCAGAAGATGCTCTCTATTTTCTTCATCATCTTCGAAGCGGCGATCTATGTGTTCATGTCAGGTCTCGCTCCTGATCCTGCGCTGAAGGCCATGCCCGTGATCTACCTGCAGATGCAGCTCATGCTTGTACTGCAGCTCATCCTTGGAGGAATTCTCGTGATGTTCATGGATGAGGTCGTCTCGAAATGGGGCTTCGGCTCGGGCATCTCGTTGTTCATCGCTGCTGGCGTTTCACAGAGTCTTTTCATCAGGACGTTCTCGCCTCTCGCGAGTCCGACCAACCCGAATGTCGCAACAGGAGCTATTCCACAGCTCATACAGAGCATGGCACAGGGCAATCCTCAGGCAGCCATGCTTCAGTTATCGGCTGTTGCAGCGACTGTCTTGATTTTCCTTGGAGCGGTTTACTTGCAGGCCATGAAGGTCGAGATTCCGCTCTCATTCGGCCGCGTGCGTGGCCATGGCATCCGTTGGCCTTTGCACTTCATGTATACAAGCAACATCCCCGTCATCCTGGTCTCTGCGTTGATCGCTAATTTGCAGCTCTGGGGCCAGCTTATGCAGAACTGGGGCTTGCCATTGCTTGGAAAGTTCGCCAATGGACAGCCCACCTCAGGCATTGTTTCCTGGTTGAATCCGCCGCAGTTCGTACCGCATATCATCCAAGGCAGCGGTTGGGTCGCCGAGATTCCGATCGTGTTGGTCTATCTTCTGACGCTTGTTATCGGATGTGTCGTCTTCAGCTGGTTCTGGGTACAGACCGCTGGAATGGACGCGCGCAGCCAAGCGAAACAGATCATGGCTTCTGGCTTGCAGATCCCTGGTTTCCGAAGGGACGAACGCGTGCTTGAGCGCCTTCTGGACAGGTATATCGGTCCTTTGACTGTAATGGGTGCTATTGCTGTCGGTATCCTTGCAGGTATCGCCGACATCTCCGGCGCGGTGACGAGCGGCACAGGTCTTCTTCTGACTGTCAACATCGTCTACAGGCTGTACGAGGACATCGCTCGTCAGCACATGATGGACATGAACCCCATGATGCGTAAGTTCATGGGCGGCTGATCATGAAGCCGACGATGCGGATTTTTCTGACCCTTGGTTTCAGCATAATCATAGGTAAGTGCGCCCAGTTGGGATATTTCTCCTTCCTGAACCCTGTCTGGGATTTCC
>JAGVQG010000024.1 GCA_020051845.1 archaeon | reverse complement strand
GGTGGGTCGTTTGAGTGAGGATGAGGCTCGCATTGATGCGGGTCGTTTGTCTCTTGCTGATGCTCTTGTTGATGCGTATCGTTTGACAGAGGACGAGGCCCGCATTGACGCGGCTAAGTATGTTGCTGATGTTGCTGAAGCTTATGCCGAAAATGATCGCATTGATTCTGTAAAGGCTGAGTCTGATTGCAAGGCCAAGGAAGTCAAGGATGCCAAGGATAAGGCTGACAAGGATGCCAAGGACAAGAAGAAATTTAACGCTGATTATGACGAGGCAAAGGCTGAGGACGCTCGCAGGGACGCTGCAAAGAAGAAAGGCGTTCCAGTGCCTTCAGTATGGTCAAAGATGTACAATACCTGCAAATGGTATGTCGCCGCAGGAGTTGCAGGAGCAGTTCTTACAGCGTACGCCATGTCAGGCAGTGGCAAGGTCGAGCAGAAGCCAGTAGAGCAGAAGCCCGAACAACGCATTATCTACGATGTCAAAGTCGGTAATTCGACCATCAAGAGATATGCCGCGCCTGAAACAAAGAAGGAAGACAATAAGACTGAAGGCGCGAAGCCTGCAGCGAATGTAACACCTGCAGTGGATGTCAAGCCCGCAGCTAACGTATCTATCGACACACTGATTATCGGTGCTGTTGAGAAGGGCAATTTCCAGACAGAATTCAAATTGAAGAATGATGGTATCGAGTACTCTGCCAAGGGCAGAGAACCCGACGAGAAGATGGTCGGTCGCGCTGGTGAGCAGTACACCGAAGTCAGGAAAGCTGAGGAAGCTCGCAAGACCGAGGAAGCCAAGGCTGCGACAGCCAAGGCGCTTGCAGACCAAGCCAGGGAGCAACGCCTGGCAGCGGAAGCGCAGTACAAGACCAAGGAGACCGAACTGAAGATCCAGTACAACGGCTTCAAGGTCGAGAACCGCGCCAAGGAGACGCAAGGTAGTGTTCATTCAGGATACCAGCCTATGCAGAAACCCGCGCCTGCGCAGAAGCTCGAGCAGAAGGTCGGTGCGCGCCAGTCGTTCAACCTGCAGAATTTCAGTGAGCAGATAAGGGTCGCGCCTGAGGGCACTGACGCGTCGGACATTTTCTCTGACCGCGCCAAAGCAAGCACCTATCGCATGGACAGTGCCACGAGTGGCAGGGTCCGCGATAAGCTCGGCATGAACAACGTCCGCCACACTGTCGGTAAATGGCAGAACAGGCAGGACTGCTACTCTGCTGAGTTGGATGAGATGTGCGCTCTGTCGACTGACGTGCCTAACGCGTCCGGCTACCGCATAATCTCGGCGCAAGGCCTTGACAAGTGGATCGAGTCCCACCCTGGATTCAAGAAGTATTGAGCTTCACTGAAGAATCCCGAGCCAACCTTTATATACTTCTTTTCTTTTTATTTTCTTTAGAAGAGGTGAACCATTGGCTGATCAGATTTTAGTGCTTCCGGCATTAGTTCTTGGTTTAGCGATAGGTATCTACGAAGCGATCCTGATCCACAGGGACGTCACTGTTCCAATGCACCGCTTTGGTCACACTTTACATGCCATAGTTCTTGCGATCATCGCTGTCTTCATCACGATGAACACTGAGTTCGTCGTCGCCAATGTCCAGCAGTTGCAGGGCCTTGGTTTCTTCGGCACGCCGTTGTTCATACAGATTGTCGTCGGGCTTGTCATGATCGTGAAGATACATGGTGTCAGCCGCGCGATCTCCGGTTCCATCGGAATGGGATCGGTAGGCCTTGGCGAGACCTGGGCGCACAGCTTGATCATCGGAGCTTTGTGCGTCGCAGCGCCCTACGCGTGGCCGTTGCTCGCTCCTGTCATGCCTGTCTGGCTTGGCGGGACTGTGGCGAGTTAGTTCTTGTAGAGGATCAGTTGGCGCGACACTGGAAGGATCAGTTCTCCTTGGTGGTGCTTTCGGTCATGGTCGCCGACTAGCTGCAACGTGCCTGGGGGTATTGTCAGTTGGTCCATTCCGTCGACAACCGTCGTCTTGCCTACTGTCTTGCGTCCTGTGAGTTCTTCATCGGTCAGAACGTAGTCTGCTTTGTCGATGAGCCAATCGCCGATCTGCATGGCGTAGTCCTTCTGTTCTTCCCTGTAGAACACGAGTTGTGATCCGCAGCGCTCGACAAGATCTTCGAGCTCTTCTCGCGTTGCCGCTGCGCGGACTTTCGAAAGCTGGCGCGGCAGCTCCATCGCGACTGTTATGTATTCGTCTTCGTGGTGGTCGTCCTCGTGGTAATTGTCGACGAGTTTCCAGCGGAAGTCGACTATGCGAGGGATGAATATGTCGGTGTGCGCTCCGAGATAGATGAATCGTTCCGCGCCTTGTTCGATTCTTTGTTCAGCTATCAGCGCTTTGAGTGAGTGGTATTGTTCGAATACTGGGGCGTATTGCGGCAAGACTTCTTCAAAACGATTCCTTGTTTTCTTGTGCGGTTCTTCTACTGTGTTATGTGTCGTCTCACTCACCAAAACCTTTGGCACGCCCTAGAACATCTATTATTCGATGCTTACTGGTGTGCCGAGCGCCTGGCCGGGTAGCCCGCGCTCGAAAATAGCACGTATCGCGCCAGAGTTGCCGTGGGCGGACGCCACCTTTCCTGTGATAGCTGTCTTTTTCTTGCCTGGCGCGGTCCATACGACCTTCTTGCCGACAAGCGCCTTGGCCTTGTCCCTTGTGCCCACTCCGTCCACTTCTATGATTATGTGGTTGGGGTAAGTCAGCGAGTTCGAGCCTCTGTAGTTGGCGATTCGTGCTTCCATGCTATTCGGGGTTAGTGGATGCTTTATAAAGGTTACGTCTTATTCGTTCGTATTCAAAATGTGGACCATATCACCGGCACCATGATGCAGGCCATCAGGTGGTGTCTTGGCGCGCCGCTTAGTATTGCGACCAGTCCTGTCGCTGTTGAAACGATTAGCACTGCAAGCCCGATCCAGCCGCTGCGCAGCAAAACGAGCAATGCCACCAGGCAGAGCACTGCCGTGCTTGTCTTCCTGTAGTCGATCCGTTCAAGCAGCCAACTGACCTTGCAACCCAACTTCAATGTCAGGATCGTCGCTATCCCACCGACCACCAAGGTTAGTCCTGCGTATTTCGCAAGCATCAATGCGTCCGGTCGCTTGACTATCGACAGCATGACTTCGAGCGAGCCGTTGCGGCTGAAGCCAAGCGTGCTCATTGTGACCAACGACAACGCCATGTTGACCGTGTTGATGCCTCCTGTCAGCACGAGGAACGCTTCTTCGTCTATTTTGCGCAGCAGTGTCCTCGCGGCGATGGCTCCTTGCGCAGGTCCCAGGCCCGGTAGCAATGAGATTATTCCGCCTGCGAGCGTTCCGAACACGAAGGATTTGAACGCCTGGGTCTTGCTCACGCTGATTTCGCACGCAGGTGTTTGCGCCGGTAATTGTGTCGAAGTGATCAGCGCATGGATGAGCGCGGACGCGCCGAAAAGTCCGCTGAGCATGGGAAGCAATGGGTCTTCCAGACGAACGCATCTTAGCACTAGCAGGCCGAGTGTGCCTGCCGAAAGCACGACTATCGACGACCAGAACAGCTTGTTGGGTTCGCGGTCGCGCACGACCATCCACACCAGGATCAGCAAGAGCAGCAGCCAAGTCCAAGGTTTTGTCGTGGTGTAAAGCCAGGGGAACCATTGCAGGAACGCAGGCACCATCGCGATGCCGAGGAGCAGGCATCCTATCGATCCGATTGTCAGTAGCGTGACCGCTTTCATCCCTTCGCCGCGTAATACCATCCGCTGGCTCGGCAGCAGCGACAGCAGCTCGCCTCCTTCAGCCACGCCCATGAATACGGCAGGTATGTTGTCGAGGAAGGTGTGGGTTATGCTCATCGACAACAGGAAGACGCCGATGTCGAATGTCGAGAGGTGTCTGTTCAATAACGCGGCGCTTCCTGCGACGATCGATGCGACGAGGTTGATGTGCACGCCAGGAGTCAGGCCTGTGAACGTCCCTGTGATGATGCCTGCGACGAGCGCGAGGATCGAGCTGAGCATTCTGACCTCATTCTGCGAAAGCCGCGATTACTCCGAGCATCACTAGTCCGGCGAGCATAGTGACTAGCGCGATTTTCATGAGTGTGGTTTCATCCATGGATTTATTGTGCGGCCGAGATTCTTAACGTTTTCCGACGGATGAACGGAGTCGTTCCGGAGAGATCAATTGGCTTCCGGCAGTGGCAGGAGTTTTTTCGCCTTGAGGCAGAGCATCGCGTCACCGACCATGTAGAGAGAGCCGGTGATCATGATCGTTCCATCAGCGCCGGCCAGGCTGAAGGCTTTCTCGAGCGCGTCGTTCACGTCAGCTAACGTGATGACATTTTTCGAGAACTGTGCCGCTTTCTTCGCCAGTATCTCTGCAGGCGTCGGCTTGAAGTTGCCTTCTGTGATTATCACTGTCTCGAACAAAGGCAAGATGAGTGACATCATTCCTATCGCGTCCTTGTCTTCTTTCATCGCTATGACCAGGATTTTCCTCCGAGGCAGCTCTTTCGCGAAGGCAGCGAGCGTCTCCATTCCAGGCAGGTTGTGCGCTCCGTCCATTATGACGAGCGGCTTCCTGTTGATTATGTCGATCCTGCCTGCCCAGTGCGTGAGCGCAAGGCCTTCCGTGATGTCGTCGTCGCTCAACTTCACTCCATTGGCTTGCAGTTGTTTGGCAGCCACGAGCGCCGTGAGCGCGTTCCGTACCTGGTGCTCGCCGAGCATGACCACATCGATGTCGCAGTTCATGATTCCTTTGACAGAGAAGAGTTGGTGTTTGAGATCGTGTGTGAGCAGCTTTGCGGAGATCAAGTCATCCACATGCAAAAGAGTCGCCCCTCGTTCCTTGCAAGTGTCCGAGAAAAGTCGCAAAAGTTCAGGCCGCGTCTCGGCCGTGACGACGATGGAATCCTTCTTGATTATTCCTGCTTTCTCGTAGGCAATCTTCTCAAGGGTGTCTCCAAGGTGCGTCATGTGGTCCCAGCCGATGTTGGTTATCACAGACACGAGTGGATTGATGACGTTTGTGCCGTCAAGCCTGCCGCCCATGCCGACCTCGATCACTGCGATGTCGACTTTCTTCTGATAGAAATGTAGGAACGCGACTGCCGTCGTGAATTCGAAGAATGTCGGCTCAAGTCCTGCTTTGTCGGAGGCTTCCTTCACCGCTGCCGCGAGCTTCTCAAGATCGGCGTCATCTATGTCTTTGTCATTGACGCGTATCCGTTCATTGAACCGCATCAGGTGCGGCGAGGTGTAAAGCCCTACATTATGCCCTGCCTGTTGAAGGATCGTCGCAAGATAAGCGCAAGTGCTTCCTTTGCCGTTCGTGCCTGTGATATGCACTGTCAGCATCTTGTTCTGTGGGTCGCCTAGCTGCGCCAGCAAGCCGCTTATGACTTCGAGCCCTGGCTTTATGCCGAAGCGCATCAGGCCGTACATGTAATCTGTGACTGGCATAGCGGCCCTCTTTTTCATCGTGTTTATATGTCCTTTGGAACAATGCTCGTGCATGATGACCCTCATCGCGGCAGTCTCTAAGAACGGCGTGATCGGCAAGGAAGGCAAGCTTCCCTGGTCGATACCGGAGGAGCTGGCGCACTTTAAGCAGATGACCGTGGGCAAGACAGTGATAATGGGCCGCAAGACATTCGAGTCGATTGGCGGTCCGCTGCCGTTTCGCAAGAACATCGTTCTGAGCAGGACGAAACCCCTGCTTAATGGAGTCATGGTTTGCCATGATATCGATGGCGCCCTTGCCGAGGCAGACTTCGACGCTTTCGTCATAGGTGGTGCTGAAATCTTTCGCCAGATGATCTGGGTGGTTGACAGGATGTTGATCTCCCACATCGATCAAGACTATGAGGGAGACATGGTTTTTCCGCGCATAAGCCCTGATTGGAAGATAGTCGGCGAGGATCGGCGCAATGGCTTCGTGGTCAAGGAGTACGCCAAGTCGGACGATTGATCGTCAGTACCCTATTCACGACAATAACAATCTATATTAACACGGCATCAGGGCGTCAAGTCATGCCAAAAAGGGTGCAGAGCGCGAGTTCTATCAACACGTTCAAGCTGTGTCCACGCAAATACTACTATGCGTACATCGAGAACCTGCCGACAAAGCCGAGCATCCACACGATACGCGGCAACATCGTGCACAGCGTGCTTGAGGATTTCTTCGACATCGACATCAATGGCGTGACAAAGGATAATTGCAGGCCGTTCCTTCAGGGCAAGATCATCGGCTTGCTTGTCAGGCACTGGCAGGAGTACAAGACGGAGTTCGACAAGATAACGATCACTCCCACCGAGAACGCGCAGTTCAAGGAGGAGACTGTCGTGATGCTCCTGAACTGGCTCAATCATTTCGTCAACCGCGTTTTCGCGGCAGAAGGTTCGTTCGAGGATGTGTTCAAGAAGTTCATCCCTGTGCGTGAGCAATACTTCGAGTCTGCGCAGCACATGGTGCGCGGCTATATCGATGCCATTGAGCGGGTTGACGGCAAGGTGCACATCATCGACTACAAGACGAGCAAGTCGGCGCATCTCAGCTCGGAGTACAAGCTGCAGATGGCGATCTACTTCCTGCTGTACCAGGAGAAGCACGGCGGCTTGCCTGACAAGGCGAGTTTCTTCTTCCTCAAGCACCGTTCTGTCGAGATGCCTGTCGAGCCTGACCTTGTCGAGCTCGCGAAGAAGGAGATCTCGATAATCCACGCCCACACGGAATGCTGCGACCAGAAGGATGAATACCCTATGCAGCCTAACAACCTGTGCAGCTATTGCGATTTCAACTCATTGTGTTTCCCGAAACAGAAGAAGCTGATGAATTTCTGAATGGTCCGCTTCGGTTGTCCTGCACAACCTTTATAAATCTACGAACAGGCTTTTTTCCGTATGAACTACAAGTCGACGGCAGACATCAAGGTCTCTGATTCCATCATACATCAAGTGGTGGGTCAGGAGGGTGCTGTCGAGATCTGCAAGAAGGCGGCTCTGCAACGCAGGCACGTGCTGCTTATTGGTGAACCGGGCACGGGAAAAAGTATGCTCGGCCTCGGTCTTGCCCAACTCCTTCCAAAGGAGAAGCTCGTCGACGTCGTCTCCTTCCCTAACGCGAATGATGAGAACCAGCCGATGATCCGCACTGTCGCGGCAGGTCAGGGCAGGGATCTTGTTGCCAAGGCGAAGTTGCAGGCGCAGAACCTTTTCCGAGGACAGAACTGGATACTTTTCATACTTGTCATCATCAGCATGTTCGTGCCTTGGTGGGCGCGCGAGTATTACAAGAGTGATTTGATGTTCGCCGCGTTCTTCCTGGGTGGTATGATGTTTCTGGGAGCTTTCGTGCTTTTCATCAATCTTGGCAAGCGCCAGGCTCTCGGTGGTCAGAAGGTCGAGGTGCCGAAGGTCATCGTCGACAATTTTGGCCGTAACCAGGCGCCTTTCCTTGACGGTACAGGGGCGCATGCAGGGGCTTTGCTTGGCGACGTCCTTCACGATCCTTTCCAGTCCGGCGGACTTGGAACGCCGGCCCATGAGCGTGTCGTCGCTGGCATGATCCATAAGGCTAACATGGGTGTTTTGTTCCTCGATGAGATAGGCACTCTGGAGCCATCGACGCAGCAGGAGCTTCTCACGGCCTTGCAGGAAGGCAAATACCAGATCACAGGCCAGTCCGAACGTTCAGCAGGAGCCATGGTCAGGACAGAACCAGTGCCTTGTAATTTCGTGCTTGTCGCAGCAGGCAACGTCGAGTCAGTCGAGAAGATGCATCCTGCTTTGCGCAGCCGTATCCGCGGCTACGGCTATGAGGTGTTCATGAAGGACACCATGCTCGACACCCCTGAGAACAGGGAGAAGATCGCTGTTTTCATCGCACAGGAGGTCGTCAAGGACAAGAAGATACCTCATTTCGACAAGACAGCCATCAACGCGATAATCCAGGAGGCCAAGCGCATGGCCAACCGCAAAGGCCACCTGACTTTGCGCCTGCGCGAGCTAGGCGGACTTATCAGGGCAGCAGGCGACATCGCCGTCGAGAAGAAAGCGACCTTGGTCGAAGCCAAGCATCTGGAGGAGGCCAAGCGAGTCGCGCGGTCGTTGGAGCAGCAGATAGCTGACAAGTTCATCGAGCGCAAGAAGGAGTATGAGATAATAATCACCGAGGGTTTGCGTGTCGGTCGCGTCAACGGTCTTGCCGTGATAGGTGGTGGTGTCGCCATGAGCGGCATAATCCTTCCCATCGAGGCAGAGGTGACTTTGGGCGGCAAGGAGCGCGAGATCGTCGCCACAGGAAAGCTCGGTGAGATCGCGAAGGAGGCCGTGAAGAACGTCTCTGCCATCATCAAGAAGCATTTCGGAGAGGACATCAAGGAGAAGTACGACATCTACGTGCAGTTCTTGCAGACCTACGAGGGTGTCGAGGGCGACAGCGCGTCCATCGCCGTCGCGACAGCCATCATCTCAGCGCTCAAGAACGTTCCCGTGCGTCAGGATGTGGCGATGACCGGCTCGCTTTCGGTCAGGGGAGAGGTCCTTCCTATCGGCGGTGTCAGCGCCAAGGTCGAGGCAGCGATCGATGTCGGCATCAAGACGTTGATCGTTCCTAGCAGCAATCTCCAGGACATCGTCGTGCCTGAGGAGAAGCTCGCCAAGGTCAAGATCATACCTGTGAGTACGATACTGCAGGTCCTCGAGGTGGCCCTTGACTGGAAGGGCAAAGAGGACATCCTTGCGAAGCTAAGGACAGCAGTATAATCGACGCCTTCTCCGTAAACCTTTTAAAGGCCCAAAACAGCTTCTGAAGTCATGATACGCAACATACACGAGGTCAAGGAGTGCCCTGACTGCGCCAGCGACAACATCATCTACGACGACGAGCGCGACCAGGTCATTTGCAGGGACTGCGGCCTCATCTTCGAGCCCCTGGCTCCTGGTGAGGAAGAGCGCTTCGAGTTCGCGCATGGCGCAGCTCCCGAGCCTAAGCCTAAGACCAAGCCGGCTAAGAAGCCAGCGAAGAAGGCAAAGAAGAAGAAATAATGCCTTCCTAGCAGCTTACAAGCTTGAGCTATGTTGTTCTATCGCATCCGGAAATGAGAATCCTGTTCGGTATCTTTGATTGGGGGTTTGGGCACGCGACCCGGGACACGCCCATAATAGACGCATTGCTCAAGAAAGGCCATTCTGTGGATATCATCTGCACTGGCAAGGCGCTTGCCCTTCTGAAGAAGATTTATGGTGACAGGTGCGCCTACCATGATGTCCCCAGCGTCGTCAGCCCGTTCACCAGCTCCAGGTTCTTCATGGCGGGCTTCATGTATCGCATGCCATCTATGCTGATGAGCTTGCGCAAGGCAAGGCGGATATCAGCGGCGATCATAAAGAAAGGGGATTATGACAGGGTCATATCAGATTGCAGGTATGATGTCTACGACCGCGTCGATAATTCTTTCTTGATCAATCATCAACTCCGCTTCAAGTCGGTTCCTGGCGCTGAGCACTTCGCCGAGAAGTGGCTTGCCAGGAGGATGTCGCGCTATGGGAAAGTGATGGTTCCTGATTTCCCGGGAAGAGGCATCGCCGGCAGACTCTGCCACGACCTGAGGTATTACCCGAGTTCGCGTATCGAATATATCGGTGTGCTTTCTCACGTCCGTCGTCAGCGATCCAAAAAGGATGTCGACTATTTCATCTCACTGAGCGGCGTCGAGCCGCAGCGCACGATACTCGAGAAGGAGATCCTTTCGCAGGTCAGCGGCCTCAAGGGCAACATAGTGGTCGCTGCGGCGAATCCTGACGCGCCTCACATGCGCAAGGAGGGTGGCGTTACTATCTATGGCTTCCTTCAGCCTCATGAGCAGGCGGCGATGATGAACAGGGCGAAGTGCATAGTCACCCGGTCGGGCTACACAACTCTGATGGAGGTTTGTGAGCTAGGCATCGAGAAGGCGTTGCTTATCCCGACTCCAGGTCACACCGAGCAGGAATATCTTGCGGATTTCCATGCCGAGAGCGGCGCGTTCGCGAGGGCATCGCAGCACAAGCTTGATCTGGTCAAGGATGTCGGCCGTGCCATGGCCTGCACTGGTTGGCGTTGTCCTTGGACCACCGGGCAGACGATCAAGAATGTGATTCGCGTCATCGACGCGTGAGTTCTATTATGCGCACGGCATCGTCGACGCCGTTCTTGCGGTCGATCCGACGGTATCGTCTTGAGAACTGGTCGAGTCTTCCGATGAATGTTTGAAGCGCGCCATCGGTTATCGCGGGTGCCATCATTCCACAGCCGAGTTTCTCCACCGAGATCGCGTTGCTTATCTGTTCGTACTGCTTCCTCACAGGTATGGAGAGTATCGGCTTGCGCAGATGGATCGCCTCGGAGATCAGGGTATGGCCGCCGTTGGTTATTATCGCCTTGGCAGAGGCCAGGTCGTCATAGAATTCTGTCTGATTGAATGTCTTGAAGATGCATTTGCCAATCGATGGCTTTTTTCCGAGCCCGTAGATGACACATGGCATTCCCGAGCGTCTCAATACATCGACGAGCCGCGTGTTGGATTCGGATGTCTGGTAGACGAGCAGGTTTTTCCCTTTTCGTGGTTTGAGACGGGTTATCTCTTTCCGCAGAGGAGGCGCTATCATGTATGCGCCAGGGGTTGGTTTGTGCTGTACGAAGCTCGTTATCAGGAATCTGCCTGCGGGCGATATCATGCGTGTCACAGTGTTGGTTTTCCAAGCGTCTAACCTGTGGCCTTTAGCGGTCTTGATGTCGGTGTGCGTGAGCAGGTATTGGTTGCCTACGTTGACCAAGGGGATCCCGAGAAGCAGCGCGGCGTAGCACGTCCAAGGTTCGTAGTCGCTCACGACCACGTGGGGTTTTCTTGTCGCCATGATCCACGCGGTCTTTATGAAAGACGCGGCATAGGCCGGAGCGCGGACAAGGTTGATGGTCGTTGTGCCGATGTCGCTGACGCTGTTGTTCCTGTAATGGATGAGCAATGATGCGATGCGTATCCCTTTGTGGAAAGCGTGGGCCTTGTTCCCGCCGAGAACCATCACTTGGTGTTTCCTGCGCAGCTCGTCGATGATCGGTGCGCTGCGTACTGCGTGTCCGTATCCTTCTCCCGAGATGCCATAGATTATCCGCATTACTCCTCTCGTATGAATCGGTTGATTATGGCGCTCACTTCAGCGGGTTTCCAGGTGAGCAGGTGGTGGTTGGCGTCGATCTCGATCCAGCGCGCCATTGGATGCCGTTTGATCCTTTTCCGCAGGATGTTCTTCTTCAAGAATATGTCGCGTTTTCCTGTTATGAACAGGACAGGCGCCTTTATGTCGTGGATGTGGGATGTGTTGTTGAGGGATGTGAGTGTGCTGTTGCAGTAATGTTTGGCGTAGACACCGCGCAGGTCGTTGATGGGCGTCAGTATGAACGGCAATGACGGCGGCGTCCTGTAATCGATGAGTGTCAGCTTCCTCTTCGGAGGGAATAGTGGGGTGATGCGCTTTACAACGCGGCACAGTGTGCGTAGCATAAGCGCGCCCGCTATCAATTCAGTGTCGAACGGGCTGACGACGATCACGCGACTGACCCTTTGCGGGTGGCGGCGTGCCACGTCAAGCGCCACCGTTCCACCGACGCAGATTCCTGCGACGCTGAATCTCTTTATTCGTTCCGCGTCCGCGATCGCTATGATGTCGCTGACGTTCTCCTTGAGATGCGGTGTCCCGCCAGAGCAGCCGTGCCCGCGCATGTCGACGGCTATCCATCTTGTTCCCGCGAGCGCGCCTGCGGTGTTCAGCCAGGTGCTGTGGTTGCTGCCGGCGCCGTGCATCATTATGATCGGCTCGCCGTCCTTGATTCCGCCGATACGGTAGGCGATGGTCGTCCCGTCAGTGCGCGTTATGCTCTTCATCACCAGGTGACCTTCACTTCGTCCACACGCAATCGCGGGTCGCTGTCGAGGCTTTGGTCGTCCTCGCGCCCTGCGTTGAACTCGAGTATGCCTTGCCAGGCTATCATGGCTGCCTGGTCGCCGGCGTATTGCAATGGCGCCGCGGCGAATGTCGCGCCTCGTCCTTTGCACATCTTGTCCATCATCTCGCAAAGCCGTTTGTTGGCGCCGACGCCGCCTATCAGGATGCAGCTCTTCTTGTCGGTGTGTGCGAGCGCTCGCTCAGCCACTTCGCATAGCATCGCGAAACAGGTCTCCTGGAGTGAGTAGCATATGTCTTCATTCGATATGCCTTTCTCTGCGAGTCTTGATGCTTGTGTGACTATCCCTGAGAATGAGACATCCATGCCTTTCACCGAGTAGGTCAGTCCGACATATTTTCCGTTCTTCGCCAACTGTTCTATCTTTGGGCCTGCCGGGAATCCTAGGCCGACGTCTCTGCCGAACTTGTCGAGCGCATTGCCGAGGCCGACGTCCAATGTCTCGCCTAAAACCCGTAGATAACCGTTGGAATAGGCGATCACTTGGGTGTTGACTCCACTGACGTATATGTAGACAGGATCCTTGAGTCCCGTGATCAGGTCGCCTATCGTCAGGTGCGCGACGCAGTGGTTGATGCCGATGAGCTTCTTGCCGTTCTCATTCGCCAATTGCTTTGCGTATCTGACTCCGACGCGCAATGCCGGCAGAAGTCCTGGTGATGAAGCTACGGAGATCAGGTGGATGTCCGCCATCTTCACATCGGCCTTCTCCAGGGCGCGTTTGACGACTTCTTCCTTGACTCGCTCGTGATGCTTCGCGACTTCCATCGGGATCATGCCGCCGCTTGTGGTCTGGTGCATCTCGCGCTCATTCGAGAGAATGGTTCCGTCGGAAGAGACGACAGCCGCCCCGAAGGTGTGGGCTGTGCTTTCGATCCCGAGGCAGTGATATTTGCTCATTGCTTCGACGCCAATATGGGAGTTTAAAAGTATTACGGAGCTGTGAACTTGCGGAAGGCGGCCACAAGCTTCTCGGCGTTGCCCTGCACTTTCTCCTTGACTTCCTTCCTGCAGAAGAACCTTACAGAGACTGCCTGGCGTTCTGACATCACATCAAGCCGTGTCTTGCTTTCAGGGTACATGTCTCCCAGAAGCCGCACTGGAGCTGCACCGCTGTTGCGGAAGACGTATGTGTCGTCCACTCGGAGCTTGCTGAGCTTCCCGCCAGGCGCTACGAGTATGTCGAGCGGTTCGACGCCCAGTTCCTTGCAGAGGCGTTCTTCCAGGTCCTTTAGCTGCCTTGCGGGGACTGTTGTGAGGAAATGCCTGTAATCTTCCACGCTGATGCTGCCGATGAGTTTGTTGCCGTTGAGCGGCTCGAGTATCTCTGCGCCGGGCTTTCGCAGCGCGGCTACGCAGCCATAGGCGTTCACGACGATGCCTTGCGCTCCTAGCTTTTTGAGACGTTCATGGCCTTCTCTTTCTGCCAGGATGTTGAAGAAATCATACCAGAGGTCGTTCCTCATGTGCCAGTCATCAGGCAACGTCTTCTCCTCCAATGCGATCTGGCCCAGGAGCGTGAATATCCTCTGGCTAAGGCGCGCCTCTGAACGGAAATAGGTGTCCATGTAGGTCGAATGGTAAAGGTCGATCTGTTTTTGCGCGCTCATCGCGTTGTTCTCGTCGATGCCGAGGATTCCTTGCTCAAACACGGTCGCGTTGAGCAGGACTTCGACATTGTCGTAGCCGCCCTTGCCAGTGGCAATGCCGTCACGAAGCAGGTATGCGAGTTTGTCCGTTCCAAGGACCTTGTCGCTCACGATCGCTCGCAGCGGGTGCGGGTTTCTCTTGTCGAAGAATTTCATCAATAGGCCAAGATCGACGTCGCAGGACGCGACAGCGTCGGCGAAAGATTCGTCATTGAAGAGTTGCCTTGCCGCGTCCATCTGGTCGAATTGCACTATTTCCTCGAGCTCGTGGCTGTATGGCGTGTGTCCGTGGTCGTGGATGAGCGCGTATGCCAGTATGGCCCTGTTTATCGGCGCCAGGAAGTTGAAGTGCTGCAGTTCATCGTGGGTGAACTTGTAGGTCATGATTTCATGGCCGTAGCGGGTATGGGTCGCGTCCGGGAAAAGCCAGAAGAGTGCTCCGAGTTGCTTGATCTCCCGCATCCTTCGGGTATACTGGTGATCGATTATCGGGGCCCATCTTGTGAGGTCTACGCTGAATCCGGGTGTGATGGTCTCGCAGATCTCTGTCGTGCCGGGTTTCAGCAGCTTCGGTCCTATGAGGCGGTCTTGGTGCTTGTAATGGTTGACCACATGTTGTTTGATATAGCGTGCCATCTGCTCGAAGACTTCGTCACGCGGTCCATAGAACATCGCTCCGTTGCGCCTGATGCTTTCGCTAAGCATGAGGTTGCGGTCTGAATGCGGTTCGATGAAATACCCTTTTGGGTCGCAATGAAGTCCATTCGGGCCTGGTTTGTTCCCGTCTATCCGGTCGATTGGATCCTCTTTCGAGTCCTTGTGGCCGAGAAGGACCGCTCCGCTGTTGAGCGCTATTCCCAGTTCAACTGACGTGCCGGAGTCGGGTTCTGTTCCTCTGAAGCTGTTCAGGTCTAGGATGATGACGTCTGCCCTGGATGAGTCGTCGATGCACTGGTCGTAGAGCTTTGGCAACGGCCATGTCGGGTTGCGTCCTGGATGGGGAACATCAAAGCCATGCCTGTCGGCCCAGGCAGTGCAGTATGCGACGTCATCTCTTGTCGTGTTGAAGACTTCAGGACCTGCGGGATATACTATCGGCTTTCTGATCTTCCTTAACATTATTCTCCCCCGACTATTTCGTCTCTTCCAGGATGATCCTCTTGGTGAATCCACCTCTGCTTTGGAGGCGTTCTTTCCTGACGGTCTCTAATTCATCGAGTCCGACGTTGTGGTGTCTTGCTATCGCGTGTACCACTTCAAGCACATCTGCGAGTTCTGTTACTGTCGGTTTCTTTTCGCATTCTAGCGCTTCTTCCTTGAGCTTTTCGAGTAAGTACGTGAGGTATTCTTCTTCTGTCGCTATCCTTGTCTTTGACATGCAGCCGTCAGCGGCGATTATCTCCGGTATCTTGTCCCTGACTAGCTTGTCATATCTGATTGTTTTATTCTGTTTGTCACCCACGGCGAATTTCGCGTGCTTCTGCTCATTGCGGCTGACCTTATCGAAATATGCCGCTTCCATGTCGACGCCCAGGACGTCGGCCATCTTCATGAGATAGATGAAGACGTCGACTATCTCTTCGTTGAGTTCGGTCTTGAGTTTGTCAAAATTATTGAGGTCGATGCCGTTCCTTTCCGTGTCGCGCAGGAATTTCTTCAGCGGATTGGCTATCTCGCCGAGTTCGCCTGCAAGTGCGACAGTTATGTATTGGAGTCTCTCTATCTGCTTGTCGATGGGCAGGTTGCGCCAGTCCCATCCGTGTTTGGCGTCGAATTCTCTCTGGCGCGCTATCACGTCTTTCATGTCGTCAAGCCTGCTACTACCGTATAAGAGTATTATTGTTGGGCAATATGCATGATTGCCGCACAAAAGGTATTTATGTAAGATAGCCGACGCTAGGGTCATGCTGGGTTTGGGTTCGGTCGATAGTGTGGTTGAAGAATCTCCAACGACGCATGGTGTCGCCGCCGCGGTCTGTCCTGATCTGCGTCACTGTGACGGCGAGGATTACTGTGTCAATCTCAAGTCCTTGGTGGAGCAATCTCGGAAAGACGCTTTGACTTATGGCGAGACGTCTGTGTATTGCAGGAGATGTTTTGACGTCTGCATCCTTTACAGGACCAGGAATGACAAGCCGTCTAACGCCACGCAGCCAGCAGCGCGCCTTGAATTGCGATAGATACCAGCCAGTACGCGCCGTTTATCACTATCAAGTTCAGGGATTTGTTCTCCCATAGGTAGTTTGCCATGAATACGGGCACCATTATGCCGAGCCAGAGCATTGACGCGATAAGCGCGCCGTTTATCGCTTTACCGCCCGCAGTCGCTGTCATGACTCCTTGTAGGATGACTGACATGGCCACAGCAGCCGCGAACGCGAGGATGAAGTCGGTCGGATCAGGCTTGTCTGTCCTCTTTTTCTTGACAAGAGCAGACCACTTGTCGCCGAACGCGAACTTCGAATACCAGATCATTCCAAGAACGACGTTGATCAAGGCAGCCGTGAGAATAGGGACCCAGTTGACACCCATCCAGTACAAGTACATACGATTCACCTCTCTTTGGTTTGATTGAGATGATGAGATTACTTAAACCTTGCTGCTTCGGTCTCGGCTACTTCTATTGAGATGGGATCATTGACAAGTGTCTTTGCCTCTTCTTTGGCGGCGTAAAGAGCTGCCTTGACGCCTGATTCTGGCGCTAGCGAGACCTGCTGCTTCCATTCTCTCGCCCGTCTAGAAATCCACAGCCGTCCAGCCAGCATCTTTGTCGCGAACCACAGATTCCTGCTCTTCATGCCTATTTTCAGGATGGTCATTGCCTGTGCAGGGCTCGCCCTGTTGAGCTGGTCGATCGCGTCTAGTGCGCATTCCTGGAGTTGCTTTGGAGTGAGATGCTGATGATCGAAATAGATTCTCAGGTATCCTGGAAGCACCTTGTTGGTCGGGTGTGGCTCTGCCATGTTCCACCATTCAGGGATCGCCGTTCCTTGCTTGAGCATCTGGTCGTAAAGCTCCGTGCCAGGGAATGGCCGTAGTATTGTCGCGTCATAGGCTGAGAATGGTATCTCTTTCAAGCGTTGGATCGTTGATTTGACGCGTTGCGGCGTGTCGCTTTCCAATCCGAAGATCAGCAAGGCTGCCACGTGTATTCCTTTTGATGTGACGTAGCGCACAGCATCGGCTATCGGCATGTTCAGGTTCTGGATCTTGTTGACTGACCTGGTGTCATCGGTGTCCAATGTCTCTATGCCGGAAGCTATCGCAAGGCAACCTGACACCGCCAGTTCATCTATGAGTTCACGGTCGCATAATTGGTCGACGCTTGCCTGGGAGACCCATCTTGTCTTCTTTTCTCTCATCAATGTGAGGAATTCCTTGCGCCATTCCTTGTTGGCTAGCAGGTTGTCGTCTGTGAATTGAAGGATCACATCGCCGTACTGCGCTCTTATCGCGTCTATCTCCTTGCTGACTGATTCTATCGACTTACATCTGTGGCTGCCTAACAGCCGTGAGCTTCCGCAGAAGGAGCAGGCGAAAGGACAGCCTCTGCTTGCGTAGATTGCGCCAGGGAAGGCGTACTTCTTTCCCTTGAAACCTTCCCTATGGATTATGGGCATCTCATTACTGTCTGCGGGCGATCCGTAATACCTCGGTTTGAGGGTGGCGTTGAGCAGGTCTTCACAGAGTCTCGGCCACAATCGTTCAGCTTCTCCTGTGAGGATCGAGTCAGCATGCTTTTGCGCTTCTTCAGGACAGGTGGTCACGTGATAGCCGCCAAGGATGACCTTCTTGCCTTCCTTGCGAAGTCTGTCGGATATCGCGTAGACTTTCCTTGCCAGTTGGGTTGTCAACGAGAACGCGAAGACATCGCCATCGTAATCCATGGTGTCTACCTGTTCATCAAGGATGGAGACATCTATGGTTGTTGGAGTCAAGGCGTACAGCGCACCCAAAGACAAAGGCGGCTGGGTGATCAGGGCGCTTGAATACTTGCGATGCAAGTCGTCCATCGGGTTGACCAGCACCAGACGCACCCTTTTGGTTTGCATGGCCGTTATTTCATGATGCCGGTTTAAAAATTCTTTGCATGTCTGCTTCTAAGTCAGCCGAAGAAATCCTCGTAAGAGAATCCAGGAACCCGTTTCTCGAAAGTGCAGTTGCCGCTCGACTCCAAAATGTTGCCATCCATGAATTCTTTGATGCGCGTGACGAAGCTGTTGCAGTCCGAGCACCTCCTGAACGCCGAGCCGATCTCGATGACCCATTCTTTGTCATTGATCTGCCTTATCTTCGTCGGAGTCTCCGACTTCTCCTTCATGTAGTAGGAGTGGATCTTCTCGATGAGCTTATCTCCGGCCATCCTGTCAGAGAGTGTGATGTGTAGTAGGCACATCTTCGGAGCGTGTGTGCGCATGACCTCCTTCCGGACATCGACGCACCGCCCCACTCGCATCTTCATCTCGGCATTGGCCTTCACGGCAGCAAGCTGCCCGGGAAGCTTCACGGATCCGTCGGGATTGAATTCGACTTGCATGATGTAAGTCGATTAACGAGGTTATTGATAAGGGTTATGATGGAGATGACTTGATGTGGTATGGCGGACAGAATCCCGATTTTCAACGCCATCGTGTGATGGTATTTCGAATTCGTAATTATCATAGAACATCTATGCTTGTCAGATAGTGTTCTATCTCGGAACCGACCTGTTCTATGGTCTTGCCAGTGGTTTCTATTTCGAACACATTCTGCAGGTCCTTGACTGATTCTTGCACTTCTGCTTCCAATCTGTCGAATTCAGCGGGGTTGGTCAGCAGAAATCTGTCAAGGACGGACTTCCTTCCTCTTAGTTCGCCGCGCCTGATTTTCTCGTCCCTGGAACAACTGAACAGGATGGTGGCTGCAGGATGGATGAACAACGGCCTGTAATCCTGGTGGGCATGTATGGATTCGTTTCCATTGAGGAATCTGCCATAGGCAATGACGCTAGGCCAATATCGGTCCTGTAGGACCACGCGGTCATCCTGTGGATGTTTACGGGCTTCTGTTGAATCCAACGCGTAGACCATGGTGTACAAGAATTCACGCTCGGTTTCGTTGGATTGATTTGCCGCGATTAGCAGTCTTGCGGTGAGTCCTGTGGGGTGGACCGGTCCCTCGTTGAAAGCGACATCGCCACGGCCCGCCATCATTTTCGAGAGATGTGCGAATGCGGAGCTTTTTCCTGAATAGTCGACGCCTTCGAAAGTCACGATGCGCACCATCTTAGATCACCGGCGGTCTGGAGAAGTTCCTGTTGCCATCTGCCCAGGTCACCAGAACAGATTTGATGCTCTCAGGCAATGTGGCTGTGAGCCTCTTCGCTTCATCCACATGAAAGTCGATCATTCCCAGAAGTTTGTCCAGAATTCTGTGTTGTCGAAGCAGGGCTATTACCTTCTCGTGCTCATTGTCGTCCAAGCATCTCTGCAGGTCTTTTTTCTCCGTCTGGCGCAAAGACCCGATCAATAGGAATAACGGCCAAGTTATATGGCCCTGCCGCAGGTCCGAGAGTCCCCTGTACTGTCTATGCTTCGTGAAGTCGTAAATGTCGTTCTTTAGTTGACCGGCCATGGCTAAATGTTCACTGTACTCTTGTATGGTGTGCAATACGCGCTCATCATCTTGGACCATCAAGAACGCGCACTCCAGGAGCATTCTGCCGTGGATTGTCTTGCTGAGATATATCTTCCTGACATAATCCTCGTCGACCGAGAATGGGTCTTTACGGGAGTTCAGTTCCATCAGCACGCTCAGATACCATGAAGCCATGGCCTCGTTCGCAATCGAGACGATGCGGTTTCTCTTGAGTTCAGAGAAACCCTGATGCTGGAGAGATTCATTCAGGATTGAGATCAGCTTGTGATTGACGTAATCGCAGGAAAGCAGTGTTTCCTTGATGCCGAAAACACTGTGGGCCACGGTAAGGCCCTGCCTTGATTCATCGCCATCGTAGTAATCATCCTGGGCCATGGCGGTGTTGAACGTCATTTCGCATAATGCAGCCAACGGAAGCATGCTGTCGGGGTTCCTGTCGTATTGCTCAGCTATTATCAGAGGCAGGCTGCCCCTGAACCTGTTTATGGACAATCCTTCCAATAGATGATACACCGGGGCCGTCAAAAAGTCATTTGGCAGATTTCTACGTATGAATGGCAGCACTTTGTCCTGGAATATGGCCGTGTACTGTTCTTCGAGGTTTTTGTATTCCATTTTCAAGGGTAACTGTGTAGGCCAAGATGCGTGACACCGGGGAATCCCTGTCGAAGGTCATCTCCTATCCGACAAATCAGTTGCTCTGGATGGAAAACCACGTCCTTCAAGGAAGTGATGTCGATTAATTCGAGATTCACCAGGGAGGAGTCTTTGGTCTCTGGATCGAATCCTTTTCTCGGCAGTCCATCGTATGCTTCCACCAGGAAATAGAATTCAATCCCCCTTCCTTTGTCTTTTACATCGAGTTCCCTGATGTAGACAAGCCGTGCTTTTCTGATGGTTAGATTGGTCTCTTCCAGCACTTCCCGCTTGAGAGCGTCTTCGATGGTCTCATCGTGTTCGACGCCACCTCCAGGCAGGACGCAATACGTTGATGTGCCTTTTATCATTCGCACGATCAGGATTTTTCCGTCATGGAGGAATATGGCGCCAACTCGCAGGTTGGTTCTCATTTCTCGTATGCCCTCAATCGGTATGACATGCCCAGGTTCTTTGCGAAACTAGCGATTGTCTGTTCATCCGAGCCGAGTATCTTCATGAAGCCCAAGGTCACGTCAAGACCAGCGTCCCTGGACGCGCGAGCGAAATCAATGCTGTCGTCGAAAGCGTACATTACCGGGTTGTCTATGCCTGGTCTGACCAGCAGACGATACTTCTCCTTGTCCAGAGTCGTCAAGCTCAGATAGACATCCGTCATGCCCGCCGCTTTCAGGTCCTTCAATCTTGAACTGTCGGACGAGATATACTTGTAATACGGCCATCCTGTGGTCGTGACTTGGACCAATGTGCTTGGATTGCCTCTTCTTATGTGCGAGGCGATTGGGAACAAGTCTTCGAATCTCAGGATTGGCTCCCCGAATCCGCAAATCTTGACTTTCTTCAGTTCGAGTCCTGCCGCGGCTTTATCGAAAGCGCGCGATATGTCGGATACGCTTGGATCATTGTCGAGATACAGGTTGGTTTCGCTCCAACCGTATCGGCGATCCCGTATGCAATAGATGCATGCGTTCGGGCATGCGTTGGTGATATTCAGGGACAATTCGTTTGGATTTCCGCGATTGTATACTATGTTCTGTTGAGGCACAGTCTCTCCGCGCAGCTTGCCAAAATTGAACCCATCCGTATCCATGACTGATATTATGGAACGTCTTTTAAAATAGGTTTGCCCGAGATTTCCGGAATGTTTCCGCATGTCATTATGGGAATCGGATTTGGTTGAGATCGCTCTCGCTATCTCATCAGTTCTTACACTTTCTTAGAATATTCCAAGAACTATCTCGTTTCAAAAATCAAAAACAAATTAACAAAAAATAAATGAAACGACCATGTAAGGGCGTAATAATTACAGTTTGAGATCTAGTTACAGATTACAAAGTTAGACCGATTAGTACTCGCATGCTGAAATTCTTGTTACCTCGAATCTTACACACCGAGTCTATCAACGTTGTCTTCTACAACGGGTCATTGAACGTCTCTTTTCGCGGGGGGTTTCAAACTTAGATGCTTTCAGCTCTTATCCCTTACGGCGTGGCTGCCCGGCTTGATACCTTGTCAGATAGCCGGTATACTAGAGGCCGCGAAACTCAGTTCCTCTCGTACTATGAGTTCCTTCCGTTCAGACGTCCAGCATCTCCAGTAGATATTATACCAACTGCCTCACAGCGTTGTGAACCCAGCTAACATCCCTTTTAACCGGTGAACTCCCGTACCCTTGGACGCTTCTGCACGCCCAGGATAGGAAGAGCCGACGTCGATGTGGCAAGCCGCGCCGTCGATGTGAACTCTCAGGCGCGACGACTCTGTTATCCCCGGGGTAACTTTTCGGTCATCCCATGCCCCCATCAAGGAGGACAATGAGGTTCGCTAGACCACGCTTTCGCGTTTCGGTCCGGTCGTGGTTGGGACCGAATCAGGCAGGCTTTTGCTCTTGTACTCTACGACGGATTTCTGACCCGTCTGAGCCTACCATTGGACTCTGATGATATCTTTTCATCGGAGTGCCGCCCCAGCCGAACTGTCCGTCAAACGGTGTCCTCGATTGCTCGAGTGAGCAATGCAAAATGAATAGTGTGGTGTTACATTATTGACTAACGCAAACCCTGACGAATTTGCACTCGAACGTCTCCCACATACGCTATACGATCCTTTTCGCATCGCAGCATCAGACTACAGTAAAGTTCCACGGGGTCTTCACTTCCCACTGGAGATCTCTGGCCTTCACACCAGAAAAGACAGTTCAGAGGCTTGCAGCTAGGGACAGTGGCGACCTCGTTACGCCCTTCATGCACGTCACCATTCAAATGACAAGGCATTTCGCTCACATCTGTTACTCGTGCGCGTACGAAAACCTTCGCTTTTAGGCAACGGTTTTCGTCCGTTCACTGACCACGCTTTCGCGTGGCGGACATACATTTCTGCATGTCTCCTCATATCGCTATGAGGGTCGGACTATATCTTCACGTTCCGATTTACCAGATCGGTGTGTCTGACGTATAGTCTCTGAGGATTCCAAACATCGCGGTTTAACCTGTCGATTCATTCGCCAGGCGATTCGCGCGATTGTTTCAAGTCCTTCCTTTGTCGCGTGTCTTTGCTCTTGCATCAGTGTTATGATTTCAGAGAACCTTTCGAAGTTCTCGCGCTTTGTTGTCTGAAGCGGATGTTTCCGGAAGAATTCCACCACTTGCTGAAGATTTTTCAATCCTCGCACGCGTAATTCTTTTCGGTCTCCATGGTTTGTCACCACGTTTCCGCATTCAAATACATGCGCAAGTCTCCGAAGGATTTCCTCATCCTTCTGATGCTGCACTACACGAAACTCGGGAAGCACTTGCCAGCCGATCGTCATTTTCGGTTGACGGTTAATGGATACATGGAAGCATCCTTCACCGTCGACGAAACCGACGACCCAGTCTGGGCTTGGCCTTTCCTGCTGATTGGCTGCAATCACACATTGTCACCAGATGGACTCGCTTATACGTTTTACGCACAGCTATGTCCAGTGGTAGCGTGATATACTCAGCTGTTCCAGCATTTAGTCAAATTTTACTAAGGCAGTTTTCCACCTTAAGAAAGTTATAGTTACTTCCGCCGTTTGCAGGCCCTTGGCTCCGTTGAACCGGAGTTTAGGATACCTGTACTGGGCAGACGTCACCGGCTATACAAGGCTTTTCAGCTTAGCAGCCAGTTGTGTTTTTGGTAAACAGTCGGATCACCCGAGTCATTGCATCCTGCACTCGCCACCCAGTTGGGCACGAGCGCAGAAATCCCTTAACCCGAAGGTACAGGACCATTTTGCCGAGTTCCCTTAGCTACATTAATCCTTCACGCTTTAGGCTCCTCACCTAGGGGCACCAGTGTTGGTTCTTGGTATGATTGCCCGTGATTTTTCGTCGTTGGTTTTTCATGGGCTCGAGGTCTCAACCGAATCCCCCATGAGGGGACCATTCGCAACTTTCCCGAGTTCTCGTCGTGACGACACTCCCTCGGCATGATTTGCTTAGCAAGTCAGACAAGACTTGTCAGTTTAACCCCAAGCGTCACCAATGGCGCTTGTGTTACCACGCATACACGGGCAGTACAGGAATATTGACCTGTTTCCCTTTCCCGAACATACTCCTGTTAGGAGCTCGGTTAGGATCAACTAACCCTTGACTGATTTACATTGTCAAGGAACCCTTGCCCTTACAGCGGACGTGAATCTCACACGTCTACGATCCTACTACGACCATGATCCTCATTCCAGGTCGGTCCTCACGCGCTTCCGCGCGTAATTCTGCCCGACCAGGACGCCTGCCTATCACAACCTTGTGAGTTGTCTATCGTATCGGTAGTTGGTTTAGCCCCGTCCATTTTAGGGACCTACGGCCTTGACGAGTAAGCTGTTACGCACTTTTTAAAGGATGGCTGCTTCTGAGCCTACCTCCTCGCTGTCTCTGGCAATAAACGCCCTTTCGCCTTTCACACTTAACCAACATTAGGGACCTTAACGATAGTCTGGGTTGTTCCCCTTTCGCACACCAAGCTTACCCCGGCGTGCCGTCTCCCGGAGTCTACGACGCGTGAGCATTCGGAGTTGGACAAGAGACCGAATCCTTTCGGACCCTAAATCCCTTATCCGTGTCTCTACCTCTCACGCATTCTCGTCCGAGGCTTGACTTAGGCCAACTTCGGCAGGAACCAGCTATCACCGCTCTCGATTGGCTTTTCACCCCTAATCCTGTGTCACACAAACGTATGCACGCAGAACTGCTTCAGACCTCCACGAGGTTTTACCCCCGCTTCATCTTGCACAGGATTAGATCGAGCGGTTTCGGGTTGTACGCATGTGACTGTCGGCTCTGTGGAACCGGCCCCCTCGTTACCTGCGGGGTTCTTGGTTTCCCTACGGGTGCGCGTCGTGGACGCTTACCCTTGCCACATGTGTATACTCCATGGCTCGTTATTCCAAACGTATGTTGCAACCCCTAAAGGCCGCAACAAACTAACACTCTTAGATTTCAGGCTCTTTGAACTCCCTGTTACGGGTTCTTTTCAACGTTCCCTCGCGGTACTATACGCTATCGGTCTTGAGACGTATTTACGGTTAGCAGTTGATGCCTGCTAGCTTCCCACACCATATCCGAGGTGCAGTACTCTGGATACCTTCACATCTGTCCTGTCTTCCAATACGGGGCTATCACCCTCTATGGCACGCCTTTCCAGGCATTTTCTCGTCGACAAGCGAAGACTAAAAGAAGGTCCAACAACACCACATCTCCAACACATTTCTATGCCGGATTCAGTTTGCCGTGTACGGTTTTCAGTCGCCCTTACTTACCGCATACCTGTTGGTATCTTTTCCTGCGGGTACTAAGACGTTTCAATCCCCCGCGTTCCCTGACCTTTCGGTCCTAAAGCGAAGTCGCATTCGGAAATCTCCGGTTCAGCCCCTACATACGGGTCGCCGGAGCATAAAGCTGTTAGTCACTTCCTTCATCGGCGTCTCAAGCCAAGTCCTCCATCTAAGAGTTTGGATCTTTGTATTAATTCTCTGTAGCTATCTCTCTAATGTTATTATTACGCCCTTACATGGTCGCATCAATAGAAGTGTGACTTTAGCACCGACGTGAAGTATTGGACGGAAATCCAATAACGGAATCATCGCGATTCCTTGTCGGCGTGTGTACCCGATTTTCAAGTACACAGCACGCGGGAGAGATCAACCCCCGCCTATTTTGACCCATCGCATATGCGAACCGTACGGTCGCACACGTATTTCGAAACGGATTTCTCCGTTTCGAATACAAAAAACGCTTTCGCGTTTTTTTGTATCTCAGCATTGATGGTTTGCGGTAAAGCAAACCGTTGTGAGTATTATCTGGAGCCGTCGGGACATTCGACATCGGACGTGACGTCCGAAGCCGTTTAGTCCGACGTTTTCGAACCCGAAGCCTTCCGCTTGCAAAGCGGACGCTCTACCGTTGAGCTACGGCCCCAGTGATAATAAAAGATGGAAAGAACAAATGTCTTCATGACCGCTTAGTGTGAAATTGTCATGAAAAAAATAGGAGGTGATCCATCCGCAGGTTCCCCTACGGATACCTTGTGACGACTTAACCCACCTCACCAAGCGTCGATTCGGCCACACCAGAAAGCATGGACTCACCGACACCCGACTCGGTTGGTTTGACGGGCGGTGTGTGCAAGGAGCAGGGACATATTCACCGGAATATGCTAAACTCCGATTACTAGGGATTCCGACGTCATGAGGGCGAGTTGCAGCCCTCAATCCGAACTTGGATACGGTTTCGAGGTTTGGCTTCACCTTTCGGTGTTGCATCCCATTGTCCGTATCATTGTTGCGCGCGTGTAGCCCAGGAGATTCGGGGCATACGGACCTAGCGTTGCCTGCACCTTCCTCCTTGTTTCCAAGGCAGTCTTCATAGTGTGCGCGGTCACCCTTGCGGGCCCGTGAGCAACTAAAAATACAGGTCTCGCTCGTTGCCTGACTTAACAGGACACCTCACGGCACGAGCTGACGCCGGCCATGCACCTCCTCTCGGCTCGTCCACTAAGCCCTTCAGACTGAGTATCATCCTGCCGTCGCCCCTGGTGAGGTTCTCGGCGTTGAATTCGATTGAACCGCACGCCGCACCCCGGGTAATGCTCCCCCGCCAATTCCTTTAAGTTTCAGTCTTGCGACCTTACTCCCCAGGTGGTCAGCTTAACATCTTCATTTCGACACTGCACAATCTCGAGGATTGTGCAACATCTGGCTGACAGCGTTTACGGCTAGGACTACTCGGGTATCTAATCCGGATCGCTCCCCTAGCTTTCATCCCTCACCGTCGGATCCATTCTAGTATTCTGCCTTCGCCATTGGTGGTCCTCCAAGGATTATCACATTTTACCGCTCCCCCTGGAATACCGAATACCTTTCCTGGTCCCAAGTCTGTCAGTGTGCTCTGCACGTCGTGAAGTTGAGCCCCACGATTTCACAGAACATTTAACAGACCGGCTACGGATGCTTTAGACCCAATAAAAGCGATTCCCACTTGTGGCGCTGGGGTTACCGCGGCGGCTGGCACCAGTCTTGCCCACCACTTATTCGCCAAGATTCTTGCTCTTGGCAAAAGCCTAGGTATAACCTAAGCACTGAGAATTCCCTCGTCACACTTACGTGCATTGCGAAGTTTTCCCGACTGCTGCACCCCGTAGGGCTGGGAACTGTGTCTCAGTTTCCCTCTCAGGGCAACCACTTTCATGGCCCTTACGGATCTTCGGCTTGGTGGTCCGTTACACCGCCAACGACCTAATCCGCCGCCGACCGATCCTTATGTGCCGTAGCTTTGGGTGTGGGAACATTCCAGTTTCCCACTCCTATCCGGTATTATCCTCAGTTTCCCAAGGTTATCCCAGGCATAAGGGTACGTTGTCGACGTGTTACTGAGCAGTTTGCCGAGGTTTGACCCTCTGACTTGCATGTCTAATCGGAATTCTCATAGCAGCAACCTCCTGCAGGATAAACAGGTAATTCTAAGAATTGCTTTTCTTTGGTCGCATCAATTTGAAACTTTTAAATTAGCACTTAGCTTGATTTGCATTTGCTCTTTCCATCACAATCCACATTCAAGTGGACTGCTCATGTTGTATGAGTGTAAGCCTCTCTAGAACGGCCCGGGCTTTTGTACCGGACCTGCTATCTTTCGATAGTGAGCGAGTGACCTTGGAGTTGATATGCCGGCGAACCGGCGGACGAAGGAAGACTCCCTTCCTTCACCCTCGTCGACAGACTTTACGTATATCGACTGAATCTTTTGGAACTAGGAGGGGGTATATAAAGATTGCTATATTGGCTCCGACGGGCGGAGATGAAGAACGCGAGGTATTAACCTCCATTCGCACCGATGCACGCACAATAAATGGTGTTCCAAGATGCATCGTTCGCGATAGCGCAGCCATACGCTCCCGCTCCTGGCTTGTAGCCGTTCAGACAGACATTTCCGGTCCCACTGTCACTGCAAACCGTGTTGCATGATTTGAACGTGCTGGCATGAGTATATGACGTCTGGTATAATCTGAATGGGTAATTGTTTTCGAAGGTTATTGTACCCTTTACATGCAATGCGGAACCTGGGCTCGTCGTCCCGATGCCGACGTTGCCGTCTGGCGTTATCCTCATGCGTTCTGCAAGAGTGCCCATGTTGTTTTGCGTCGTGAACTCCAGCGTGCCTGGCGTTATGGCTCCATTTATTGTTCCTTCCACAGCAACAATTTGTGCGATACGCTTCTCTGTCGGCGTGGCGCTCGTAGTGCCGAAGCTAATCTCGGCAATTTGATTGTTATTCGCATTCAAATCACTACTGAGGCTCAACTGTCCATAACCACCTGCCTTATGGACATTGAATGTTGTCAAAGTGCCACCAGAACCCAACGATGAAGGGCTCGTCGTCCCGATGCCGACGTTGCCGCCGTTTGTGATTCTCATTTTCTCACTCAAAATATATGCACTTCCGTTATAATAATCTGTTTCGAACGCAAGATATCCTGATGGGTCGCCTGCAACGGTTGTCTGTTTACCTTGAATCCTTGCATAAACAGCTTTGTTAGTTCCACTGAAATATCCTCCAAAGGATACACTTCCACCCTTATTAGCTGCTGCAGAATCATTAGAAGTGAAAAATGGATCGCCAAATGTTAGATAGCCGCTGTTCGTAGGAATACTCGCGGTATCAGTTTGCAGGATGGCGAGAGGACTCGTCGTCCCTATCCCTACGTTGCCTGTTGGGGAAATGTAGAACCTTGCGGTCCCAGCACCTCTCGGATCGCCATCTTTGGCATTTGATTGCACAAGCACAAAATCGCCATAAGCACTATAACCCGTTG